>CACZVX010000091.1 GCA_902784755.1 uncultured Prevotellaceae bacterium
TTCTTCTCCGAGCATTTCAAGAAGGTCCTCCCCTACTTTCTGTTCTAGGTATTCGTCCGCAAAAGCCACATTTTCAGCGGTTTCAACGATGTTCTTTGAAGCAGAAGGGGCGATTTCATCGAGTAATGGCAATACCTGAAGGCGGATTTTATTACGCAGGACATCGGCCACGAGATTGGTGCTGTCGGTCACATAGTCCTGACCTATTTCCTTCAGAAAAGCTTCGATTTCATCGCGCGAAACGCATAATAAAGGTCGGAAAACATGTAGGATTTGTATGTTATCTTCACATTGAAATGCGTTCTGAACGGCGAAACTGAATTCCTGATGTGACCGGATTCCTGACAAACCCTTCAAGCCTGTACCCCTAATCAGGTTCATCAAGACGGTTTCTGCCACATCGTCCTGATGATGAGCCACACAGATGCCTTCCATTTGCAGGTCCTGACAGAGTTGGGCAAAGTGACGGTAGCGCAATTGGCGGGCTGCCATCTCGATGCTTACCTTATGCAGCTGGGCATATTCATGTGTATCAAAATGAACCAAGTGGAGCGGAATTTGCTTTTGGGCACAAAGATTCTGGCAGAAAAGTTCGTCCCTGTCTGACTCTTCTCCACGCAAATGAAAATTACAATGAATTGCTTCAACGAAATACCCTAACTGCTTCAGGACAAGCAACAAACAAACACTGTCGGCACCTCCGCTCAAGGCCACGAGATAACGTCCGTCGGGCTGGAGCAGATGTTGCTGGCGAATGAATGTCTCTACTTTCCTATTCAACATAAAGCACAAGGCCTTTCAGGTATTCCCCTTCCGGATGATAGATGTTGACGGGATGGTCGGCGGGCTGATGAAGCTGGTGGAGGATACGCACCTTCCGCTTGCTCTGGGCAGCAGCCGTGAAGACGGCATTACGGAAATTGTCCTTGGTTACCACCTGTGAGCAGCTGAACGTGAAAAGAATGCCGCCAGACTTGATTTTCTCCAAGGCTGCCCGATTGAGGCGTGTGTAGCCCTTCAGTGCATTGTGGAGAGCCCCACGGTGCTTGGCAAAGGCAGGCGGGTCGAGAATGATGAGGTCGTACTGGTTGCCGGCTTTCTCCAGGAACTTGAAGGCGTCCTCGCAAAAAGCCTCATGGCGGGAGTCACCCGGGAAATTGAGTTCCACATTGGCACGCGTCAGTTCGATGGCCTTGCCTGAAGAATCTACGGAATGCACCTGTTCAGCCCCTCCTCGCATGGCATAGAAAGAGAAGCCACCCGTATAGCAGAACATATTGAGCACCCTTTTGCCACGGGCATATTGCTCTAGCAAAGAGCGGTTCTCACGCTGGACATGGAATTTAAGGCCGTTTTCCAAGGCTGTATTGTCATCAGAACCACCTATGATAAAGCCGTTCTCCTGTCCGAGTTCAGCCTTGAAGGGCAGCGTGGTCTCACTCTTGTAGAACACGTGCTCAATACGGCTGTCCATCACCTTCATCAGCGCATTCGCGATATCTTTCCGACAGACGTGAATGCCCACGCTATGGGCCTGCATCACAGCCGTCTTGCCATAGCAGTCGATGACTAGTCCGGGCAGATTGTCGCCTTCTCCATGTACAAGCCGGTAGGTGTTGTTCTGAGGATTGTCGGCAATTCCGATGGAAATGCGCATCTGGAGTGCAGATGCCAGGCGGCTCTCCCAGAACTTTTCATCTATCTCAACGTCGCGGAACGAAAGCACACGAACGGAAATGGAGCCAATCTGGTAATGGCCGACCGCGATGAAACCGCCATTTTCTGCCAAGACGCGAACGAAGTCACCTTCTTCAATGCCTTCATCCATACGCAGAATAGCCCCTGAGAACACCCAAGGATGAAAACGCAGCAGACTCTCTTCCTTCCCCCGTTTTAAATATATTGACTTGTACATGATCGTTTTTTAATTTAAATTATCAGCAACCATTTCTTCAACTAATCTGAAATCGCGAGTTCTTTCAAGGCGTTGCAATTCCTCGTAGAGTTGAATACACGCCCAGGCATCAGTTGCGGCATATATTTTCTGACGCTCCTGGAGCACATCATTCTCCCAGTTACTAAGTTGTTGTGACTTTGAAATTTTTTTCCCGAAGAAGTTGGCGTATAGTTTCTGCAGGGAACGGTCTTCGACACCTATCTCCCCTACATGTTTCTGCAAATCAATAAAATTTCCAGGTGTAAAGTTACCGCGCTTGTGTAGCTGGAGAATATCATCGTGCCACGAAAGCCCCACTTTGGGAACCTGCTCGTCTTCCAACAAACGGACAACCGCAGGAGCCATCCCCAGATAATTAAGCCGGAAGAGGAAACATGTGTCATGGGTCGACACCTGAAGGAGTGCCACTTGATGAATCTGTCCTTTCTTAAATGAAGGGCGCGTCTCAGTATCTACACCAAGAATTGGCTGAGACAAGAGGTAGTCAACGGCTCTTTCTGCTTCACCAGCTGAAATCACCACGACAATTTTACCTTGAAATTGCACTACGGGCAATGCGGTAATGCGTTTCTTGTCGAACTTCTTAAAAATTGTCTTCATATAAATTCGCTGCAAAATTAGCAAAAAAATGCGGTTTTATGGTGTTTTTTTAGAAAAATCTGCTACTTTTGCATCAAATTTAATAAACCACAAGAAGGAATGGCAAAGAAAAAGCAAGCAAAACAGCCGAAGCCCGCAAAATCATTCTCAGAAGCTATCGGTGCTAAAAATATATTTCAAAACGACATATTCAACGGAATCTTTGGATTTTCGCTCTTTATTATCGCAATTTACATGACGATAGCTTTCGTCAGCTATTTCACCACAGGACAGGCAGACCAGAGTCTGGTGCTTGACCTGAAACCTGGCGAATGGATGAACACTGACAAGGAGTTTCAGAATACCTGCGGCTCAACGGGAGCGCTGCTTTCCTATTTCTTTATTTCAAGATGTTTCGGTTTTGCTGCCTTTTTCATACCTGTACTGCTGGCCGTCATTGGCTTGCGTATTTCAGGCGCTTACAAGAAAATCAATTTGCTGAAATGGTTTCTCTCGCTGGTCATCATCATGCTTTGGTGCTCCGTGACATTTGCCAAGTTCCTTACCCCGATCTTAGGTGACCAGGTCTATAATCCTGGAGGTGATCATGGCGCATTTGTCTGCCAATGGCTGGAGAATGTGATTGGCTCTCCCGGACTGATGGCGGTGCTCGGTATTGTGGCTGTTATATTCCTTACTTATATTAGTAATGAGACCATCAACGTAATCCGGAAGCTGCTGAATCCGGTAAGTATCATCACGGACCGCGTGAAATTCCGTATTACGAATGTGACAGAAGGTGAAGAGCCCGAACCAGCTTTGGCTACTGTCTACGAAGATCCCGAACCCAGCGAAACAATAGACCTGACTGACAAAATCGAAAAAGAAAGCATAGCTGATGACATAACAGACATCGTAGCTGACAAAAAAGCTGAAAAGAAAGAAAAGGCCGATGGAACCGCAGAAATCGGTGACATGACCGTGACCGTTGCCGGAGAGGGTGAAAAGGCATCAGGCAAGAGTGTACAGGGCGAGGTGGATCTCTCCACGCCCATCAATCCGAAGGAGCCTTTCCTGAAGTACAAATACCCGACGCTCGACCTGCTCAAGAAATACGATACCGACAACCGTCCGTATATCGACATGAAGGAGCAGACGGCCAACAAGAACCGAATCATTGAAGTGCTGAATTCTTTCGGCGTGAAGATTTCAAGCATTTCTGCTACCGTAGGTCCCACCATCACCCTTTATGAACTGACTCCTGCTGAAGGTGTGCGTATCTCCAAGATCCGCAATCTGGAAGACGATATTGCCCTGAGTCTGTCGGCTCTCGGAATCCGTATCATCGCACCTATTCCCGGCAAGGGAACCATCGGTATTGAAGTGCCTAATGCAAAGGCCAGCATCGTGTCGATGGAGAGCATCCTCAATTCCCGCAAGTTCCAGGAGACTACGATGGAACTGCCGCTGGCTCTCGGTAAGACCATTACGAATGATGTGTTCATGGTGGATTTGGCTAAGATTCCTCACCTGCTTGTAGCCGGTGCTACTGGTCAGGGTAAATCCGTCGGACTGAATGCTATCATCACCTCATTATTATATAAGAAACATCCCAACGAGCTGAAGTTCGTGCTCGTTGACCCGAAGAAGGTGGAATTCTCCATCTATTCCCCGATCGTGAACCACTTCATGGCCCAGATTCCCGATGAATCCGGCGATGAGGAGGCTATCATCACGGACGTCACCAAGGTGATCCGTACGCTCAACTCACTCTGCAAACTGATGGACCACCGCTACGATCTGCTGAAGATGGCCGGTGCTCGTAATATCAAGGAGTATAACCATAAGTACGTGAACCATCAGCTCCGTCTGACCGACGGTCACGACTACATGCCTTACATCGTCGTCATCATCGATGAGTTCGGTGATTTGATCATGACGGCCGGCAAGGAGATCGAGCTTCCTATCGCACGTATAGCCCAGTTGGCCCGTGCCGTAGGTATCCACATGGTGATTGCCACCCAGCGTCCTACCACGAAGATTATTACGGGTAACATCAAGGCCAACTTCCCCGGACGTATCGCCTTCAAGGTGTCTGCCCGCATCGACTCGATGACTATTCTCGACCGTACAGGAGCCAACCAGCTGATAGGACGCGGAGACATGCTATACTCGGCAGGAAGCGATCCTATCCGTGTGCAATGTGCCTTTGTGGACACTCCTGAGGTGGAGCGCATTAATAAATATGTGGAAGCACAGCCGGGACCCGTTGAGCCGATGGAATTGCCCGAACCTTCCACCGACGAAGCCGGAGCAGCTGCCGGCGGTTCCATCGATGCCCACAATCTGGACCCGTTGTTCGAAGAGGCTGCCCATGCCATCGTCATTTCCCAGCAGGGTTCCACCAGTATGGTTCAGCGCCGGTTTGCCATTGGCTACAACCGTGCAGGAAGGCTGATGGACCAGTTGGAGGAAGCCGGTATCGTAGGAGCCGCACAAGGTTCCAAGCCCCGCGAGGTATTGATTACCGATATTGCCAGCCTCGACAGTCTGCTGGCTTCTCTTCGCAGTTAAACCATCCGAATCAGGAAACGTCAAAAGAACAGGATAATTTTAAAACAGAACAGAAATGAAAAGAATCATCTTCACATTGATATGCGCACTCTCGCTTGCAAACGTAAGTGCACAGACAGCTAAGGAAATACTCGACAAGGCCGCTTCCGTGGTGAATGCCAAGAAGGGTGCAACGGCCGATTTCGTGATGAGCGGCAAATATGGTAATGCCGCCGGAACCATCTCCATCAAGGGCAATAAATTCGTGGCCAACACCCCGCAGGCCAAGATGTGGTATGACGGAAAGACACAATGGACCTATATGACCTCCACCGAAGAAGTCAATGTTTCAACCCCTACAGAGGCCCAGCAGCAGACGATGAATCCCTACCGCTTCATCAACCTTTATAATATGGGTTACGCCATGACCAAGAAAGAGGTGAAGAACGGCTTTGAGGTTTATCTGAAAGCTACCAATCCCAAGCGTACCATCACGGAGATGTATATCACCGTGAACAACCAGTTCGTGCCCACCAACGTGAAAATGAAAACCGCGAAAGGCTGGACAAACATCAACATCAGCAATTTCCGCAAGGCTTCTCTTCCCGACAAGGCCTTCCGTTTCAATGCGAAGGACTATCCGAAGGCAGAAGTCATTGATCTACGATAGTGCCCATGAAAGCTATTATAGCCATCGGAACGAATCTCAACCAGCGTGACAACGCACTTTCCGTACGTGAGTATCTCGGTGGAATGTTTGGTTCTGACATCGTTTTCACCCAGTTTATGAAGACGAAGCCAGTGGATGGCGGTGATGGCTATTATATCAATGCCCTGGCCGAGATTCACACGAACATGTCGTATAAAGACCTGAAACAATGGTTCAAGGACCTGGAGCAGAATTGTGGCCGCAATCAGGAGGATTCAGGCGATGGCTATATTCCGGTTGACATTGATATCCTTCAGTACGGAGACAAGCGCTTCAAGGAGGAGGATTGGAGCCGTGACTACGTAAAGGCTTTGTGGAAAGAACTAAGACAGAAAAGAAAATGAGGCGAATCCTGCTTTTAATCTTTACTTTTTTGGCAGTTTCATCGGGTTATTCTCAACAATTCGATGCATTTTTCCGTGATTCCACGCTTCGCATTGACTATATTTTTGCGGGCAATGCCAAGGCCCAAAGCATCTATGTGGACAAGTTGAACATGATGCCGCGATGGTACGGGAAGCACCGCAGGCTGGCAGAAGTGCCTGTGGAAGGCAACGGCCAGATTATCGTACGCAGGCATCGTTCGGAGGAGATCATCTACAAGAACTCCTTCTCCACCCTTTTCCAGGAATGGCTTTCCTATCCCGAAGCCGAGACAGAACAGCGGAGCTTTGAGAATGTATTCCTGATTCCTATGCCGAAAGATACCGTTGATGTAACCGTTGAACTCCGTAATAACCGAAGGGAGGTGATGACCGCTCTGACACATACGGTAAGCCCCCAGGATATCCTGATCCACCATATTGGAAAGACACCGACCGGTTATGAAATTATTCAACAGGCGAAAGATACTTCCAACTGTATTCACATTGCCTATGTGGCAGAAGGGTATCAACCCGATGAAATGGGTGTTTTCCTGAAAGATGCCCGTACGGCGATGGAGGCCTTGTTCCAGCACGAGCCCTTCAAGCAGTTGAAGGACCGTTTCCAGATTATCGCGGTGAAATCGCCTTCAAATGATTCCGGCACAAGCATTCCCGGCAAAGGAATCTGGAAGGATACAGCCCTCGGCAGCCACTTCGACACTTTCTATAGCGAAAGATACCTAACTACACTTAATCTCAAGCGTTTACACGATTGGCTTGCAGGTACTCCCTACGAGCATGTCATCGTCCTGGTCAATACGGACAACTATGGCGGCGGTGGAATCCTCAACAGTTATAATCTGAGTATGACCCACCACCCGTCGTTCAAGCCTGTGGTCGTTCATGAGTTCGGACATTCCTTCGCAGGCCTAGCTGATGAATACGCCTACGAGCAAGAGCAGATTCCCATGTATCCGGCTGACATAGAACCTTGGGAACCCAACATTACAACACTGAAAGATTTTGACAGCAAGTGGAAGAATCTTAAAGGAGCAGGCCTCTTCGAGGGTGCCGGCTATTCCCTGAAAGGCGTTTATCGGGCCTATCAGAATTGCAGGATGCGGACGAACGAACATCCCGAATTTTGTCCGGTTTGTCAGCAAGCCATAGAACGACTGATCAGATTCTATACAGAATAACCCTTTTCATCGCCTAAAAGAAATGAAAAAGTACGTTTTCATCGCTCTTCTCCTTCTGATGGTTTTGCCTGCAGATGCCCAACGCCGTCAGAAATCGGAAGATGCGGAACAGCTTGGAAGGGCTATGGAGTATTTCTCTTCAGGGAAATACCACGAGGCTCTGCTGCTTTTCCAGAAACTGGACGATGAATACGAACTGAATCCGCGGTTTAAGGCCTACTTGGGCGTCTGCTATTATTACGAATGGAATTACGAGAAGGCAACGGCTTATCTTGATTCTATAATCACCAAAATTGATGTCTATGCCCCACATGAAAGGAGTTTTTACTATTATGCTGATGCGGAAAGTCATTTCAATTTAGGGCATTATCGTAAGTGCATTCCACTTTACGAGCAACAACTGCAGGTTTGTTATGACAACGAAAAAGGCGATTCTTTCTATCGTATTGCCTTTAGTTACATGTTTTTGGAGGAATGGGAAAATGCTCTGGACAATTTCAATAGTGCCCTCTCCTATTACCAGCGTTATCGTAACACACCAGAACTGAAATCACGGATTACGCAGATTCAAAAAATGCTCCCTGGTATTGAAGAAGAGGTAAAAAAACGCGCCTCTGACAATTAACCTCCTAAAAAATAATAAAAAAACAGCAGATAACATAGTTATCTTTTTCTGTTGTGCAACTTTTTTTGTACTTTTGCCGTCAATATCTTAAAACGGAAATGAAAAAAGTTATAATTCCCGCCACTTTAGTGGTTCTCTTGCTGATTGTTTATATGCTCATTCCACGTGAGCATAACATCATTGTAAAATGGGATACTGTGAAAAAAGAACTGCCGGTGGCTACTCCTCAAATCAAGGTCTATATTGAGAATTCTGGAAGTATGGACGGTTATATGGGCGACGGTTCTCAGCTTAAGGATGCTGTTTACAGCTACGTAAGCAGCCTGGCCAGTTATTCCAACGGCAAACCGCAGCTGCATTTCATCAATTCGCAAATCATTCCGTATAACGGTACGATGAAGAGTTTTATCAGCGATATGAATCCCGTGAGTTTCAAGAATGCCGGAGGAAACCGTGCCAACTCGGACATCGCCCAGATGATGGAAATGATGCTGGCCGTACAGGGCAAGAATACCATCAGCGTCTTCGTCAGCGATTGTATCCTTGACGTACCAGAAGGACAGGCCAATAATTTCTTCATCAACCGTCAGATAGATATTCGTAATGCCTTCACCAAATATCGTAACAAGCTGAAGAATCTTAGTGTTGAGATTTTCCGTCTGAAGTCAAATTTCAAAGGAATGTATTATTACAGTATGGGTGGAGAAGACCTTGAAGGGGTGAGCCGTCCCTATTTTATGTTTGTGATTGGCGACCGCGATGTGCTGGCTTCTATCAATAAGCGCGTTCCTTTCAGCGAGGTGAAGCATGGTATTGCCAATTATTGTGCCTTTACGACGACCAATGAATTCGGCGTGGCCAGAAAGAACATGCTGGAATGCCGCTCTGACGCCAAGGGGAAATGCCATCTGAAGTTGAAAGCCAATCTCCTCACCACCCTGCAGGATGATACTTACGTAATGAATCCGGAAAACTACCGTACGCAGAACGCTACGGTTAGTGTTGGTGCCGTTGAGCGTATGGATGACACCCAGAGTCCTTATACCCATGTTTTTACCATCGACCTCGATGGAAAGATGAATCCTTCAGGCGAACAACTCCGTCTAATCCAGCAGGAAACGCCCAACTGGCTGGAGGCTGTTAATGACGATACGGGAAAAAATGTACG
>CACZVX010000092.1 GCA_902784755.1 uncultured Prevotellaceae bacterium
CAAAATATCCGACCATTTTTGCCACTTCGACTACTTTTCGATATTTTAATTGTTAAACACTATTGTTAGAACACACATTGCATTACGACTATACAGCACGTTCTGCAAATTTTGCTTGCAAAATTAATGTTTTCTCATGACATTACGGTCGTTTTGCACGTTTTTCTTGCAGAATGTGTTTGTATTTAATATAAATTAAGGCATAAACCACATCCAGTTACCATATTCTTGTTTCGATTAAAAGAAAAATGGATGGAATTCAATGCCATAAGTTTAGGTTTAAGTTTAAATATGCTTATATATATAATAAGGTGTAGTAAACCAGAATCAGACGACTATAGGTTTAATCTTTAAGGTTAGAGGTTCATGTATATATACATGGGTAAACGTAAACCTAAACTTAGCGAAACGGGACTTCCTCGTGTTTCCCAAAATTCACGTTTTTCTTTTAAAAGAGAATGAACCTTCTTATACCCTCCCCTTCTAATCCTCTTCTCTTTTAACTGAGAAAAACTTTTGAAGTCACAGACGACATTAACTTGATGCTCGTAAAAAGTTATCTTCCGTGATTTAGAAAGAAAACTCACAGATTTGCAGAAATTTTGCAAATTCACGAGTTTCCTTTTGAGATTTGGAAAGATAACCTTTCTTCATCTTTTTTTGACCGACATCGTCATTACAGATTAGGAATGATGATATGTGTTTACACTTCGAGACTTTTGCCTGGGTTGAAAAACTCATGCTCACCATGAAAGACATATCCCAATTGATTAGACACACACTTGGTATTGCCGATCTTGACATCCACATTGTAGTGAGAGTGTCCATATATCCAGTAATCGATACCACTATCCTTGATATAGTCTTCCAATTCAACCGTAAAGGCTCCGTTGGCTTGGCTATCGGCAAACTTGGGACATTGCATCTGGAAGGATGGCACGTGGTGGGTTACAACAATCTTTCTTCTGGCTCTACTGTTTGAAATGGCATCCTTCAGGAATGCCAAGCACCTTTCGTGTTCGCCATTGAAGTCCGCAAACGTCAGAAGTTCGCCATTGAAGATGATACGTCGGAAGTCGCTTACCACTTGTTCAGTATAATATGACTCCTTCAGAGGAATCTTGGCCCACAATGTTGTTATGATGAAGTCAATGTCCCCTATGTGTACGACAGCATTATAATAGCTGTGGACATTCGGACGTATTTCAAGGCAATAGCCATCGTTAAGCTTGGCGATGTCGTAGAACTTATAGAACTCATGATTGCCCATACAAACAATCACCTGACGGTAGTTCTCCGAAGCCCAGTCCCAGAATGGATGCTTACTATAGTTCTCATCTCCCAAGTAGCAAATGTCACCAGCCAGGACGAGAACGTCCCCTGTTACTTGCAGGGGATTCTCCTTCAGATATCTCCAGTTGTCGGCAAACTCTAGATGGAGGTCAGAGGCATATTGTATCTTCATTGCTGTTCTGTGGCAAATAATCCGTCCAATTGTTCCAGCAAGGCTTCGACGAATGATGTATCCTGGTCAAGAGCCTTGGAAAGTGGTTCAGAAAGAGTATTCCATTCTTTCTTGATTGAAGAGACAAACTCCCTTATGCAAGTTACTATCGGTTCTGGAGCAGTAATTTGACTATCTTCTATGATGACCACGTTCTTCAGCACATCAGAACGATGCTTCTTGATGTCTTTGCTGTTGACATGCTTTCCGTTTGCCTTGTCTTGCAGAAGATTGAGGTATGCTCGTGACTTCAGAGCTATGAGCGCAGCAGAGTCTGCATGGCGTAGTCCATTGGTCAGTTTGCTGTGCTCGATTGTGAAGTGGTAGAAATCATCGTCCATGATGATTGCACTCAGACTGGATGTGTCCTCGCTGGTGGGAATTGGTTCAATGGTCAGCCCCTTCGGTTCGCCGAGGATGTCAGGGTGCCGTGACAGCAGTTCAATCATTTCGGGATAGTCAGGTTTGCCATTGACAAAGCGGTACAGTTCGTACTTCGGAGTCTCGCCCTCTTCCTGTTTGCGTCTCTCAGGACGATACCCACCTTCACGCACGAATTGCCAGAAATGCTCAGCGAAGTCGGTTGTCATCTTTTCAACGATGACTATCATGTCGATGTCATGCGTGGCACGAGGGCGAACAGCCGTGCCGGTCATGGCAATGTCACAAGCCGTGCCACCGATGATGACGTAGTTCTCAGAGTAGGCTTCAAAAGCTTCACGGAATTTATCTAACCCTTCCATGCTGTTTCATTTATTAAACGTTCAACTTCACCTTCCACCCGCGGATCTGCATCCTCACGTAGAGAAATGGCCAATGATAACCTGTCCACCCATTCGGCTTTTTCACCATTATTAATTACCGGTGGGTATTTCCAGGCTTCGATGAGAATGTTGCCATCATACTGATTGGGGCGTACTATGACACCTGATACCATGAAGTCTCTAACTTGTTTGGCAGTCATCATGATTATCCTTTCGGGATCAGGATTGAGCATTGTGTAATGTGCCAGGGCATTGATGCCACATATCACAAAATGGTCTTCAGTCAATAGTTCATCGCAGTAGATGCGCTCTTCAACGGGATTAATCAGGAGTGGTTGAGCTTGATCCCATAGATCCCTCCCCTTCTTATGGAAGTGGATGACCTTTCGTTTTGAGCCTTCTGATTCTTTCCGGCACAGCCCTAAGTCTTCAAGGCAAGTAATGCCAAGTGTAATGCTTGCGTATGAATAAGGAATCCTATCCTCTATGTCTCGTGCTGCCAATCCATCTATGCTTTCTATCTGCAGATGATAGAGCAGCAGGTATTGGGCTACCGGTGTCATAATTTTCGCCTGTTTTGTTTTGCGTATGCGCTCATTGGCCAGAAGCATTGGCAAATGAACGTATTTGTCAGAGATGACGAAATAAACGTCTTTGTCAATAAGCCTCTGTCGTTCGTATGCAGGACATGCAGGCAACAAAAAGACTACAGGAAGCTGGAATAATGAAGTAAGATTGCTTGCCGTGACAGACAAGATGCGAGGTGCAGCAACTTTACCTTTGGGTTCAGCGAAAAGCAATGGCATACCATGAAACTCTCCATCGTAGAACTTGTACGATAGCGAGTCTCCGATGGTGACACCTTTCATCTGCGCCTTGCTTCGTTCTTGCAGCTGTATAGGTCTGCCCAATATGAAGAGATCTTTCGTTTTAACCATTCTGCTTCATTTTATATACCATTAAAACGATGCAAAAGTATTAAAATAATCTGATATAACCAAAGGTTTTCCTGATTTTCTTGATTTTAGCAATAAAGTTTGAATACTTAATGCCTCAATTGGCAGATATACAGTTCAAAAAAGTGTTTCACTTTGCACTTTCGTTCAAGTAGGTAACTATTATTTGGTAAACCTCTTTACCCTTACATCCCATATACAAATGAAAGTAGCGACGCTATAGAATTAACGCCGCTACTTTTTTCTCAGATTTAGACAGAACGTCTATCTGTCCCAAATGCTGCTGCCACCGCCCTGGTCACTGATGTCCAGTTCGTCTTCGACATCACTCCAGCCACTGGATTTCAGACCAGTCACACTTGATTGCAGAAGTTGTGTCAGATGCTGCAGTTCTATCACCTTCATTGAAGGCTTCATATATTCTTTCTTCATATCGCTTACTTGACAAGTATTTTTTTACCTTTATTGATATACATTCCGCGTTGTGTCGGCTTTCCGCTCAGGCGCACGCCGTCCAGCGAATACCATGCATCATCCGTCACTTCATTAGATTTTGCAGAGACTTCAAGAATGCCTGTCGCTTCTTCACCGTCAAAGTTCAATACAAAGGCGCGGGCCTTGGCTGCTCCGGCGTTCCCCTTGATGTAGGGCACCGAGAAGTAGGCACGGCATGAGCGGATGTTGCGGTCAACTGTTGAGTAGTACAATGTGTTTGCGTCACCCAAGAATAGGATGCTCTTGTCATCAGCAGTCACACTGACTGGCGAATACGTACCCACCATCTGCACCGTTTCCAGCCCTGTGGTCGTACTCTCCACGGCCTGTGCCTCGTCGCTGCTCACGGTCACGCCCTCAAATACAGGATTGCTGATGTCGTAGCTCGCCTCATTGCCCTCGTAGTCCGCTGCCTTTTCCCATTTTACCAAATAGGGCACTCCGGCTTCAATCTCCGTCGCCGATTTGAAATACAGATACAGCGTCCCGTCTTCTGCATCGAAGCCGTTCTTCTCAGTCACGTCCATAGTCATCAGCGTAGCACCTGCAAAGTCCGCATTGGCAGCAATCTGCGCTGCACTCAACGAGAATGGCAGGCACAGCGTGTTCCAATTACCGTCCTTGTAGAGCGTGCGATCAGAGAGCGTCACGTCGGCTTTACTGTCATAGTTAGTAATGATGTTGCTAATGACATCGGAATTGTCAACAATGGCAGCCAGCGAAGCATCGAAATAGGTGATAGTCACCTCGACCGTTTGCGCTGTCACGGCATACCAGTCTTCGGTTTCATCTACTTTGTAATAGACGGTGTATGTGCCAGCGTCGGTAGCAGTGGAAATGTCCTCGGAGTAGTTCGTGCCGTCGGTGCTGTAAAGGAGCGTGCCGAACGTGGTCGTGCCAGCGGTGACGAGGGCCTGTGCCTCACCCGTGTAGGTGAGCGTGTTGGCTGTCGGAGCAGTGATGATTGCGGGCGTGCCTTTCTTAAAAGTCAGGTAGCCCTCATGTCTGCCCTCGTCGTCTTCTTTTTTGTCGATGACGGCGTAGGTGCCGCTGCCGGCTGCGGCCATCGCTGCTTCACGATCTCCACCATTGCTCTCATAAATAGTTTCTTTCACATCATTCCATTTTGTCCCGTTGCCGCCCGTAAGTCTATAACAATTATAAAACATATAGTCGGAACTTGTCACATTCGCCATGCTCCAGGCGCTGTTGACGTAGATGGTGGTGAGCTGATTGCTACCGAACATCCGTGATGTGTTAGTGATATTCGCCGTGCCAGCGTTACTCAGATCTATCGTCACGACCTTATTAAAAGTCATGAACAATTCCGAGCAGTCGGTGGGCATCACCGTGCCGGGTTCGCAGACCACGGAGGTAACGCGGCTATCTTCTTCGATACCACCTTGTGAATTCAGAACAAATCCGTATTCCTTCACTTCGTCGGCATTCACATTGCCGCTCAAGGTCAGCACGCCCGTCGATTCATTGAACGATGTCGTGCGCTGTACGAAGGTGGCGGTCACGCTTGCACCGTCCTTCGGCATCAAAAAGCAGTTGTTCGCCACAGCCACGTCGTTGTTGTTGGCATCCTTGACAGTAAGCGTCTGTAAGCGGTTGCCCGCATCGGGGGTGATGGTCAGCGTGACTATCGTACCGCGCTTGGCCGTCGTCGGGGAGGCCGTCACCGTGCCGCCCGTGATGTTGTCGTCTATGGTGACGGTGTAATCGGTGTTGTCTTTAGGATAGATGATGCGTCGGTCGCCGTCCTCGGTGATGTTGAAGTAGGTGCTTGCGCTTGCTGTCACGTCGGTCTCGGTATCATTCTCCACGTGCATGTACGTCACGTCTCCCGTGATGCTCGAAGCGTCAACCATGTCGATACCGTCGTAGATGGTCACGGTACCGGCAATCGTATGGGATTCGCTCCACTCATATCCTGTACCGATACCAGCCGCATCGCCGCCGCCGACAGCCGTCACCGAGCCGCCCTTGATGGTAATGTTGCCAATCTGCGCGGTATGGTTATCAATTGCTACGCCCGTGCCGATGCCGGCAGCCCAGCCAGATGTGCCTCCGCCAGTCGCCGTGATGTTTCCACCCTCGATGACGATGTCACCGCCTATGACGTCGTTTTCCGACGCATTTTTCAGTCCGATGCCTGCACAGTGCTGACTGCCGCCCGTTGCCGTCAGCGAGCCGTCGCCACGGATGGTGAGCGTCGTGCCGGAGCCGCCGACCTGAATGCCCGCCTTAAAGTCGCTGGCTGTTACGTTGTTTGTGCCGACGAGGGTGATGGTGGCAGAGCCTTCGCAGACGATGCCGTCACTAATGGTCGCGCCGCTGAGCGTGATGCCTGCGCCTGCGGCAACCGCCACCGCATGGCTCGTAGCGCCGGTCAGCACATCGCCGTTGATGGCAGTGTAGCCTTCGGTGGCTTGCGACAAATCTATATTGCTGTTACGCTCTACGGTGGCAGTAACGGTAATGTCAGCCGTGCTTACAGTGACGCTGTAGTTTCCGTCGCCGTCAGCCGTCAGCGTGTTCGTGCCGTCCGAGACGTTGGAGGCAGTGTAGGGGAACGACGGTTTGAATGTTACCACCGTGCCCTCGATGTACTTGCCGTTGCCGTCGGCGTCGTTCGTCGTGCTGACAATCTCCATGTTCGCAGGCAGGGTAACAGAGTAGGTTGCTCTTGCGGTAGCCGTCACGTTCACATCGCCGTCGGGCATGGTGAAAGTATATTGTCGATTGCCAATGTCTGTTGTGGTCACCGCGCCATCGTTCACGCTGAGGGTGCTTTCGTCAACCAGATGGCTGAGGGTAAGGGTTACGGTAGAGCCAGCCCTAGCCTTGTTGGCCTCACAACTGATGAGACCGCTCATCGCATCGGCTATCGTGACGCTGTGATAGTCTGCGGGCAGTTCGGCAGAGCCGTAGAGCCTTATTTCTGTTAGCCAGATATTGTTGTTATTGCCTTGACCGCTTCTCGTCACCTCAAATCGAAAGTACTTGTAAACGTTTCCGGCGTCGTTGCAGGAATAAGTGAACTCCGTACCGGAATTAGTGCCGCCGGATTCAGACGAAATGGGAGTCCATGAGTCACCCGCACTGGCTTTTGCTTTCAGCACCCACGATGTGGGGAAAAAGTTCCCATCCATAAATGTGTAGAAGATATAGCCCCTCGGAACAATCGGGTCGTCAGCGTTGAACTCCACATACGCCGATGAGGCAAAGACATGATAATTGGTTGACGTGCTGCCGTCCACCATGTTTTCATAGTTACTGTGTGAGCCGTCCGTGGCGGTAAAGCCCGTGAACAGCGTGTAGTCCGTGCCGCCCACGTTGATGGTCGAGGTCGTCGTTGCCCACGCCGTCGCGGCAGTGAGCATCATCACAAGCAGCAGCATGGCTGCCCGTCTCACACTTGCGCCCAGCCCCGTGGTTGAGGGCGCGAAAATGTCTTTCTTAATACTCATTGTTATTGTTTATTTTTGATTATTAATTTGTCTCGTAGGGTATAAATAACACAGCGGCCTTCCTTGCATTAATGCAAAGAAAGCCGTATATTTTAACGCGGGTGCCCGCGCCTTTTCAATCGCGCGTGACTTAGAGTGAGTGAGTGAGTGAGTGAGTGAGTGAGTGAGTTAACGAATTATTTGACATGGCCAAACAATTCGCGTTAAACAATGTTATCACTTCAATCCTTCTCATGCCTAAATTTTATCACTTCAATCCTTCTCATGCCTAAATTCTCAAAAAAACGCTACAAAGTTACACATTTTCTTTCAATTATTGTTCATTTCCATCGACAAATTGACAAAAAGCGGTCGAATTCCTGACATTTTGCTATCTTTGTACACCAAAATTGTAACCATCAGCCACACACTATCACCATTTTCATAGTTCCTCAGTAGTCCGTATAGGCCGACACTCGCAGCTCTTTCTTACTGCAATATTCTCTGATACAATTGAGTCTGCTTCTTGTCCATATTAGTAATCCTTATCTGTACCTTGATTGGACGTTCGACATCCTCAGGGAAGGCCGAAAGGAGTTGTGTAATTACCTGTTCAACATTTGTAAATCCAAAGTCTTCGATTATGGATACACAATCACCACTGATGAATACTTCACCTCTGATGATATTATACTTCGACATTCTCTCAAAAGACTTTGTTGAGTCTTCATTGTTATCCGGTTCCTTATTACTGAAGAAAATATAATCAATCACTTTCTCATTCAATTCCCATGCCGGTGAGTAATCAATCTTCGTATATACTCTTGCCATCTTGTAGGTAGAGTGATTGAGGGCAAAGTCAATGTCGCCAAGCGACGCACCGCAACCATTCTGTGCTATCGTTGCCCATGAATGGCGGAACGAATACAAACTAACGTGGAAGTCTGGTGAGACCTTCTTGCAGATTTGACTGATACCAGCATTCACATTGGCATTGAAAGAATCTGGAGTGCTTAGACGGTCTTGAAAGTCAAACAGCCAGGGAGATTCTATGTTTTTGGACAAGTACTTCTCGAATGTGGGCTTTATAAATTGTGGCACCCTTATC
>CACZVX010000093.1 GCA_902784755.1 uncultured Prevotellaceae bacterium
TGCGCCGCCGTCAGGGGTAAAGTGAGTTCAGGCTTGTATCTGCAATTTATAGAATAAACTTTTTTGCGAAGATTTTCTCTGAAAGAGGAGACCTCTTTCGGAAATAATCTTCGCGATTTTTATGTGAATGTTGTCACTGTAATAAGATGGAATTGGTCAATAAAAGAGTTTTGCGGAAATATGCGCTGCTTCCGGCAAAACTATTTACGCAAAACAAATAACTGCTTTATAGACTGCGTAAAAGCAAGTTAAAAACGTTAAATCTTCATCGTCCACACCTCTTCATATAACTTCCAATACACTTTTCTACCGTATAAAATGCAAACAACCGACATTCAATTATTTCTAAATACGGTGGTTGCACCGGCCTTACCACTGTAATTTCTGAAATGGAAATCCCCTGTTATATTAATGCAAACTGTTTTCCTGCGGATGTATTTAAAAACTCTACTCTATACGTACCCAAGGGAACTGTAGATAAATACAAATCAACGAATTACTGGAATAAGTTCGTTTATATTGAAGAAAGTGATCCGACAGATATCATCCAAGTCTCTTCTGATGATTTGCTGATTTCCGCCCAGAACGGCACCATTACCGTAAGGGGTGAACAAAATGGGCACCCCTTGACCGTTTATACAGCTGACGGCAAGATGTTAGGCTCTGCCACGATAAAGGATGGTCAGGCTTCCATCGCCACCAACCTCCAACGTGGAGAAATCGCTATCGTGAAGGTTGGCTCAAAGAGCGTGAAGATTAAGATGTAACCCCCTCCAACTCCCCGAGGGGAGAGTGGTAATATAAAAGGTGCACCTGGAGCAATGGTCTTCGGGTGCATCTTTGTTTTTAGTGTTTCTTTCTCATTGACTTGTCATGTTCTTCGATAGTTTTTGGTTTCACATATGAAAAGGTTTTTTTTAGTTTTCAAAGCTCTTACTACAGACGGTTCAGTTCTTGCGCCATCAGGTTCATCTGCACACAGTCCTTAGCCGTCTGCTTGAAAATTATGCCCTTTTGTTCCCAAAACAACGGATTTTTCCCAAATAATTTGCGATTTCCGCGATGGAAGTTTGGCGTTAAGGCGAATATGAAGTAACTTTGCAGACATCCAAAAGGATATTCGCATGACCGGAATGCAGATTCTCATTGTCGCCATCATCATCGTGTTCGTGATAGCATTTGTTGTCACGATACTCTATGTGAATGCCCAGTCCAGCAAGATCATTGACGTCAATGTGAAGTTGGCAGAGAGCCAGCACACGCTGCTCACTCAGAACAAAACTCAGACCGACCTGCTGGAGAAACTGGAAGAGCAGACCATCAGCCAGCAGCGGGAACTGGACGAACTGTATAAACGCTTGAAAGGGCAACAGGACAAGGTGGCTGACCTGCGACAGCAGACACGCGGACACTGCCAGCAGATCAAGGCAACGCAGGACATGAACGACGAGGAACTGATGCACTGGATAGACGTGCGCATGGATGAGACGCGGCTCTACACCACGCCGACGCTCTCGCTGAAGGACACAGCAAAGGCTCTTGGGCTTACGCAGAAGCGGATCGGGCAGTTGTTCAAGAACAACGAGAAGTATGCCAACCTGGGCGAATACCTGACGGAGAAGCGGTTCCTGCTGGCCTGCGAACTGATGCGTGAGAACCCCGAGTGGACCATCGAGGCAGTGGCGAAGGAAGCGGGATTTCTGACGCGCCGCACATTCCAGGAGGTGATGAAGACGGGACTCGGCCTTACACCCTCGCAGTTCAGGCAGACGCTGAAAAATCAATAAGAGACTTTATTTCACCAACACTCGCCGCATGGCCCAAGCGTAGAGGACGATGATGCCGACAGTGGAAATTTCCAGCGGCAGGTCGGCCAACCCCGAATCGGAACCGAAGATCAGGAACGACAGCACAGGCACGATGCTGGAGATGAGGATGTAGAGCGCCATACATACGCCCACCCAGCGAAGCCGGCCACGATAGCAGATGGCAATGGCCATGCCCAGCGGAAGGTAGATGAGCATCAGCGACACGGCCAACGGAAGCCCAAAGGTGTATAGAAGTCCCGGTACAACATAAGGCAGGAAGCCTGCAATGTTGAGTGCTATGAGAATCCACCATGCCACGGTCATAGGACGGTAGAGCGACCTCATGCCCCGCATCAGTCCAATGTACATTACCAATGCGCCGAAGGTCTGGATGAAAGCCAAGGCCAGTGGAGCATTCTCTTCCATCCAGTGCAACAACGGTGTCCAATTGCTGGCTGCCTGCAGCAGGAGGCAGACGAAGGCCGCCTCAATGAGCCAACGGGGCAGGCCGCTCTCTACATGGTTCACACGAAATCTGAGTTCCTTTGCATCTGCCGTGTCGGCAGCAACGTTGAGTTGTTCTTGATTCTCCATATTTTTAAAATAGGTCTGCAAAGGTACACAAATGATGCGAGAACAGAGAGTTTTGGTCAATAATAATTCCGAAGCCGCCCCAGAAATCGCCTTTTCTTCCCAAAACATCTATTTCTTCCCAACAAGTCGGAGACAATTATGCGCGTTTTTCGTTTTATGTTATGCAAAAGCAGTAACTTTGCGAAAAGTCTACAAGTAACAATTAAAAAGATTAGCAATGAAGAAGAAAAACGTACTGTTATTGTTCGCTGCCCTGGCAATGGCTGCACCAGCCAGTGCACAGTGGACCAACTATGACACGCAGAACGCCCTCCGCGGCGTTTTTGGCTTGGCCAATGCCGCCATTGAGTCGTCAGAACGGAAAAAGGAGATGGAAATCCTGGCACGCCAGAAAGTGGAGTTCGAGCAGAGCTTCACGGACGCCATGACTGAGGCGAAGGCTGCCGAGGGTAAAGAAGACTGGGAGGAAGCCCTGCAAAAATACGAGGAGGCCGCCAAACTGAACTGCAAGTACAGCTACACCGATCAGCGCGCCATCTCGCAGAAAATCACCAGCCTTTACACCAAGGCAGGACGTGAGGACGACGGTCCCAGCATCCTCCATAACGCCGAGGTGAAGCTTGCCGACTACTCCTCCTACCGCTATATGCGAGAGAATCCTGTCTTCGTGAACAAAAAGAATGCCAACGGCGTGAAAATATTGCGTGTGGCATGCTCCAACAGCGAGACACGTGTCGAGATGGAGATTGAGGCTTACTCAGCAAACGTTTCTGTCTATATCAAGGGTGATACTTACATCAAGGGCAACAAAGGCGGCAAGCTGGGGCTGGCTAGCGTGCAAAACATGACGATGGCGCCGGCCAAGGTTTTCATACCCTGGCCCTACCAGAAGTTGCGCTTCGCCCTCATCTTCCCCGCTCTGCCCGAAGAAGCCAAGGAGTTTGACCTCATCGAGCCTTCCTCCACCTGGCAGTTCAAGGGTATTAAATGCAAGTAACATAAAAACAAAAGTAGATAGATCACGACGTCCTCTGCTTCAAGCAACCGCCGAGACCGGCTTTGAGTGGGGCGGAGAATGGACGTCGTGCAAAGACTATCAGCACTTTGAACTAATTGGACAATAATACCTTTATTATAACTATTTATAAAACAAAACAAGATGAAAAAGAATTTCTTTAGGATGTTCGCCGCCATCCTCGTTTGCGGCGCAATCGCAACTGTATTCACCGCCTGCAGCAAGGACGACGACGGCACCACGCCTACGCCTACTCCCGACCAGCCGCAGCATTTCAAGGCCGAAGTCACCCTGACCTTTATCGCACACCCCAAGGCGCTGAATTACTTCGAGTACAAGTTTAAGTATGTCGATGCCAATGGCAACACCAAGACCATCGACATCAACGAGAAAACACAGGGCAGCGGTTCGCTCGACGACTTTGAATTAAAGGCTATTAAGGACATGATCGAAGCGCAGGCAAGCATTCCCGGATATGAAGACCTGAAAAAACCCTTTGTCTATCGCATCGTGCTCAAAGACCAGCCTTCAGGCGGCAAAGTGACCTTCACAACCACCTGCCACGTGAAGGAAGGTGCATCCATCTCCGAGACACTGGTTTATGCATTGCCCACTGTGATTCGGTCAATTAAAAAAGGAAACGGCGCGCGCCTACTTGCTTCAGCGGAATTCGGCATTGCTGGCCGGAGGGTTACGCCCGAACAGTGGGAGAAATACAAAGAGAGCATGGAAGGAAAGGAAATTAGTCAGGCCAGCGGTGAAGTCGTCGTGGGCGAATAACACCCGTCACGCCGGAGTAATCGGCTTAGAGGCCTCTTCAGGACTCTCTTTCATTTCCAGCCCGGATTTCCCTACAAAGGAAGTCCGGGCTTTTCTGTGCTCCTCCGGCACCTCCGCTGTCGCTGCAGCGTCCATGAATCTTCCCTCCGGCTCCACGCTCTTCATACCCTACTACGGGGCGATGCTTCAGCGTGGAGCCTTCCTTGGCTTCGGTTTTAAAACTTTTTCAATATTTCCCGCTCGAAAGCGCTTTGTTTAACTGCTAAATAGAAAATCTCGGCAAAAAGTTCCTTCTTTCCGAAATATTGCGTACTTTTGCAATTGGAATGGAAGAACGACTGATTTTCACCGAAGAGGAAAAAGCGGAGACGCTGGAACTGCTCCACCTGTTGAGAGACAAGATTGCCGCCACCCTGCATGAAGGTGACGAGGCAAAGATGCATGCCTGTATGAGAAAGCTGCTCGAGAACAGGGAGATTCAGCGTGACGTGTTCGGACTCAACCCGCTGCACCAGAGCATGAAGACGGCGATGCTGGCTGTGGAGGAGGAAGGCCTGAAGCGCGACGGCGTGCTGGCCATCTTGCTCCATACGAGCGTGATTCACGGCCTGCTGACGCTGGAAGAGGTGGAAAGGGACTTCGGCAAGCAGGTTTCGACCATCATCCACGGTCTGGTCCGCATTCAGGACCTCTACAAGAAGAATCCCGTCATTGAGAGCGAGAATTTCCGCAACCTGCTGCTTTCCTTTGCGGAGGACATGCGCGTGATTCTCATCATGATTGCCGACCGTGTGAACCTGATGCGGCAGATTCGTGACACGGAGAACGTGGCGGCCAAGATGCAGGTGAGTCAGGAGGCGAGCTATCTCTATGCCCCACTCGCCCACAAGCTGGGTCTCTACAAGCTGAAGAGCGAGCTGGAGGACCTGTCGCTGAAGTATCTGGAGCATGATGCCTACTACATGATCAAGGAGAAACTCAATGCCACGAAGAAGAGCCGCGACGCCTACATCGAGAAATTCATCAAGCCTATTGAGGAAAAGCTGACGGAAGCCGGTCTGAAGTTCCACATGAAGGGCCGCACGAAGAGCATTCACTCCATCTGGCAGAAGATGAAAAAGCAGCAATGCGGCTTTGAGGGAATTTACGACCTTTTTGCCATCCGCATCATTATTGAGGGCCAGGGCGAGAAAGGCAAGGAGCAAGAGTTTACCCCTCAGGACCGGATGAAGGAGGTTTCACAATGCTGGCAGGCGTTTGCCATCATTACGAATATGTATCAGGGCAATCCCAAGCGTCTGCGTGACTGGCTGACCGTGCCTAAGTCGAATGGCTACGAGAGTCTGCACATCACCGTGCTCGGACCTGAGCAGAAATGGGTGGAAGTGCAGATCCGCTCAGAACGCATGGACGAGGTGGCTGAGAAGGGTCTGGCCGCGCATTGGCGCTATAAGGGCGTGAAGGGAGAAGGCAATATTGACGACTGGCTCAACAGCATCCGTTCGGCCCTGGAGAATACCGACGGGCTGCAGGCCATGGACGAGTTCAAGATGGACCTCTATGAGGACGAAGTCTTTGTGTTCACGCCGAAGGGAGAACTGCGGAAGTTCCCCAAGGGAGCCACGGTGCTCGACTTCGCCTATCAGATACATTCCAACATTGGAAACCGTTGTACGGGTGCCCGCATCAACAACAAGGTGGTAACGCTCCGTTATCAGCTGCGCTCGGGTGACCAGGTGGAGATTATCACTTCCAACAACCAGACGCCGAAGCAGGACTGGGTGAACATTGTGAAGACCAGCCGCGCCAAGGCAAAGATTCGTCAGGCCCTGCGCGAGACTCAGGTCAAGGACGGCGTTTTCGCCAAGGAAATGCTGGAGCGCCGCATGAAGAACCGCAAGATAGAGCTGGAGGAGCGGTTGATGAACCAGACGGTGAAGAAGCTGGGCTTCAAGGAGACAAGCGACTTCTACAAACAGATTGCCGACGGAACGCTTGACCCCAATACCGTCATTGAAAAATATCTGGAGGTTCAGCAACACGAGAGCAACGAACAGCCCCTCGGCCCTACCCGCTCTGCTGAGGAATTTGAATACATCGACCCGACGGCTGAGATGGTCGGGGGCAACGATGATGTGCTGGTTATCGACAGGAACCTGAAGGGCGTCGACTATTCGCTGGCTCCCTGCTGCCACCCCATCTATGGCGACAAGGTGTTCGGGTTCGTGACTGTGAACGGCGGCATCAAGATTCACCGCGAAGATTGTCCGAATGCCCCCGAACTTCGCAAGCGCTTCGGCTACCGCATCGTGAGGGCCGTGTGGAGCGGTAAGGGACAGAGCACCTACAGCACTACGCTCCGCATCATAGGCAACGACGATATCGGCATCGTGAACAATATCACGAGCATCATCTCAAAGGAGGAGAAAATCATGATGCGCTCCATCAATATCGACAGTCATGACGGGCTTTTCTCAGGTAATCTGACCATAAACGTGGAAGACACTTCCCGACTGGATGCACTCATCAAGAAGCTTCGCACGGTGAAAGGCGTAAAACAAGTGGGAAGATTATAAACAGCATGAACGAGCATACCATCAACGAGCCCAAGAACGGGTTTACTTTCAATTGGCTGAACCTCTTCCTCGGAGCAGCCATCTGCTACATGATGACCAACGGGGCCATTACCGACGATTGGACCTTCTATCTCAATCTGGGCATCGCCGTTGTCATTCACGAGCTGGGCCATGTCATCATGGGCAAGTCTTTCGGGTGCGCCATCAAGGAAATGCAGGTGTTCTTACTCCCCTTCGTAAGCTACAAGCCGGAACACCTCTCGTCAGGCGACTCATGGCGGAATATCAAATGGAGCCTGGGCACTCTCCCGCTGGGTGGCGTCACGATGTTCAGGTCAAGGCAATCAGCCTGCGAAGACTATTCAGGCAGCGTCTCTCCCTTTATCGAAGACAAGGCTGCCTGGCAGCGCATGCTGATCTCTGCGGCAGGCGTGTTGTTTAATATTGC
>CACZVX010000094.1 GCA_902784755.1 uncultured Prevotellaceae bacterium
CTTGATCGAGGCGATGAACCATCATGGGACCAGTGGCATTCGGGAAACGCTGGCGCATGATGTCGTAGAGTGAAATCTCTCCCGTGTTGCCAGGCACAGAAAGCAGTCCTTCGGGCTTCACCACCACCGCGATTTGGTCATCGATGTATAGGGTGGGGATGTAAAAAGAAACTGACCTCAAACCCACCCCTGCCCCTCCCGAAGGGAGGGAGTTTTTATCAGTTTCAGAAGTAATTGCTCCCTCCCTATAGGGAGGGCGGGGGGAGAGTCTTTTTAATTGCCACGTCAGTATCGGCTTACACTTGCCGTTACAAGCTGGATAGAACTGGAAATGATGGCGGATTTCGCGTTTAGGACTTTCACCCCACCAGAATTCGGCAATAGCCAGTGGCTGTAATCCATGTTGAAAGGCATACTGGAAAAGTTTGGGCGCGCAACATTCTCCTGTACCGCCAGGAGGTAATGGAAATTTACGCAGGAGTTTTGGTGAATTATGATAGTCACGCCAAATATCTACGACATTGCGCACCTCTCCCTTATAATTAATAAGGTTGTATTGTTCGAAAAGCCAGAGCAACAGTTCGTTTGACATTTCCTTGCGCCGGTGTTTCAATTCCAAAATCGCTTTCTCGTCAGTAAGTTGCTCAATCTGATGATTGAGGGCAGAAATCTTTGCTTCCGTTTGTTTGAATCTGCCATCAGGCTGTTGCGCGTCAAAAATGGGCGGAACGAACCAGTCCCAGTCGTTTCGCTGTGCCAAAAGCCCGGCATAGGCGGCGAGAAAACCCACCCCCAGCCCTCCCGAAGGGAGGGAGCCATGATTACTATTAGAGGTAATTAAATCTCCCTCCCTTCGGGAGGGATTGAGGGTGGGTTTTACTATAAGTACCCCAAACATTTCCCCCTTTTCCGCATCTTCCAACAATTCCTCGTGCGCGCGTACATATTTTTTAACTTCCTCTGCTGCCAGGATGCAGAGCGGATGAGGCTCATAGTTAAACGGATCGTTCAACTGCTGAGGCGGTTCTATGTCAGTATGTAGCGGATGGACACGAGGATTCATGCTCACAAAATTACATATTTTATGGAGGTTTGCAAAGAAAAACAAAGAAAAATGATATTATTCCTCATAATAGTTAGGACTCTGACGTAAAGAAGCTCTGCCGAAATGTGCAAGCGCACAGTTTATCGACAAAAAAACTCCCAAGCCACGAATGACTTGGGAGTCTGTTTATCTCCCTTATCGGGAGAAGGAAGGAGAAATTCCTTTTACTTCAGCTTCTTGTAACCATAGACAGCGGTATCGCCGAGCTCTTCCTCGATGCGGATGAGCTGGTTGTACTTAGCCATACGGTCGGTACGGCTCATAGAACCGGTCTTGATCTGACCACTGTTGGTAGCAACGGCGATGTCAGCGATGGTAGCATCCTCAGTCTCACCAGAACGGTGTGAAGTAACGGTGGTGTAGCCATGACGGTGAGCCATCTCGATAGCCTCGAGCGTCTCAGTCAGCGAACCAATCTGATTTACCTTAATCAGGATAGAGTTGGCAGCGCCCATCTCGATACCCTTCTGCAGGAACTTGGTGTTGGTAACGAACAGGTCATCGCCTACCAGCTGGCAGCGGTCGCCGATTGCTGCGGTCAGCTTCACCCAGTTGTCCCAGTCGTTCTCGTCGAGACCGTCCTCGATAGAGTCGATGGGGAAGTCGGTGATGAGCTTCTCGAGGAACTTGATCTGCTCGTCGGCAGAAAGCTTCTTACCGTTAGGATCCTTCTTCTTGCCGTTCTTCAGCTGGCTGTAGTCGTACCACCAGTTGCCGTTCTCGTCCTGTGTAGCGAACTCAGAAGCAGCGCAGTCCATAGCAATCTTAACGTCCTTGCCCGGCTCGTAGCCAGCAGCCTTGATAGCGTCGCAGATAATCTGCAGAGCGTCCTCAATACCATCCAGTGCGGGAGCGAAACCACCCTCATCACCTACAGCGGTAGAGAGGCCACGGGCCTTCAGCAACTTGGCGAGGTTGTGGAACACCTCAGCACCCATGCGGATTGACTCCTTGATAGAAGGAGCAGAAACCGGACGGATCATGAACTCCTGGAAAGCGATAGGAGCATCAGAGTGAGCACCGCCGTTGATGATGTTCATCATAGGAACGGGCATGGTATAAGAGTTGCAACCACCGATGTAACGGTAGAGAGGCAGACCCAGGGCGTTGGCAGCAGCCTTGGCAGCAGCCAGAGAAACACCGAGGATAGCGTTGGCACCGAGCTTGCTCTTGGTGGGAGTTCCATCGAGGGCCAGCATCTTGTAGTCAAGAGCACGCTGATCGAGTACGCAGTCACCTTCGAGGGCGGGAGCGATAATGGTGTTCACATTTTCAACAGCCTTCAGGGTACCCTTACCCAGATAGCGGTTCTTGTCACCGTCGCGGAGCTCGAGAGCCTCATTCTCACCAGTGGAAGCACCAGAGGGAACGGCAGCGCGGCCCATTACACCATTTTCCAACACTACGTCTACCTCAACGGTGGGGTTGCCACGAGAGTCGAGGATTTCTCTTGCATGAATTTTCTGAATCTTCATAATTTTACCTTGAATATTAAAGTGTTACAAATGTTATCTAAGATGCAAAATTATAAAGAAAAAGGCAATTACCATGGTATTGCCTTTTGTTATTAATGATTTTTAATAATAAGTTGAAACGATTGAAACGTGCAGTTTGCAATTCCCGCATTTATAGCACGGCCATGCACTCCATTTCAATAAGCCAACCTGGACGGCAGACAGGAGCATGAAGGAAAACGACGGGTTTGTCGGGGAAACATTCCTCGTAGATATCACGCACCACCGTATAGTCGGCAGGATCGCGCAGATAGACAATCATGGGAGCCACATTGGCATAGGTGGCACCTGCTTCACTAAGCAGCGCCTGCACATTCTCGAGCATACGGTCAGTCTGCCGGCGGATGTCATGTTCATACATCACCTGACCCTGATTGTTGATACTGGCAGTACCGGAAATAAAGATGTGGCGGCGGTCGGAATGATCCACATAGGTTCCACGCTCAAAACTGACACCGTATTCGATGGTGCGGTTCAGATGGTCGGAAGCATGCAGATAATGAATCTGACTGGGCATGATGCCACGAATGGCGTAAGCATCCATCTGCACGAATATCTTTGGATCAGCCTGACGGCCAGCAATACCTGTGGAGGCGATGAAATGTTCGGTGAGACCCTCCTGTGCAAAGACTTCGTTGCGGGCTCTGACCATTCCCTTGTAGCGATTGTCCACGTCGTTGATGTAGAGCCAGGTACGGATACAGTTGTCTGCAAGTGTGCAACGATGGTTCTTCAGTTCATCCACATAACCATGGAAGATGGAAAGTGCCTGTTCGTGGGAGTCCTCACCCTGATGGTGCATATTGGAAATCCAAAGGTGGTGGAATCCGTCCCAGTCGTATTCCGTGATATTGTTGCCTACCGTAATCTCGATATCGGAAAGCAGCAGCATCCACAGGGCTACTTTGGTTCCGTCGAGGGGAGGCTGCTGGATGATGGAGACGGCTCCCCGTTCTTTGATGAAGAGTGCCTGATTGGTGGCGTCACTCACAAAATAGCGCTTCATCACAGGCTGTGCATTATTCAAATGCTCCTTCTGAACAAGCATGGCAGCCATCCGCAAGGCCATATACTGCTCCTGGAAAGTATCCAAGGGACGTTTCGCGTGAATCATCACGTGATATTCCCGTGCATTGGTCTTGGAACGGAATTCAAATATTTCAGCTGTTGCTCCGTCGAAAGTGATAATAGCCATTCAGGTGTTGTGAGCTTTATGATTATTTTCAAATTGTGGCGCAAAGATACGATGATTTTTTGAAATGAGCAAATCTTAGGCGTAAGAATGCATGCCACCCAGGAAATAGTTCACGCCAAAGTAGGTCATCAGAATCGTAAGGAAAGCCAGCACCATGTAGAGATGGTAGTGGCGGGGGGTGCGCAGCCAGGGAATGCTTTGCTGGTGAACGGGTACGGCATAGACCATGAAAGTGATGAGCGCCCAGGTCTCTTTGGGATCCCAACTCCAGTATGTGCCCCACGACACGTTGGCCCAGATAGCACCGATGAAGATGCCGAGTCCCATGCAGGTGAGGGCGGGATAGAGGAAGAGCTGGCTCATTAGAAGTGAAGAGTGAAGAACCCCCTCTGAACCTCCCCGAGGGGAGGCATCCTTTTCTTTCGGGAAAGTTAGAGAATGGCCTGTAATCAATCCCCAGATGCCTGTGAGGAAGGTGATGCTCAGCAGGGCGTAGGCCATCATGATGACGCTGACGTGGATGGTGAGCAGCGGCGAGGAGAGCACGGGCATAAGGTGACCTATCTGCGGATCCATTTGTGAGATGTGGCTTACTAAAAGAAAGAAGCCGGAGAGCAGCAGCCCGAAGGTCAGAATAACGGGGAAACGGCGGTACATGAGCAATGAGATAAGCATCACAAACCATGCCATGGTGAGCATGGTCTCATAGCCGTTCGACATAGGAATGGTGCCAGAGATAATCCATCGGAGAGCCATCCCGAAAGTCAATGCCAGGAATGAGAGCCCCAGTACGGTCAGTCCGATGCATTGCATCCATTTCTTGCGGATTAGCGTCAGGAAAGACATTGTCAGACATACCATGAAAAGAATGGTGGCAAAGGGCACCTTGTTATAGAGATGCTCTGCCCATGTCTGTGTTTTGGAGGGCAGTGAGGCAGCCCCGTAGCGCTGCTGATATTGCCGCATCTTGGTGAGCATCTGGTCCATCTGATCCCATTGCTTGTTGAGGGCATACTTGTAGAGCAGGGAGAAGGCATCCTGGATATACTTCTTGCGCTCCAATTGCATTTCATCGGGCAATTTATCAGTAGGGGCATACCAGATGATGGTTGAAGGTTGATGGTTGAAGGTTAAGGGGGCGGGGAAGATCTTGAGGGGCATACCCTGACGCAGTTCAACGAGCATCATCAGTTTGTCGTCAACTTTCGTCACATCCTGATGAAACTTGTCACGGTTACCCTGAGCGGCCTCCTGCACGTATGGTCCCAGGATATAGCCACCCATTTCCTCCTTGAAGAAAGAGGTGAAAGAGCAGCGGTCGGGTAGCTGAAGTGTGGATTTCAGCGGACCGCTTTTCATCTTGATGACGGGTTGTTTCTCCCATTCATCACCGTAGAAGATGAAGTTGGCCAACAGCTGTTCGGCCGTGTAGCGGTTGCCTTCCGCATCCTTGTAGTAGCGCTTGCCAGTGAGTTTCTTGGTGAAGTCGAGGGCGTAGGTCTGCAAGGGACAGATGCGGTCGTTGTAGTTGATATAGAGTTGCCCCAAACGGGCGGCCGTCTCTTCCGGGATGGTATTGACTGCTTTTAGAGGAGAGAGGAGAGAGGAGAGAGGAAAGAGAAATGCTATGAGCATGAGGCTCTTTTGCAGTTTCTGGTAGTCTTTCGTATCTTGACCCTTGTTGTTTGTCATTTGATTGATTTCTCTCAGGATTCTGCGATACTGTCCTTTCGGATCGAAAAGCATCCAGATCAGCGCGATGAAGAGCAGGGCATAGCCAGTATAGGTGACAGGAATTCCCCATGGGTCACAGTTCACGGCCAGGATGCTCCCCTGCATGTCGGGGTCATAGCTGCTTTGATAGAAACGGTAACCCTGATAGGAGAGAATCTTGTTCATGGAGATGGTGGCATTACTCTCTGGTCCTTGAGTGGAAGAGGTATTAGCATGTTTTGAAGGGGGCAGGATGGTGACCTTGGTGACGTAGTCGGCATGGGCCATCGTCCCTTCATGGTAATTCACCTCAAAATCCTTGAGTGCGATGCGGAAGGGCAATACACGTGTCTTGATATTGTTGCCTTCCTGTGCCAGATAGTAGTTGATGGTTTCACCCTTGCGGAGATGAATCATGCCCCGGCGGGCGGTGAGATGCGTGAGCAAGGCTCCGGCCAGAATGACGATAAAGGAAAGATGGAGCACCACGGCGAAGACCTTCCTCACGCGCCGTTTCACGAACCAGGCAATGCCTGCGGCTGCCAGCAGAGCCCATAACACGGAGAACCACCATGAGCCGTACCAGTACTCACCCACATGGGCCGTACCTTTGTATTTTTCTACGATCGTGGCAGCGGCCATCACCACGATGACCGTCACATAGAGGAATATGAGAACAGGTTTCAGATGCTTCATCTTGATTAAGTGAGAAAACGCCCCCTTGGGACTGACCCCGTGGGGACGTTGTCTTTTATTGACTGATTGTAATGGGAAAATCTCCCTTTTTGTCAATTTAACGGAATTTCCTGATTATATTGCGCGGAGGAACTTCACCACGGCATCGCGGTCGCTCTTTCCGAGTTTATAGAACTTCATGGCCGAATTGTAGGCATGGCTCTGCTTCGAGTAGGCGTGCCACATGATGGCTTCCACCTCGTTGCGGGCGCGATAGTCGTGCAGACGGTCTTCGGCACCGGTCAGTTGCAGACTTAGGCCGCGTCCCCAAAGCGGAGTAGTGCGGCACCAGCCCGTGCGGATGTCGTTCTTCATAAAGAGTTTGTGCTGCACCATATCGGTGTAAGGCCAGATGGTCTGGTTGGCAAACTTCGGCAGACATTCGCTCACGGGGATTCCTGCACTTTGGGCATAGGCCTTGGAGGCGGCATCTACCCAGTAGTCGTCGGAACCGGTCTTCCATGAAGGACGATGGCAGTACTGACAGCCTATCTGCATGAAGAGTTGCTTACCCTTCTTCACCTCGGCATCATCGAGATTACGGGCGGCAGGAACGGCCAGACCGCGATGCCATACCATGAACTGGTAGAACTGCTTGTCCGACATCTCTTCCTCCCCATTGTAGGGTGCACCTTTTACAAAGGCGTTCTCAAACTTTTCCTTTCCAGCAATGGAGGAAATGCTCAGCAGGTCGTTCACCTTTTCGGCAATGCCCTCTTTCGAGCTGGCATAGTAGGGATGTAGCAGGCTGCTTTCATCCGCACCGTGTTTGGAGATATAGTCAATCACCTCGTTGTCCTCACTCATGGCCTTTGCCCAATGAGGGGTGGTATAGAACCAATGACGGTCTGAGCGGGTCACATTGGTGATGTTCCAGATGGCGTTGGCACCGGCACCGTCTTGCAGTGTGCCACGGGTCATGGCGTAGGTGAAGCGCTTTTGCTGGAAGCATCCCACATGGCGGGATTCAGGTCAACACCGGCTTTGGCTTCGCTGCGCCACTGTTCTTCCATATCTTCATCGGTGATGGCATCGAGCAATCCCGTTCCGTAGATACCGATGGTACCTTCAAGTCGGACTTCATAGTTGTCGGGCCTTGGACTTACGTTGAAGGCTGCCTGCGGAATGGTCACTTCGGGGTAAATCAGTTCGAAAGTCTCACCGTCGGCGAAC
>CACZVX010000095.1 GCA_902784755.1 uncultured Prevotellaceae bacterium
GAATCCTCCACCGTATTCGGCACGATAATGCCCGTAGCATTCTTCAACCCTTCACTCCATGAGAAGCAGACAAAGCGGTCTTCCGAAATCGCGCGAACGATCTGCTGACAAGGAAATACCTTCGTCTTGGAAAGTCGTTGGCGGAAATCCTGCCAAGTAGATGGAATGACGGCACCCATTTTCAAATAATCGGTCATTCCGTTGCGGTGGTCAACAGCAAATTTCTCAGAACGTAGATCCTCTGTGGGAAACAGTCTATGCAAGAACCAGGTCATCATCACACGATGAGCCGTTACACCCATTCGTCGGGGACCTATGTCGGGATTCAGCATATAGGAACCATCAGGAGTAGTATGCTGCCGCTTCAACAATTGGTCAAGGCAACGCATTTCAAGCATCAAAGCATCAGGATTACGCTTGATACATGCCATCGCCGCATAGGCTGGAAGCTGGTCATAGAGAAACATACTCCAGTCGTTACCGTTTGGCATAGCCAATTCACCGTCAGCCAAGGCCAATTGGGAAAGAACCTCGTCCCACACTTCCTGCCAATGCCACGTCAGCGACTGATGAAGTTTCGGCGGTCTGTATTCCTTAAGATAATAGGTAGCCAGAATTGTTTCGGCTTGTTCTTGCATCACCACATTTTGATAGGAGGTATGGAAATAGTTATGGTTCTGCAGTGTATAGTCTGGATAAAGATTGGTACCAACATACCATTCCCGCGCCTGCTTTCCATCAATCATCGTTGTATCGTTAGCATCGGCATCTACGGTATAGCCGTTAAAGCCATAGCGAATCATCGCTTCCTGCCATTGCGGAGAATGCGGATGCGCTATGAGGTTTGCCCAGGCTACTGCCAAAACGTTGGATTCCCACCCGTTTTCTTCGGCTTTCGTGTCACCTTGGAAACCGAAAGGAATGGGACGTGACAGTTGGAAGTCTGCTTCGCTTGCCATCAATTTGGCAATCAGTTCTTGCTCCTCTTTGCCTAATCCGTCAAAATCCTCGATGAATTTCTTGGTAAATGCCATGCTAAGCACCCACAGCGAACTCTCCCACTGGTGATGCCATTGCCCCAGCTCATCCTGATAAGTGCCCCAGTACTTTCCGTCTGTACATCTCATCAACCTGACAGTCTGATGTGTACTATAAGCATAGCGCAAGGCAGAACATGCCATTTGTCGTAGGTTGTCCTTGTTAATACCATGGGGAAGATTAAATTCAGAACAGCCATTGAATTCTATATAATTGTAGAGGAAAGCGCAGACCATTGCGATATCCAGATTGGTGCGAACGCCGTCCTCATTACTCTGTCCGGCACTGACTGCCTTGAAATAGCCGACGGCATCACCACGGCTGTTCTTTCCTGCATCGGTATAGATGCTTTTGGCATATGATGTAAAGTCCGCCAAAGATTGCAGGCATCGCTGCTGAATCAAACTGTCTTCCCGCTCATCTGCCATTAAAGACAAAGGCAAAAAGAGTAGGATTAAGGGAAGAAATCTCTTTATATTCATTTCAGAAAAATCTTAAAGTCCTTTATACTGCCTGGAGCACCCTCTTCAGCGCGTGGCAGGTATTCAACAGCAGTTATGGTCTGTTCCGAACCGAGGTCGATAACCATCAGATGGGGGAATTCAGCATTCCGCTCCGTCTGCCAATAGGTACTTTCCTGCAAGTCAAAAACTTTGTCGAGCGTATGGTTGCCATTCAGATTCTCACTATCGGCATAATGGGCTACCCAAGGTTCGCGACTCAAGCGTTTGCCCTGTGCATCAAGGGCATAGAGCTCGGCAATAGCCGTCTGTAACTTTCCATCCTGGTTTCCGTTGATTTGGATACAGATCAAACGACCTTTCTGAGGCGTAGCAAAACGGAAAGTCTGCCAGCCATTGCCCGATGATGCCGTTCCTAGTAATGCTGGGGTGTCAGAATTCAAATCAGGACAGTTACCCGGATTGTTATGTTTATTGGATTTTTCCATTTGAAGTTTATCGAGTTCAGGTTGAGCCTGTCCCCGAATTGTTGTTTCCTTGGGACCTACCACATCGAAAACAACAATCTCATTCTTGCCTTTCTTCAACCAGCAACCTGGACAATAGAGCGACTGCTGCGGGCCTATACTCCAGAAACGACCTAAAGCATGACCATTCACATAGACCTGGCCTTTGCCCCAACGCTCCAAATTGATAAAGGTATCTCCCACTTTCTTCAGAATGAAAGAGCCTATATAGACACCCGCCTTACTGCTGTTATTGGTAAACGCGGTATAAAGATCCTCATGTCCCACCGCCATTTGCTTGGCTAAATGAGCATAATCATCAGGAATAAGTCCTATTTTCCAGTCCTTCAGCGTATATAGCAGTTCGTGACCATCCTGTTCTGTTTGGAGAGTTACACTCTTGGTGATACCTTTATAGTCCTTAATGGCTCGGCCAAAGTTAATACGGCCCATAGCTTCCACCACCAAACGAAGTGTTTGTCCTTTTCTTACGGCGGGAATCATCAAGGACGTTTCATGCTTCACGCGGTCGATGGTGCCAATCTTGGTTTCATCCACAAATACCTGCACAAAATCGTGAGGTTCAGAAATAGTCAAAACACTTTTGTCAGCAATTTGGGGCAACGTAGTTGTATAGATTGCCATTCCCCAACCCAAATTCATGTCTTCAAAGGTCTGCGGATTTTGGCTGTCCACCTTCCGATCTATCATTTGCTCCAGCGTCAGCGCACGGGAAAGTTTCACTTCAGGAACCGCAATAAGCGGCATTGGTGCTTTAGGTACGGCAGGCAGTTTCTTATCTGTGTATTTTTCCAAGGTCTTGCGCAACAGGTAATATTTCTCTGTTGGCTGTCCATATTCATTGATAGGTGCATCATAATCATAGGAAGTGACATCGGGAGCAAATCCCGGACTATTTGCACCTGCCCAATGGCCAAAAGAAGTACCGCCATGAGTCATATAGAGCGAGAAGGAGATTTCTTTGGAAAGCATTTCATCGATTCCCTGTACCATAGCCTCTGCCGGACGGGTTTCATGACGGGCTCCCCACTTATCAAACCAGCCGCTCCAGAACTCAGAACACATCAATGGACTGTTGGGACGTAACTGCTTCAACTTGGCAAACTGTTGATCGATATTGGCACCCGTTCCAAAATTCATGGTCCATACCAAATCGTCAAGTCCGTTCTTGGTAAAGTTTGAAGCCCAGTCGCACTGAAACAGTGTTGTCTGTTCACCATAGATAGAACGCAGACAATCACGGATTTCACTGACATAATCCTTGTCCTCGCCATACGAACCATATTCATTCTCCACTTGAATCATGATGATGGGACCACCGTTTTGAATGGTCAGCGGAGCCAACTGCTCACCTACTTTCTGTTCAAAAATCTTCACCCGCTCCATAAAATAAGGATCCTGTTCACGCAAACGAATGTCTTTCTTCTTCAACAGCCACCAAGGTAATCCGCCCATTTCCCACTCAGCACAGACATAAGGACCGGGGCGTACGATGACATACATTCCGTTTTTCTGGGCTAACCGACAGAAGGTTGCCACATCGTTATTACCCGTGAAATCGAACTTCCCCTCCTGCTGTTCATGGATATTCCAAAATACATAAAGACAGAGTGTATTCATGCCCAAAGCCTTGCACATCTTGATACGGTGTTCCCAATAGGCCTGGGGAATACGAGGATAATGCACCTCGGCTGCTTTTACCACGAATGGTTTTCCATCTAACAGGAAGGTTTTGTCACCTACCATAAATGTATGCTGTTTGTTGGCAGCCTGTACACTACATGCTAACATTAGCATCAAGCTTAATATTATTTTTCTCATAAGTCCTTCCACATTAAATTTATAATTATTAGGTCTAAAGGTAATTGCTTTCTCCCTAGGGGAGGGTGAGGGGTGATTTTACCACTTGTCCGCCGTCTGAATCTGGTCTCTCCAATGATGGTCTTTCGGGAAAGCTTCGCCTCCCCATGCCTTTATCTGTGTCCAGGGTTGTTCCTTGTTTGTCCAGAAAGGATGAGAAGCGGGCAAACCCAACGGCATAAAGACCAAAGAGGTCATATAAAGCGAACCGTTGTTAGTGTACCAGTCCGCAATATTGGGTTGACTGCCACAGAAACCAATGGTGAGAAAACCATCCTTGAAATTCTCCTGACCATCAAACATCCGGTGAAGAACTTTGGTAAGAGCAGCACGCACTTGACCACGGCTCACTCCTTCCGGCAGGCGGTCGTACCAAGCCATTAAGGCCAGTGGCTGCATGGTAGCCATACGGTAAGGAATACTGCGGCCAAAAGCTGGAAAAGTTCCTTCAGGGGAGATGAAACGTTCCAGAATGACAGCATGACGTTGGGCACGTCGCAGCTCACGATTATAGTATTTCTGATAGTCCAGTCGTGAATTCTTTGCAGCATCCACCATGCTCTGCAGGGTCTCCAAATACATGGGATGGAACACATAACTACTGTAATAATCGAAAGAAAAACTCGGACCGTCAGCATACCAACCATCACCGACATACCATTCCTCCATCTTCCTGCAAGTGGAATTCACGCGATATTCATCACCTTGAGCCACTTCCTTCAGCGCAGGTTCCTCTTTTACAGCCTTGAAAATCAGGCTCTCGATGGTACTTGAGAAAAGCAGCCAGTTGGTATAAGGCGGATCAATGGTACGCATTTTTGCAAATTCCCTCAGGTAACGCTCCTTTGTTGTCTGTGAAAGCGGTTTCCATAAAGCATCCCAACCACGCAGGAAACTCTCGGCAATATAGGCAGCATCCACGAGATTCTGACCCGCCACGCCCCAGCAGAGATAATCAGGGCTTTGGGGATCAACAGCATTCTCATAACTCTTCAGAGCCCATTCGCGCATTTGTTTACGTAGCTTACCCTCCTCCGTGTTGTCATCGGGGAGCGAAAGCCAGGGAGCAGTTCCCGCCATCAGACGGCCGAAACACTCCATATAAGTGACACGGATATCGCGACCGTCCCAGGTTGGAGAAGTTTCCACACGCATATTCTTAACCAACTCGCCTTTCGCCATATTGCTGAGCACGGGCTCTGCCATTTGTCGCAGAATCGATACCCAGTAAGCGCGATCTGTTTTGTTTGTTGCAATACCATTGCAACTTACTGGACTCTCGAGATAGCGAACATACTCGCAAGCTGCCAACAGCCAGGCGCCTGTACCGAAGTTAGCTTCTGAATTCTGGTCAACGATTTGTCCGGGAATAGCCTTTTCACCGATAGGCTGCACATAACCTATCTTACCACTCTTCTGCAGTGCCTTGTTCTTCAAATAATTCCAAGCCTTGTTGATTACAGGCTTAAACTCAGCCTCATCCAGAAAGCCATTGTTCACACCCCACAACATGCCATAGGTAAAGAAAGCCGTGCCAGAAGTCTCAGGACCGGGAGCCTGTTCGGGATCCATCATTGAACGCGTCCAATAACCTTCGGGCTGCTGGATGGCAGCTAATGCTTTAGCCAGTCTTACGTATTTCTCCTTGAAGAAAGCATAATGCTTGTAACTCTTGGGCAGATCCTGCAGAACCTTTGCCAGTCCAGCAAGCACCCAACCGTCACCACGTGCCCAGAAATCCTTTTTGCCGCTATTGGTCTTATGCTTAGGATAGACATATTTACCGTCACGGAAATAAAGGCCTGTCTCTTCGTCGAGCATAATGCCATCACAGAATTTCAGATTATCATAAAGTTTATTCAGATAGCCTTCGTCACCTGTCAATTTATACATTTTCGTCATGACAGGCATCACCATGTAGAGAGCATCTGCCCACCACCAATAGTCATTCTCTTTGGAACGCATTTCAAAGCCCATCACCTCCCTGGCGCGACGCACTTTCTGGTCATCGGGTAGAATGTTATAAAGATCGATATAAGTCTGGAAACAAATCTGCCAGTCACCGAAAAGCACATGTTGCTCATCTTCGCCATAGTTCTTATATTCCCATTTCGCCTGATCTTTTTCTTTAGCACCTTGCCATTGATTATGCTTGGCCCACTGCTCACTATACTGACGATAGCGCTCCACGCCCGTCAGTTGATAAACCTCCATATTCCCTGTATGATAGGCTGCATTATCCCAGAAGGCCCGTGTCTCAGGCTTATTATTCTGCTGCCAATAGTTATTCACTTTTTCAATGAGTTCACGCACCTGCTGCGCCTCTTTGTTCACAGGAGCAGCCTCCAACATTGTGGCAACAGTCCATACTGCAACCATCATCAAGCATCTTAAGATTTTCATATATTCATTAAGTTTTCAGTTATTTTTGTTCCTTTTGCAAAGATACGATTTAGCGAGTACAAAAGCAAGAAAAACTTGTTTATTCTTATTTTGTCGAGCGCAAGTATCTTATCTAAAGATACGATTTAGCGAGCACAAATGCAAACAAAACTCGTTTTGATTTGCTATGTCGAGCGTAAGTATCTTATTTAGAGATATGCAATTATTTTCAATACAACAAATCTATTTTGGTAATTTCGTTATATAATAACGATTGCAAATATACAGATTAATTTCAAACAATAACACCGCTTTTTATGACAAAAACGGGGATTTTTCGGAATTTGCCCAATTAGGGGCGTTTCCATAACGTTTTCCGAAAAACACCCCTTTTTTGAACAATTCCCAACCGTTCTTTCTTCAGAAACTGTATTATATTTGCAGCGAAAACTGAAATCACTACCTATTATGAGACTAAAAACGATACTCTTTTTCCTGCTAACTACTTTAGTTCTTCAGGCACAGATG
>CACZVX010000096.1 GCA_902784755.1 uncultured Prevotellaceae bacterium
GTCTGCTCGTGAGTCGTTCTCTGCGGCATCGGCCATCCTTCGTGCTGTCCAGTCGTAGAGCTCGTCTACAATCTTCTGAACACTGAGTTCGCCCTTCATGCGGTCGAGTTTCTCGGCCCACGCCTTCAAGCGCGCATCGCTCTCGTAATCAACAGTCGATTCCCTGCTCATCATCTCAAAGTTGGTAGCTGGCAGAGGAATCACGGTGAGACGTGTTGCGAGACCACTTCCAAAGTTCTGCTCGTTCACTTTCTTTTTCAGAGCGATAGGTGTGCCCGTATATACATAGTTCCAATACACGTTGAAATCCTGCAGGATAGAGTCGTTGTTCGAGTATGCCTGACCGTCTTCTTCGTTGTGAAACGCCTTCAACTCTAGCGACATCTTATCGATCCACGAGCCGCCCTTCTGCACACATATCGTGTTGTCCAACTCCGTATCGAAGGTCAGCATGTGCAGGTGCATTTCCTCACCGTCCACCACCTCTACGGCATTCACCATGTCCTGAATAAACTGCGCATTCGAGGTTCGAGCAGGATGCACGCGCACCACCACCTTTGGCTTCTTAGGTTTCTCCTTGTTGGCACCCTTGGTGCGCATCTGCTCGCGATAGGCATTGATGGCGTCGCGCCCTACCCTATCCGCCTGCACTATGGGCGCAGCCAGCAGTTTAAAGAGCCTGGTGGCAAACGACTTACCACTTGCAGGGTCACCAATAATCAGAGCCGAACTATTCAATCGTCGCAACTCCTCTGGGCGATGATAGAACCTATACGTACAGCGTGTCATCAGCGTCATCTCAAACGCGCCAGCCACAATCATTGCCGCAGGAAGCCACAATCATTGCCGCAGGATATTGGTTCCTTTTAAGGCCCTTACAAATATCCTTTAGAATGGGGAAATCGTCGAATAGTGCCTCAATCTGTGCGCCCCAGTCTTCTAATTGAGAATTGAGATTTAAGAATTGAGAATTATGATTACCTTCTACCGTCTGCGTTTGCGCTTTCGTGATTTCCAGAAACGTCTTACCCGTGGCCCTCTGGATTGCTTCTTGCATCGCCTTTGAAGGCATGCTGCTGGCATACTTCTTTTCTTTTTCAGCCATACACGATGCAGCACTGGACACTGTCTGCCCCACATTCTCGTCCCTTTCTTCGATGATCTCCTGCACCCATGGTTGCGCCTCCACAATGCGCTGAACAGCGGCCTTGTCACCATCGAGCATAAGCAGCAGGTCGGTTGCCAGTTTGAGGCTCTCGTTATGGCGGTTCGAGTCGGCTGCGCAGGGCAGTTTCTCGCCATAGCGAGCATCAATAATAGACTGTACATCATAGCCCCTCCACTTTAGCGGTACTGACTCAACAGCCACCTGCCCAGCTTCGATAGACCCTTGTTCAGCATTCGCACTGGCCACAGTAGTAGGCGCAGCAGCACCAGAATGACCAGCCCTATACTCAGCATCGTATTTCTCAGCAAATTCTTTGTTCTCATACGTAAATAGTTCCTTGTCAATGTACAAAATATCCGATTCCTTGCAGATGAAGCTCATGCGGCTTGCATCCTTGCAACTCTCGTCAACCTCCACGCCAAGCACCTCGGCCATAGCATGTTGGTTGTCGATGAGATTACCCCTCGCAGCATCAGCCTTGAATACAATCTTCAGGCCCTTGCCCGATGGAGTAATGTACACCAAGAGTATTTTTTTCTTGTCTGAGTTTTATCATTGTCGCTGGCGACAATATCTCCTTGACTCCTTTCCTCCTTAGAAGAAATATCCCATCCTTCGAATAACCCACGGGGATCGTCCACGTGATCAATATCCATCACCACGAGACCAGTCAGCCTTGTGGCACTCTGCTTGCGCCAAGCCCCCAGTTTCCCCGCCTTCGATGTGGTCTCATCAAACGTGGCCTGGAAGATAAAGGCAGGCAACTTGCGCTTAAGTGCAGCATCATGCGTCTCACGATACTTGTCGATGTTCTCGTTCCACTGCGTGGCCCTGACGAGCGCATAAAACTGCGCTTCGTCAACGGGCAACGTAGGATTACTGAAATTCTTCTGATAGCAAAATCCCATAGCTTACAGTGTTTTAACAAAACTCCAACATATCCAACTCACGTTCAATTAGCGTGTTTTTCGCCTCCTTCGTCTCACGTTCCAGGATGCTCATCACCCTTGCCGTTCCCAGTTCCTTTGGGATGCTCTCGTACACCTTGATACGCTCCTTGCTCTCGCGCACCCATCCATGTTCCATGCGATGTAACAATCGGTCGTGATACCTCACCTGCGGTTTGCGGTTGTACGCCTTAAAGGTTAATCGACCTGTGTTCTCGTCCATATACAGAACACCTTCCACTCGCTTGCCATTCATCAGCTTGTTAATCAGCTCAATGGCATTCAAAACAAAAACATACTTTTTCATAATCGATTCGAATTAGTGAGCTTTGGAAAGCGAAGTTTTAGTTGAGCTCATTAGTACGTACACATTTCCTCGCTCATCCTCCGACTCGGTTATTTTTTATTTCTTATTGTTTTTCGTTTTCGTTATCGTTTTCTTGCCATATCGGCACATCATGTATTTCATGTGGCCAGCAAACATCAGCGTTGGCATATCCTCTTTCAGCATCTGGCAGATGCTTTTGAAGTGTTGCGTCGCCATAGCACTCTTGAAGGTCATCTTCGTGCCAGTCATCATGTAAACCACCAGCGCATACGCCATAGCTGCACGATCCAGCGGGTGATAGAACTCCAGTATCTTTTCTACCTGCTGGCGACTATCCTCTGTCAGCCAGAGTTCCAAGAGCTTCACCATCATCTTCGTGGCCAGTGTTGTCTCCCAACTACCCACAGACTCCTCGCCATCGGTTTTCTCAATCCAAGGAGCCAGGTGCTGCAGTACCAGACTCACCTCTGATGTCTGCTCGTTACTTACTCTGTTAACTACTTCCTGTTGTGCGTCTGTCAGCTGAGCCGACTCCATCACTTCTTTTTGAATCTTTGTCATTTTCAAAATATTTAGAGATAAAAAAAATCTTTGCAACGGTCGTCATTTCTGATTTCCGTTGCAAAGATTCTAAATCCACTTTCAGATTTACAAGTGTTCCCTAAATATTTTTAAATAGGCATTAAGTCGTTGATTTTTAGTTAGTTAAACTAAATCCACCACCATTTTAAAAAGTGGGGCCAACTGGGGGCAACTGGATTCAGCTTTTAGGATACTTTTTTAGCATACCTTTTAGCAGTCCAAACAGTATATTTGCCTCTGCCGAATCCATTTTATCGCTCAATCGCCTCACGGCGCTGGCAGGTTTATTATAATAAGGTGCGAAGGCAAATTCCAAGTCAGTCAACTGCAGGTCACGCGCCCTCAACTCTTCCATCTTTAGCAGTTTGCCTATGAATGGCGCCACTATCATCACACCATCATACTTCGAGGTCGAACAGAGAAACTCATTGATTTTCGTCTCATGGTTCCTCCTCAGGTCATCCATCATCTTCACGATGCGCTCGCTATCCACAAAGAACACATATTCGCCTACCTGACCTCTTGGCTTGGCAGGTATCGTCTCACCATTCTTCTTGGCAGCCTCCTTCACAATGGCCTTCACCCTGTTCACAAACACGTCAGCAGGTGGCAGGTCAGGCTTTACTTTGGTTTTGGTTTTCGTTTCATCCACCACCTCCTCAAAATCGGCAAACTCTTTCTCCAGTTCCTCCGCCTCCTGAGCTTCTTGCCGCTTCCAGTCACCCTGCTGCCCAGGCACGTTGTATTGCGCAAACTTAATCATCACGCTCCCTGCCTGATGCACATGCTTGTCGCCCTTGATATATTCTTTTATGTCACTCATTCTTATTTATTTTCTATCTGTTTCTGCTGTTCAGCTATCCGCATGGCAATCTCCGCAGGGTCAGCATCAGCAGGTAGCGTCAGTTTCAGCAACTTCGCATCCTCCTTGAACTCATTCTTATCTCCATAGATATTCTGCGTCGTAGGCTTGTTCGCCACCTTCTCCATGGAGTCGATAATCTGGTCCTGTTTCCGCTCTTGTCTGTCATGCTGCTCCTTCTGTTGGGCCAGTATCTGCTGATGAAACATTGGTGAGTTTTTCAGCCACTTAGGATTCCAGCCCAGCAGTGTGAACATACCGCTATACAGACTCCAGGCCGTATTGGTTGGAAGCTTCTGAAACGACTCGGAAAAATCGTTCATGGATATACTATCGCCATCCGACTCGCCATTGGCATAGTCGGCCTCAGTCATCGGCCTCATCTCGATGCCCAGCTCATGGCACGTCTTCTCCCTCAGCACCAGCAGCGCGAGGATAGAATTCAGCGTCTCTCTAGGGATGTTGAGGTAATACAATTGCGAGAAGACCGTCTCCATCTGGCCAATGCTCTCATAGAGGTTACCTGGCAACAGGCGCAGCTTCTCGTCAATCAGCCTGAGGCCCTCCCACAGCTGTCCGTTAGTCTGCTGGCGCCAACCTATCCACATGCTGTCAGCCTCGTCAGAATCCACCAGTCGCGGCCACCACTCCATCACGCGCTCTTCCATCCTATGGCGATTGCACATGCAGGCACCCTGATGCTCCAGTTCTTGGGCCATCATGCGCACCTCGCCGCGATCCGACTCAGCCAGTTGCCTGATGTATTGCTGTCGCTGCCAGCAGGCCTCCTGACTCATGTCGTGACGACTGTTCTCCATCCAGATGTTCAGATAGTCCTGCAGCTCATTGATGTCCACCTCGTTCAGTCTGGGCAGCAGTTCCTCTTCCAAGACGAAGGCAGCCTCCTCCTCGGCATTCAGCTCCTCTGTGGGCAGCACCAGGGGGATATCCGTGTGCCATCCCTGCCAGTTGAAGCCCGTCTCCTGCAGGTCTGTGGTTGCAGCTTCCTCGCATTGCAGCGTGATATAGAGGAAGCCGTGGTTGCCTATCACCACCTCGTCCACCTCAGCGCCCAGCATGCCACGCTTCGACTGCCTCAGCAACCGTCTCACATCGTCGCGCTGGAATCTGTTCACATAGCCAATCTTCTGGCCCATAGCCCTGGCCATCACAGCCTTCTCGTCGTGCGGATTGGTTGGCTCTGCTTTCAGCACCACGCGAGGTTTCCTGTCTCTCAGTTCTGTCAGTAGGTTGATGGTGCGCATCCACATCTCCTCCGTCTCTGGATCACCAAATTTGTAATCCGGATTAGCCGCGAATTGCACGCCAAGTATTTTAATGGTTTTTGTTGTCATCTGCTGATAAAGGTTTATTTATCATAAGCAGATGCAAAGGTACATTTTTAATTTCTAATAATGTATGAAAAAATCGAAAATGTTACTACTAAATTAACATTGCAGACCAGGCAAGTTGAGTTTAGAACAACTTGGGGCATACTTAGGACAAATTAGGACACCATGTATGTTTGGCCCCTGATCATTCTTGTCGGAGTAACAAATTTTTTTGTGAGTTCGCTTGGGGCTTGCTCGCCCTTGGCATATATCTGATGACAAAAAAAATCCCACATCTTAAAGTGATGTGGGACAATTATTAATAGAAGTATCTTTAATACGCCAATTTTGCTTCTTTGGCCAATACCTGGCGTACAAATGCATTAATGGTGACCCCAGCCTGCTGAGCCATACCCATAATCAGTCCTCCTTTTTCTTTAAATATAAGATATCTTCTCGTTGCAGGATCTCTAGCATCTCTGCAGGCGTAACGACAATGGGCTTCTAGGGAATCTCCGACCGTATCACCGTATCACCGTACCATAGAGTGTGATACGAAGGGAGATTTTTATAATATTTATTTTAGAATATATAATAATTATAATTATTATATATTCTAATAGGATTGTCACCGCTAACGATAGAACGATGGGCGGTTCATGGTACGGTGATACGGTGATACGGCGTAAAATAGTCGCTAAATTTCTTAAAAATAAACGGGGGAAAGTATTGTTTCGCCTCTGATTTTTTCGTACCTTTGCAATGTCAAAAAATGAAGCGGCAGAGGCGGCATTTAAGGGTAGAAATTGCGAGATTTAAATCTAGAAATTGCGCGCATTAATGGTAGCAATTGTTTTCCTTAATAGGTCTTCTCAGAAGCGGATTCTGGAGACATCGAGAGTATTAATAAAATTATTACAAACCAACACAAAAATTGAACTAGATTATGGCTATTAAAGTAATTGCACAGCGACGTGACGTGAAACTTGGTAAGAACCCAGGTAAGAAGTTTGTGATGCGACCTGACCTGTACACGCCCATCCAAGAGAAAAAGGTGTTTGCAGAGGCTTCAACCCACAGTGGTATCTCTGCAGGAGTAATCAAGGCAGCTTGGGATGCCGCAGGCGAGGTGATTCGCACGTGGGCTACCGAGGGTCACAGCGTACCCCTGCCCGGTCTGGGAACGATGCGCTTCGGCGTCCGTTCGAAGGCGGTAGAGAATCTGGAGGACGTGAAGACCAACCTGATTAGCGTGCGCCGCATCATCTTCACCCCCAACACGGACGTGAAGGATGAGCTGAAGAACACCTCTATTCAGATTACCTGCCTCGACGAGGACGGCAACGTGCTGAAGCGCGTCACCTCAGGCGACAGCGGCGAGATCGAGGACAATGAGAACCAGAACGGCGGTTCTACGGAGAACGGAGGCACCACGGGTGGTGACAATGGAGGTTCTACCAGCGGCAATCAGGGCGGCAACGACAACCCCGGCGGAGGTGACGACGACCCTGAGAACTGATTAAAAGTAAAAAGGTAAAAAGTAAAAAAGGAAAGGAGGTTATATGAAGAACAAGGAAAGTTGGAAGACTGTGATTCAGATTATCGTGAGCGTGCTCAGCGCTGTGCTCACCACTCTGACCACCACAAGTTGCATGGGGCATGGGCCATTCTGAACCACTAATTGCACGAATGGTTCTAAACGCAGGGGCGGACGCACATCACAGTCGCGCCCGCCCTTGTTTTTTTATGTCAAAAACACATCCAAAAGACAGATGTCATCAACCGCTTTGTTTTAATTTCTTTCGTTTTGCCCTTTGGGCGAAAATTCTCACGCTCGGAAGAATGAGTAAACTCTTTCTTCTCTCTCTTAATCGAATTTTTCATATTCGTAATATTTAAATGGTGAAACATGTTGTTTTAATTGCTATTTATCTCTTTGAAGAAGATTTTCGAAAAAAATTAAGCAAAATCACATTTTTTTGTATTTTCGCACCATAAAACTATAATAGATATGATTATATATTTCTCAGGAACAGGCAATAGCCTTGCTACAGCTCGCAAAATAGCAGAAGCCACTGGCGACAAAGTGATGGAACTGGGGGGCAAGCAGGTCGAGAAATCATGGCAATACCACCATCCAGATGTAAAACTGAAAGATATGATAAAATAAAAAGGAGGAAGATTTGATAGCCTTCCTGTAAAGGGGGCTATCAAAAAAGAAGAAAAGGCTCGTTCTCACAACGAACCTTTTCCAAGTTAATCAACCATAAACCTTAACCATTAAATCTTATGATTGCAAAAATAGACAATATTATCTAAGTACATGTCGAATTTCCGCTAATAATGGTTCAATGAGCATTAATTATCGTACGTTACACCATTTTATCACGCATTTTAAACACTTCCACTATAATTGTGTCTTTTCCCATCTCAGAACACTTCCCTACCTTTGCAGCATGAAATCATTCAATATCACATTGCCCACCAGCTGGGCAGATTTATCCGACAAGCAGCTGCACATGGTCTACAGTCTGTTTGCACGTGACTTGTCTGCAGCAGAGGTCAAGACACTCTGCTTAATGAAGTGGAACGGCCTGAAGGTTCTCAGCCAGCTGCCTGACAAACGTTTCCTCATCAAGCGAGGCAAAGTTTTCGATAAGCCAAATGAGCAGAGAAAAGCATGCTTTATCTCTGCCATGGCGAGAAAACTTCGGCCAGTCATTCGTCGGCGTAGTAGCCAAATCCCTCGATGACAACTATCGTCGATACAACCATTAGCACGAAAAAGCCCTGGCTTGCAAATGCAGGTCAGGGCATTGTTTGTTTTGAGTCCAGTCCTTATGACACCTCAATGGACTTGGTCACTTTCTGCTTCGGCTCTGTCTTCGGCATGGTGACGGTCAAGATGCCATCCTCTACCTTGGCAGAAATCTGGTCGCGAACAACATCATCAGGCAGCGTGTAGCTCTGCTCGTAGTTCGAGTAGCTGAACTCACGGCGCAGATAGTGGTGGTGCTTGTCCTCATGCTTGTGCTCGGCCTTGTTCTCGATGGCGATGGTGAGGTTGCCCTCGTCGTTGATGCTGACTCGGCAATATTCTTTCTTAATGCCTGGAGCTGCAAGTTCCATCGTGTAGGCCTTCTCACTCTCCTTGACATTG
>CACZVX010000097.1 GCA_902784755.1 uncultured Prevotellaceae bacterium
ACCCTCCAATGACGTCTGGCTGCTCCGTGTGGGTGGAGAACCCGAAGTCGCTAGCAGCAACAAAAGTTTTTGGACATGGATATTATTGGGCATCGTCGTACTGGCAGCCATTCTATGGACCATCCGCTGGAGAAAGCAAAAACCGACATCAGCCACTCCAGAACCCATTGCAACACAAGAGACCGCAGAAGAAGACGTTCCTCACCTGATGCAGCACATCAACAGCATCATGGAGAGCCAGAAACTATACAAGAACAGCGAACTGAAACTTTCCGACCTCGCCAATGCCGTCGGCAGCAACAGACGGGCCGTTTCCGACTGCATCAACTCACAGGTAGGCTGCTCATTCAACCAATATGTCAACACCTTCCGCACGGAACACGCCAAGCGCATCATCCGCCAATACCCTGACAGGAAGCTGTCTGACATCTATGTCGAGTCAGGCTTTGCCAACGAAACCTCCTTCTTCCGCACCTTCAAAGCCCTCACAGGCATGACGCCCAAGGAGTGGAAGGACAAGGGGATATAAATCTATATTCCATTACTATTTTGAAGAAAAACGACTAACAAAACACGTTCTGTTAGTCGAAAGTGTTGTTTTGTAAGTCGATTTTCATACTTATTTTATATCTTTGTGCCAAAATAATCAAACAAAACCTAATTATGATGATTACAAAGACAACCCCCAAAGGATGGATGCTCACATTACTGAGCGCCCTTTTCCTGTTATCAGGCCTTACGGCTTCATGTTCAAAGGACGATAAAGATGACAAAGGTGGCGGAATTGCTCCAGACCCGAATATCCCTACGTTATCAGAAATCAAGTATGACCTCAGTCAGCAGGCTGTGATTATCCCAGAGGCTGTAACGAAACAGCTGATTAGTGTCGACACGTTAGGTCACAAACTAATCCTTCCTGCTTCTGCCGAGATGCCAGAAGTTGGACAATGCCTGATATTCAATACGCCTACCAAAGATCTGCCGGATGGTCTGCTGGCGAAGGTGAAGAGCGTAAAAGAGGGGGCAAATGGTTACGAGATCATCTATGAAGATGCCCAGCTGAAAGATGCTTTCAAGAATATCGACATTCCCGAACAATACATACCACTGGGACAATATGTGGAACACGTCTATGACGCCGACGGTAAGGAAGTGAAGTTCTCCACTCGTGAAAAGACCCGCGCCAGTGGTGTTAAGTCATTTGAGATTATCTTGCCTGAGATTGGTTGGAAATTGGGCAAGGGGATAGAACTGACACCAAAAATGAGTATCGACCTGCTGATGCGATATGTGTTCATGTTTGGTGACTATGAACTGAGTTATGCTGGTGTAAAGTTCGATGCAGACATCACAGTGGGTGCTGACCTCAACAGCACGAAAGAGGAAGCAAAGCTCTTTGAGAAGAAATTCCATATCCTCACCATTGTCTGCGGTGCTATTCCTATTGGTCCCGTCCTACTGACTCCTAGCATCGATGTACAGGGAGTCGTGAGAGCCGAAGGCAAGATTACGCTCGAGGCCTCAATCAGCTATGAACGGACGCTTCATGCTGGTATGGTCTATCAGAAAGGAGCTGGCATAAAGCCAACCTGTGAACTTGAACCAGAGGCGCCTGACGCCCTGAAGTTCACCTTCGGTCCCAAGTTCGAAGGCGGTATTGCCTATGGCCTTATCATGGGAGGCAACATTGGTGTTTTTGGAAAGACACTTCATGTCCGAAACCGTCTTACAGTCATGAAAAAAGAGACTATCAGTGGTAAAATCGACATGGCGGCCTTTACTGGGACCGGAGAAGACTGTTTGACACCTTTCACACTAGATGCTTCAGGAACTCAAGAAGCCGTTGACAACAATATTTTACGTACGCTCGATTATGCTCTTAAATGGAAATTCTCACAATTCGAAGACCTCATGTATAATCAGTCCATAGGCATTACTGTTGGCTGGGATTTAACTACACTGGGTGTTGATGTGGCTTCGACAACTATGCCGGAGATGAGCATCCCCATCTCATCGGTTCCCATCTGCCCGCAAGTAAAGATTGAGGAAAAGGACTTCTTGACCTCAGACGAAAATGATGTGACATTGAAACTTCACCATACCAAAAAGAGCGTATTAGACGATATTACGGAGTTTCGGGCAGAATTCAAACGTGTAGGGGCAAAACCAGACGAAAGTCCTATCGTAAAGTACTTCGACTTCGATGACGAGAAACGCTCCCTGCTGGTGGCAGAAATCAAGGGTGCAGATGTCACCTCCACAGCCAATGCCACGCTCAATGGAGAAGACAACTACGACATCACCGTTTATATGAGCCTGCTGGGTCTGGACATCCCCATCTTCGAGGGAAAGGCAAATGTCAAAGACCTGCGAATTGACGCACAATCAATAGATTATAGCGCAGATATAGAGGCAACGGCTTCAGACGGGACAAAAGTCAGTGGTATCATAACATGGGGTGGAGTGAACGGATTTGTTATCGACAGGCTTGGCCAAGGCGAAAGATTTGAAAGTAAAGACATCGTGGTGACACCAATAGGTAACAAAGGGGAATTCCTGTGTACTGCAACATACAACAAGACATATGATGATGCTAGAGGAAAAACCATTAAGGAAAGTGCGACATTAGACCTCACTATCGACCAGCCGAAAAATGGGACTTACGGAATTGCCAAGAAATTGGTATTTAATTTTGTACAAGAGGTTTACTACCAGTATTATGACTTTACAGTAAAAATCAAGGAGAACGTAAATGCCACTGACATTCCAGTTTCATGGACAAGTGAAAGCGGGAGGTCGGTCGTCTGGAGCGGTGGTGCTGATGAAGGTGTGAAGATCATCGGCTATAGTCATTCAAGTGTTGTGGAACAGGATGGTGACATCAAGCAGAACCTCATCTTCAGCAAGCCGGACAAATACAAATTAAGGATTGGCGTTGAATTCCCAAAAGATTAAGAATTCATGTTTCGCAAGTTATAAATATTTTGAGATAAGGTCGCAAAAAAGAGCACAGGGATTTCCCGTATGTCGCGGAAATTTTGTAACTTTGAAGTGCTAACAAAAAAGTACAAGGCCCTATGCTCAACGACAAAGGTACAAACATTTTTCAGAGATCGGCAAGCTTTTCAAAGAAAAAAAATGACTACCTTTGCAGTCAATAAAGGAAACTAAAGATTATGCCTCGCAAGACTGACGGAATAGAATTCGAACTACATCCCAGCCCCCAGAAGGACAAGGACGGGAAGCCACTGCTCTATGTCAAACTGGCATCAAAGAAGAAACTCACCTTCGCGCAGCTGGAAAGTTACAGCATCAGCCATAAGCACATGGCAAAGGGCGAGTTGGAGGCCTGCTTCACCAAATTCCTTAACTGCGCAGCCCTCTGGTTCCATGAAGGCTACCGAGTGGAGACGCCCATCGGTTCGTTTGCGCCGAAGCTGAAACTGACGGGAGAGCATACGGGCCCCAAGACGGTGACGGGCCGCGACATCAGGTACGACGGTGTCGAGTTCATCCCCTCCAAGGACTTTATCAGAGAGGTCTGCACCAACAGGCTGGGTTTCCGCTGCGTCGAGGGCCCTGTAGGCAACAGCCAGATGCACGATCCCAAGGCTATGGATGAGGCTCTGCGCCGCAGCCTCCAACAAGGCTTCACCACCGTCAAGATATTCAGAATCTGCAGCGGTCTGAAACGTGACTCCGCTCAAAAGTACCTTGACAGCCTGACAAAGGGCGAGCATCCCCGTCTTCGCAGGGTGAAGAACGGCAAGTCGTATCTATACTTCCCTATTCAGGAAGAATCCCCCGTTGAAAAATAGGTATCGACCCTATGGTCGACATATACCGACCCAAGGCTCGACATTTGTCGGCCCCAGGGTCGGTATATGTCGGGCCTTAGGTCGGTACGACTTTACACGGCAGTAACTACCTGTTTAGTGCCTATGCACTCCCACTTTACAGCGTCCTTTCTCCAAACGAGAAACGTTCAAAATCTCTGGACCCACCGCACACACCTCCTCCCAGAAGCGTACCCTCTACAGGAAAAACGACTAACAAAACGCGTTCTGTTAGTCGAAAGTGTTGTATTGTAAGTCGATTCTCGTTCTTATTTCCTATCTTTGTGCCAAAATAGTCAAACCTATCAATGATGATGACTGGCAGACCGTTTCTACCAAAGGAGGTGACCGACATGGATGATGTGAACAAACTCAAATATTAATTCAACAAATTAACACATTATGAAGAAATTGCTATTAGCTGTGGTAGGCATCATGTTTGCAGCCACAAGTTTCGCACAAAACGCTTTGGTGGCCTCGTTGAGCCACGGAGAAAACGTATCGTATTACTATGGTGTCACAGCCCTTCAACAAGCTGTAGCAGCAGCAGAAAGCGGTGACATCATCAATCTCTCAAGTGGTTCGTTTAACGCTACCAACATCACCAAAGCCATTACCCTGCGTGGCACTGGTATCGACAATAAAGAACCGACTTACATCGCTAATGACTTCACCATTAACATCCCCACGGAAGATGCTAACCGCTTTATGATGGAGGGCATCAGATGTGTCAACAGAATGGAAATGGAGGGAACTTTTTCCAACCCATATTTCGTGAAATGCCAATTCAACAACATCGGTTATTCTGGATACAGTCAAGCCATCACGAACATTATGTTTGCCAATTGTAAGATTACGGGAAGTTTCGACACACGTGGCAGCAATACTTATTCCATGGTCAATTGTTACATCAATCATTTTACTCAAAATGAAGCTTCATTTATTACAGCCAATAATTGTTTAATTGTAGATAATGGTTTTCATATATATACCTATCGTCAAACCTTATTTACTAATTGCATTTTTGTTTCTTCTGATGGTAAAGGTGGCTACAGCGATTCTTCTGGAGCAACCCGTTATTTACCTAACAATTCCCAGGCAAAAGACTGCGTTGCCATAAACTTCCCTGAGTCTTTTAACATTTTCCATGAATTACCCTTTAGTAATGGCTGCTCGACATCTCCTATGTCTTATGCTACAGTCTTCAAGACTTTCACAGGTACTTATTCTGACGAAGAGACCTTTGAGTTGACTGATGATATTTTGGAACAATATCCTAATCTTGGACTCTATGGCGGTCCTATTCCATTTGATCTGACTCCGTCTTATCCTCTAATTATCTCATTGACTACTGACAGCCAAACGGACGCAGACGGAAAACTAAACAATGTGAATGTCGTTGTGAGCAACCCTCAGAAAAAAGGGTAAGTAATTATATGTTTATCTAATGATATTTGAAGCTTATGCGAAAGTATCTGTTTCTAACTATACTGCTCTCCTTCCTTAGTTTAGGCGTTAATGGGCAGATAGTTTATCCAACGATCGACCTGTCAGGTTTGCCTAAGGCCACAACGGCCCAGTCGCTCCGATACTGGTTCGATGACGATATCGGCACTAACGTTCAGACCTCGAACGTTTTGGATGGCAGTTCCGTTACCATCAGCGCCACCTCGCTCGTCGACGGCATCCATATCCTGCACTATCAGATTGTCGACAGCAAGGGCATTGCAGGCATTCCTGTCTCGAAGTTTTTCATCAAGGTTGGCGCGATACTGACAGCCACGAAGTTACTCTATTGGTTCGACGACGAGAAGAGCGGAGCCACTGAGACTGCCCTTAGCAATGACGTGATGACTGTTGATGCCTCGGCACTTGTGGATGGCATCCACATCTTGCACTATCAGACTGTCGACAGCAAGGGCGATGCAGGCATTCCCGTCTCTAAGATGTTCATGAAGCTTGGTGCAACGGTAGCAGCAAAGGCCACAGGCATCCAATACTGGTTCGACGACAACGATGCACTTATGAAGGAGTCTGAAATCAAGAACCTGTCAACCACCGTCGATGCCAGCGGACTGGCTTTTGGCGAGCACACCCTGCACTACCAGCTGAAGCTCTCTGACGGCACCTTGTCGCCTACTGCTTCTTCCACCTTCAGCACCACCCAGGTCCTTCAGGGCGATGCCAACAACGACCAGAAGGTGAACGTGGCTGATATCGTGGTGATTCAGATATTCATCGACGACAACACCAAGCCTATCCACGGCGCCAATGCCGATGCCGACGGCAACGGTGTCATCGATGAGGAAGATGTCGAAGACGTCAGCAACATCATCCTAGGTATTAAGAAGTAGCCACGGTCTAAAGAAACCCGTTTTAATATGCAAGAAAATGTCAAATACGCCCCAAAGTGTGTACATTTGACATTTTATCCCCTTGGGACAGAAAGCACGGATAAATCATACGACTTGGCGTCGGCAACCCGCACCTCAGGGCGTTACACCAATGGAAGGCAGAGGTTCCGATGGAAGTCACCCCATTGCCGATGGCGACGTCCACCAGATTGGGACATGAATAGAAGGCAAACTTGTGAAATAACGAATAACAATCATGGCTATAGCGTACGAAAATGTTTTTCGCGATTTTATCTGCCACCTGCCACCCAGCCTTTGGAAAGCCTTTATATAAAGGAGATACAAGGTGGTGGCAGATGGGTGGCAGGT
>CACZVX010000098.1 GCA_902784755.1 uncultured Prevotellaceae bacterium
AGTAAAGGGAGAAGGGATAGACTATTGGCCAACCATGGGAGAGCTTAGCGTAAAAGTGACCCCATCACGCAACATCTTATGGCCTGTAACAGTGGGCTATGGCGTCTTTAAGGGTGATTCGCTCTTAGATTCTCACTTCACAGAAGAGTTTATCGATCCATTACCAGCCTATTCCCAATTCAGCAAGAAATGGAGAGAGAAAAAATCTTTCGTGGATGAAAGATATTTCACCCCTGGCAAATACGACATCCGTCCAATGTTCAAGATCTTCGGTTCTGAAATAATAGCCTCGCCAGCCCAAAAGGTCACAGTTCCAGGCGTATACATTTACGTGTCAAGCGATTCACTTCATATCAATGACCAAGGAAAATCGGACAACATAATAACCATTGAAAGCAATTGCGATCAACTAATCGCAAAAGAATGGTCGAGTACGGACATTATTGACGTAAAGGCAAATATAACTTCTGCTGGCGACTCACTATGGACGTTAGAATATGATACTGGGGAAAAGTTATATAATTTTCGCCCAGCAGACTATATGAATTACTTTAATATTTATGGCACGAAGGTTGTAAATGGGAAAAACGTTGAGGTAAAGAAACTTATAAATATTTACTACGGTAGGAACGAAAAGAATCTGCCGAAGAAGATGAGTATTAATATTATGCTGTGGGACAATAGCGGCGGAAATGTCCTTTGGTGTAGTGAAGTCCCAATTAAAGCCACCAAGACTGGTAAGATGTTACATATTGAATACAAAGGTGATTGGCCTACATATGATAATAGAGGTGTAACTGGATATGCAGCCATTGATTTAGCATTTGATATAGACTGTGATACGATGCAAAGTACAGGCCATCTTGAAGCCTACAAGTATTACGATTTAGAATCAGAAAAAGACCGTGTTGACCATATCTTGTATGATTTGAATCATACAGCAGAATAAAAGTATTATAAGCCAAGTAAGGTCCCCGTTATTGAAACAGGTGCATTCTCTCTCTATTTTGAATGATCATAGTACTATAGGTACAGACAAAACAAGATAAATATGAAGAAGTTACTACTAGCCCTGCTTGTATTACCGATAGGAATGCTGGCACAAGACGAGAGTAAAGGTCTATGGCAGGAAACCATGACTTCGAAAGTCAAGCTCATGAAGCATTCGTCCAGAAGAGCTGACGACAAGGTGAAAGGCGCAGTTGCGAAACTAAACTATACGCAGCTGCCCGACATGAATACTGCCAGACTGTTGCATCAGATATTCGCTTCTGGTTCAGACCTGGTGGTGGTTGGCGGTATGACAACCAATAGCCAGATGACACCAACAGCAGAAATCTATGAGAATGGCCAATGGAAGCAGATTGCCATTAACGATTCCCACGCCTATGGCTATTCTGTTGTGCTGAACGACGGACGAATCATGATAGGTGGAGGATATGTCGCCAATGGCATGGATTACTCGAAGCAGACAAGCTTCTACAACCCAGCTACGAAGACATTCACGGCGGGACCCGACATGACGACAGGCCGTATTGCGTCAAGAGCCATCGCCGTTGGTGGACATGTCTTTGTCAGCGGCAACTGGTTTGGTGCAGACAGTAAGTTCGACCGTTACAATGGTACGTCGTTCTCTGCTGTCGGTTCCACGAGCGGGCGCAGTAATCCGTACATGTTCTCCGATAACAACGGCAATGTCTATACCGTCTCTCCAACGGATGCAAACGGCAATCCATTCGGATACAGTACTGAAAACGGTGAACAGGCCCTCAGCGGCGACAAGTATAATGCGGCTGATGGCACGAGCAATAAATACAAGTTCGTCGTCTTCGGAACCTGGATGCCGATAGCCCTGACACCAGACGTTCGTGTGTCCGACTATCATTACGTGAAAGACGGTGTCAACCTATACGCAGTACTCACCGCTGGCGAGACGCTCACGGGCGAGGGACGGTATATGCTCACAGAAATATGCCCTGACAAGGGTGAGGCTTACACCTACGACGCGTTCAACATTCCCCGTATCCATCCTGTCACAAACGCAACTATCACCTATCGCGGTGGCGTGTTCGTCAATCAGGCCAAGCAGGAATATTATCTCATTGGCACTAGCGGGGAATACAACAACCAAGTCCTTCATATCATCAGTTTCAACTATGAAACCGGGAACTGGTCTATTGCATCGGCCTCAGGATTCACGCACGACCTGAAGAATGCATCCTGGACCATGTTGCCAGACGGCCGTCTGGTCTGTTCAGGCGGAAATGGCACCCTCAGCGGAGACGTCCGGAGCAATGTCTACATCTTCACGCCTGTAGAAGCAGGAAGTGAGGAAACGGAAGACCCAACACCCACAACGGGAGAATCCCGTGTTATCATATGGCTTAAGACGGGCGAAAAGGTGGGCTATGAACTGGCCGATGCACCTATCATCACGTTCCTGGGCAGCAAGCTCGTCATCCAGACGAATAAAGTGACTATCCCCTACGAGCGTAAGGATGTGCTTCGTTATACGTTTGAGAACATCAAGGAAACAGGTATAGACCTGACACCTGGTGAACGTCGTGTGGAGATCAACCGCGACGGCGACGAAATCATCTTCCGCGGACTGCAGACAGGCGTTATGGCCAGTATCTATGCTGTCAACGGCACTCTGATAGAGCAGCACAAGGTGACCGACAGTCAGCCGCTGACTATCTCTCTGAAAAACCGCCCCATCGGCGTGTATATCGTGAAAGCTGGAACAGAAACCATTAAAGTGATGAAGCGATGAAGACGAACATACATTTACAGTCGTGGCTGCGACGCGCAGTCCTGCTGCTGATTGTCCTGACAGGCAGTCTGCCAATGATGGCACAACAAGAGGTGATAGAGGGTGGTGAAGCCTTCTACATCTACCAGAACGACGGTCACTTCGATGGTTTCTTCTACGACCAGGTGAAACAGATCAGGTTCTCACGCCTCGACACGCTTGGCAATGAGCACGACCAGTATATCTCACAGGAAATTGTGACCGAGGACAGCATCTACCGCATCATGCTGACGGCCATCGACTCCGTGAGCTTAGTACAGCCTGAGATAAAATATGCCAAGGAAGTACGCTTCATGAGCGACGAGGGCATGATGGTATACTACCAGTCCATCAGTAAGCCCGATGACAATAGTTTCCTGCTTCGTTTCAACGGCGCGATGCCTGCAGACCTGCAGCCCAAGGTGGGCGATGTGCTCTCATGTCCTAACCTGAAAGACTATGACGAGGCTTTTGTCGGTAAGGTCAAGAGGGTCAGTAATAGTGGCGGAGAGATACAGGTGGAGTGCGGCTACATAGACGACCTGAGCGAAGTATTTGAGCAGTTCGTCACCGTGGAGCAAATCCGGCAGGTAAAGACCAACGAAGGCTATCAGGCCCGTCGCCGCATGGCTGGAATACAACCTGTGAGGAGAGCTGAGGGAAACTGGGAAGACATAACCATTTTCAACTTCAGTAAACACGTGGAAGGTTCCATCGGCGTGGATAATGCAAAAGTCATATTGGGAGCTGACATTGGTCTTGCTGCGGTAGCCACTGCGATATACAAGATCAACGGTCTGCGCGACTTCTACATAAAGACTGAGGTGAAGCCACACATAGGAATGAATCTCAATGCCTCCGTTGACGGTCAGATTGGTGGTGAATGGAGTCTGTCAGCCATACCTGGTTTTGGAGACCTGTTGAACAATTTCAAGAGGATTCCATTCCCGGCCGTTTGCCCTGTACTTTATATCGATATTACCCCCGAGCCTTTCGTTCGTGCTGAAGCCCACATTAACTTTGCCTTAAATACCGGAGCAATAGCCAAGGGCTTAGGACTAGGCCTGGAGTTGAAGAGTGAGGCTCCGTATATACATCCGACGGCAGGCTTACTTACCGCTTTGGTAATCCCCCAATCAGCATTTCTTCCTGCACAACTCGATCCGAAGTTCTCTTTCTCTGCCGAACTTAACGGCATGGTGCAAATCGGTTTGAAATCCCCGATTGATATCGGTACGATGGATTGGCTCAAATGGGTGGCTGCAGCAAACACGAAAGCGACACTGTATGCCGGACCGAAACTGGATGGCAAGCTCCCACTGTCACTAAGCATGTTCGACAGCTCGCAACTTTTCGAGAACATGAAAGAAGCAGAACTGGATCTGACTACAATGAGCTACGACCTGGAGTTCGTGTCTAAGGGAAAAATATTCGGTTGGGACAAAGAGATAAAGAAGACTTATAACTTCTCTCTCCTGAAATATCCCATGAAGGCCTTCCCCGAGATTGATATTGAAAACATGGAGTTTGATCTCTATGGCGACAAAAAGAACAATATCAAGGTGAACTATGGTACCCAGGGCAATGTATTCCTCCCCCAGTGGCTTGGCGTGGGTATCTATAAGCCGGAAAACAAGGACGACAAGGAATTTAAGACACTCTATAAATATGGTTATCGCAATGAAAAGTATTTCCTGAACACGTTCAACAATGTTGAATTATCGTTCGAGGACTTAGAGCCTGGAGAATATACGGTTTGTCCTATCATTAAGTTATTGGTACCGGGTATATCCGACAAAGCGATACCTGCCTACAAGGGAAGATACCAATTCACTGTATCTCCTTTGGAATTATTGCTTGTTCCCGACGAAATTCAGGCAGAAGAGGATGGTGGAACATTCACCGTTGAGATTCTTTCTTCGTTCGATAATCCTGTAACTTTCGACATTCCGGAATCTCTCAAGCAATGGGTAAAAGCAGAGCTGGTAACAGGAAGCATGAACTCAAAGCAACTGAAACTGAACATTGAAGCCAATGAAACCGATGCTTTCCGCACTGGAGTAATCTATGTGCGTCAGGAGGTTTCTGCCCAGGAAGTTTTCGAAAGGCCTCTTACCATCAAGCAGTATGGCGGTCTGCAACTCTCCAAGTCAAGCCTCGAATTCCAGAGCCAAGGTGGCGAGGAGTCCATCGACATTCTGACCTCGTACAAGCCTATTACCATCAACCTCAACGATGGACTGGAGTGGCTGAACTACTCACTGGATGACCACAAGCTGACGATTACCGCCAAGCCTAATGAAGAGGGTACCCGCAAAGCTACTGTCTTCGTAACGGCATGGAGCGATAAGAAGGGGCAATATGTGGAAGCAAAACTCTATGTCACCCAAAAGGGACTTGTTGACGCCACCATTGATCCCACGGAACTCAACTTTGAGGTACAGGGAGGCACGCAGCGTGTCTATGTTGTCGTTGGCGACGGTACGGAATTCACCGATGTCAGCGTTCGCGACAAGTCTAATAAATGGATTACCATAGAGAAGATGTCCAGTCTCTTCAATGTTATCGTAGCGCCTAATGAGGATGAGGATCGTACCGCCTATATCGATGCCACCTTCACTACTCAAAAGGACGGCAAGACATACACGACCACACTGACAGTAGCTGTCTACCAGAAAGGGGCTGTGACAATTGATCCAAATACACCACAAATTGAATTCACGAAATCTGACTTCAAGATCAGTCCATTGAGTTATAAGACCCGTATTGGTTCTTACGTTAAGTTCAAGGTATCGGATATCAGGGCCAAACAAAGATTTACAACACTGGTTGAAGGTGGGCCATGCTGGTACACATTAGAGCCAAAGATCTACAGTTATCCTGATCAGGATGGATTATATACCGTCACATGGAATATTACCGTAGAACCCAATGAATGGGATGTAGACCGCGAAGCCACTATCAGATTTACCTATCTGGATGAAACTGAGGAAAACATGGCCATCGGTACGCTTACCATCCTCCAGAAGTCGTCTAAGACGCTCATCACGCTCAAGGAGGAGTCTGTGAACTTCCATTCTTTAGGCGGTTATAATTTCCTGAACTTCGACCTTGCACTGCCTGGCAGCGTTGAGGGTAAGCCCCTTAACGACTGGCTAAGGGTGTTTAACGATACAGACACCCGACTTGAAGTGCATGCCGAAACAAACAAATCTGGTCAGGTACGTACTGGCGGTATCGAGGTGTCCGTATTTGACGGCAGCAATAAATTCATTGGCGTTGACACCGTATACGTCACGCAATCAGTGGTAGATCCTGACTACATACAATATATCAAAGCAATAGACGTCTGCTTTGA
>CACZVX010000099.1 GCA_902784755.1 uncultured Prevotellaceae bacterium
GAGGAAAGTGAGCAGCATATATGCCAATACCACCCATTCCATAGCCAGCAGCCCCTTCTTGGGCTTCTTCTCTATTGTCAGTAATTCTTTCAGAAACTTTATCATAAACGATGACTATGACGATGACTATGACTATGACGTTTTGAGCCCCTTGATAAGGGGCGGCTCTAAAGCAGGGATTTATTAACGGAACACAAAGACACGAAGACACAAAGTTTTTTTGACGATGACGATAACGATGACGATGACTATGACTATGACTTTTACAGCCAGCCGTTTTCCTTATACCACTGGATGGTGAGGCGAACGCCTTCCTCCAGCTGATAATGAGGCTCAAAGCCCAGTTCACGGCGGGCAGGTTCAATGTCGCAACGCCAGTTACGCTGTTTCATGATGTTGTACTTATCGTTGTTGAGGGCGGTGATTTTGCCCGTGATCCGTCCGACATACTCACCGCAGAATGTGATGATGCGCAGGAGCCAGATGGGTGCCGTGATACGAATCCACCATGGATTGCCCAATTCCTTACGGATGAGGTCACTAAACGTAGAGGAACGGTACACCTCGCCGTCGCTGAGAAAATAAGCACGTCCGGGCTTTCCCTTCTCAATAGCGAGGAAAATAGCCTGAACCACGTCGAGGACATAAACGAAGGTGATGTCCTGCGGTTTGTAGCCCACGGCGAAATCGGTATGCGCCTTGATGCTCTTTGCCATCATGTAATAGTCACGTTCTCGCGGACCATAGACACCGGTAGGACGGAGAATGACTATTGGGAGTTGGGTGTCGGGAGTTGAGCATTGAGCGTTTAAGAATTTCTCGGCCTCCAGTTTGCTCTTACCATATTCCGTATTAGGTTTCGGCTCATCAGTTTCCAGAATCTCCGTATAGGGCTGCTGTTCACGTATGGGACCAAAGACACTAAGGGAACTCAGATAAACAAATTTTTTCAACGGCATCTTCAGTCGGAGCAGGGCATTGACAAGATGCTTGGTGCCCTCTGTGTTGATGCGGCGGAAATCCTCTTTATGAATACTCTTCGTGACACCTGCCGCATGAACCACATAGTCGAAATGCAGCGGCTTCATCTTTTCCACAAGGTCCTCTTCCGACGAGAGATTCACTTCCAGAAAATGGATACGCTTATCGGTGAGCCACTGCCGCGAACTGCTTTTGCGAAGGGCCACCCAAACATTCATTTCACGCTTAAGTGCTTCGTCCACGATGAAACCGCCAATGAAGCCTGTAGCGCCTGTAATCAGTATGTTGTTCATTTCGGGCACAAAATTAATAAATTTTTGTCAAAAAAGTGTCTTCTAACATTATTTAAAACCGCAAAGCCCGCATTTCTGACTTTTTTTCTTTATTTTTGTAGTTGGATTTTCATGCAACCGAAAGCTGAGTTCGTAAACTGAAACTTTAAAACAAAACAACTATGGCAAAAGGGAAAAACAGGGGCAAGCGTCTGAACAAACGGCAGCTTACAGAAATGTTGCAAACCTTCTTCACGCAACATCCCAATGAAACCTATACTTTCAAGCAGATTTTCAAGAATCTCAACATTGAGCAGCATCCCGTGAAGATGCTGGCTATGGACATTCTTGAGGATATGACGTGGGATGATTTTCTGCAGAAGGTTTCGGATAATCAATACCGCCTGAATCTGCAGGGACAGGTCACCGAGGGTACTTTTATCCGGAAGCCCAACGGCAAGAACTCGTTTATTCCCGATGGTTCCGACAAACCTATCTTCGTGGCAGAGCGTAACTCCATGTTCGCACTTAATGGTGATCGTGTCAGAGTGACGATGATGGCACGCCGCCAGAATCATATCAAGGAGGCAATGGTCACCGAGATCCTGAAACGTGCTCACGACCAGTTTGTGGGCATACTCAAGGTGGAGAAGAATTATGCTTTCCTCATTTCCGATTCCAAGATGTTCGTACATGATATTTTCATTCCTAAGCGGAAACTGAAGAATGGAAAGACCGGCGACAAAGCTGTGGTGAAGATAACCGAATGGCCTTCGAAAGACTCCAAGAATATCGTGGGAGAAGTGGTGGATATCTTGGGGCAGACAGGTGAGAATAATACGGAAATGCATGCCATTTTGGCTCAGTATGGTCTACCCTATAAATATCCGAAGAATGTGGAGGATGCCGCAAACAAGATAAATCCTGGCATAACTCCCGATGAGATAGCACGCCGTGAGGATTTCCGCGATGTCTGCACTTTTACCATCGACCCCAAAGATGCCAAGGACTTTGACGATGCCTTGTCGGTGAGGGAGTTGAAGAAAGGTCTTTGGGAAGTGGGTGTGCATATTGCCGATGTCAGCCACTACGTCAAGGAAGGCTCCGTCATTGACAAGGAAGCCGTGAAGCGTGCCACCAGCGTCTATCTTGTTGACCGTACCATCCCCATGCTTCCCGAACGTCTCTGTAACTTTATCTGTTCTTTGCGCCCCGATGAGGAAAAACTCTGTTACAGCGTGATTTTCCAGATTGACCATGATGCCAATATAAAAGACTGGCATCTGGCACATACGGTCATCAAGAGTAACCGTCGCTTTGCCTATGAAGAGGTGCAGGAGATTCTGGAGAGAAATGGTGTGAAAGACGGAACAGGCGAAGCCGCTCCTCATAAGAAAGAATATGTGGGAGAATTGGCAAAGGAACTCATTATCCTTGATGCCTTGGCCAAACAGTTGCGAAAGAAACGTTTCCAGAATGGTGCTGTGAAATTCGACCGTGAGGAACTGCATTTCGATGTCGACGAAAAAGGCAAGCCCATACGCTGCTATTATAAGAAATCGAAAGATGCCAACAAACTCATTGAGGAGTTTATGCTGTTGGCCAACCGTACGGTGGCAGAATCAATTGGTAAGGTGAAGAAAGGTCAGAAAGCCAAAACCTTGCCTTACCGTATTCACGACCAACCCGATCCCACAAAACTCGAGAACTTGCGACAGTTTGTTGCCAGATTTGGTTATAAGGTAAAGACGGCAGGCACCAAAGGAGCCGTTTCGAAGTCGCTCAACAAACTGATGGACGACTGTAACGGGCGTCGCGAGCAGAATGTCATTGAGATGGTGGCCCTGCGGGCTATGATGAAGGCCAAATACAGTACGCACAACATCGGGCACTATGGCCTGGCTTTCGACTACTACACCCATTTCACCTCACCCATCCGCCGTTATCCCGACACGATGGTGCACCGTTTGCTCACACGCTATCAGGAAGGCGGACGTTCTGCCAACCGCGACCATTACGAAGAACTCTGTGAGCATTCTTCGGATATGGAACAGCTTGCACAGCAGGCAGAGCGCGAGAGTATCAAGTACAAGATGGTGGAGTTTATGAGCGATAAGATTGGTGAGGAGTTTGATGCTCACATCTCCGGCATTACCAGTTACGGCATTTATGCCGAAATCGACGAGAACCACTGTGAAGGTATGATACCGATGCATGACCTTGATGATGATTACTATGAGTTTGATGAGAAAAACTATCTGCTTGTGGGTCGTCGTCATCATCACAAATTTCAGCTCGGTGACCCCATCCGTATCAAGGTGGCGAATGCCAACATCGAGCGCCGCCAGCTTGATTTCACCCTCGCAGATTAACTCCTTACTTTTAACGCCTAACTTTTAACTTCTCTATGAATATCGCACTTACTTTCTCTGGCGGTGGCTATCGGGCTGCCGCCTTCCACTTAGGCACACTTTCCATGCTTCATCATGTGAAGACGGAAACAGGAACACTCCTCGAACATGTAGAAGTGCTCTCCACCGTGTCTGGAGGAACCCTCACAGGACTGCGCTATATGCAGGCGCTGACTAAAGGCGAGGATATCGACGAAATGACGCGCAGCATCTATAAGTTCTTTTTCGATGTGGATATGATGACGATGGCGCTGCAGCAACTCGATGATAAAAATCCGCAGGAAGGGGCTTCTGCCATTCGCACGATGGTTGACATCTATGATGAAAAGTTGTTTGGCCATGCAACTTTTGCCGATTTCATCGATAAAATGGGCGATTTGCCCGTGAAGCATTATTCTGCGAATGCCACCGATTTTGAATCGGGCATTCCCTTCCGTTTCCAGGCCTCGGAGAAAATCGGAAACTATCAGGGCTTCTTCGGAAATGTTGACCACCGCTTATCTCTTGCCACCGCTTCCAAAGTGACGTTGGGTGAGGCTATGGCCTGTTCATCGTGCTTCCCAGGAGGCTTTGAGCCGTTGGTTTTTCCTGACGACTTTGCTTTGGCAAAAACCGAGGATGGTAAGAAGATGAAAGAAAAATACGGAAGTTTCGGCATTATGGATGGCGGTTGCGTGGACAATCAGGGCATCGAAGCCATATTGCTGGTTGAAGAACGGATGCGCAAGAAGGAAAAGGCACGCAAGGATAAAGCCATTGATCTTGTGCTGATTTCCGATGTGACGTCTCCCTATATGAAAGGTTATAAGCCCTTTACGGGTTCGCTGCCTCGTTTCATCCGCAAACTTACCCTGAAGCGCATCGGCAACTGGTTGTGGCTGTTTAGCGGTCTGTTTGCCGTTGCCTTGACAGTTGCCCTGTTATATCACCTCTTCTTGCCGTCAGTCATTTCAGGCGTGTTGTTTGCCGTCGTCGGCACCCTGACCGTTCTTTTCCATTGGGGAAAGAAAGAACTGGTCAAAGTCCTGAATGGCACATTTGTGAAGCATGCCGTCCCTGATCTGATGAATCTCTCCTTAGGCAATATTGCGACCATGGTGGCCAACCGTGCCACGTCGCTGGTTATTCTGATTACCAGCGTTTTCATGAAGCACATCCGCAGGAAGGAATATGCCAGTATTTATGTAGACCCCGGATGGGCCAATCGCAGCATCACCAACGCTATCTACGAACTCCGTCCGGACGAATTGTGGGAGAGTCGTTTGAAAAACAAATCGCTGCCCTCCTGGCTGCAGCCCTCAGCCCAGATGCAGCAGGTGAGTGCCAAGGCCACGGGAATGGCTCTCAGCCTTTGGTTCACGGAGAAGGATAAAGCCGACAATATGCCGAAAACGATCATAGCCGCCGGACAGTTTACCACTTGCTTTAATTTGCTTGATTATCTCGACAAATTGAAAGCGAGCAGTTGGAATACTTCCGAGCGCATAGAAGAACTGAAAGCCTGTGAGACGCAGCTGCGGGAGATGTGGGAGAGATTCCGCGAAAATCCGTTCTGGTTGGTCGATTCTGTGATAGACTGATTGCCAGAAAATAACCACGCTCATAACCTTTGAGTTGAAGTGATAGAGACTGCCGAAAACGTTTGGTCGGATTCTTGTGTCTGTGCAATGGTGAATAGGGATATAGCTTAGGGATATGGTTCTGTATTTATATTCAATCTGATATGCGCACACAACTTTCAAATTGGATTTTATAATCACAAGAATCGAAAATATTTGGGCGTTTCAATAATAATAACGACCTTTGCAGCCATAATTTTGAGAACAAGATATTATGGCAGAAAAATTGGACATTAAGGAATTGGACCAGGTGGTGGTCCGCTTCTCAGGTGACTCCGGCGACGGTATGCAGTTGGCCGGTAACATCTTTTCTACGGTGTCTGCTACCGTAGGTAATGGTATTTCAACATTTCCAGACTATCCCGCTGACATCCGTGCTCCGCAAGGATCACTGACGGGCGTCTCTGGTTTCCAGGTGCATATTGGTGCCGGTAAGGTTTACACACCTGGTGATAAGGCCGATGTGCTGGTGGCCATGAATGCGGCTGCGCTGAAGACTCAATTGAAATATGCAAAGCCACAGGCTACGATTATCATAGATACAGACTCTTTCGGTCCCAACGACCTGAAGAAGGCTGCCTTCCAGACGGAAGACTACCTCGGTGAAATGGGCGTTGATCCTGACCGTGTGATCCAGTGTCCGCTCACAAAGATGGTAAAGGATGCACTTGCCGATTCCGGGATGGACAATAAGGCTATCCTGAAATGTCGTAATATGTTTGCCCTCGGACTTGTCTGCTGGCTCTTCGACCGTGATCTGAATATTGCCTTCAACTTCCTGAAGGAGAAATTTGCCAAGAAGCCCGCTATTGCAGAAGCTAATATCAAGGTGATTCAGGCTGGTTACGACTACGGTCATAACACCCATTCTTCGGCAATGAATGTATATCGCATTGAGTCGAAGGAAAAGGAGCCTGGCCGCTATATGGACATCACAGGTAATAAGGCTACCGCTTACGGTTTCATCGCCGCTGCAGAGAAAGCTGGACTGAAACTCTATCTCGGTTCTTATCCTATCACTCCCGCCACTGACGTTCTTCACGAGCTTTCGAAACATAAGTCGCTGGGTGTGACCACCGTGCAGTGTGAGGACGAAATTTCAGGAGCTGCCAGTGCTTTGGGTGCTTCCTTTGCTGGAGCCTTGGGTATCACTTCTACTTCCGGCCCCGGTATCTGTCTGAAGAGTGAGGCTATGAACCTTGCTGTGATTATGGAGCTGCCGCTGGTCGTACTCGACGTGCAGCGCGGTGGTCCTGCGACAGGTCTTCCTACAAAATCTGAACAGACCGATCTTCTGCAGGTTCTCTTCGGTCGTAATGGTGAAAGCCCTATGCCAGTGCTGGCAGCTACCAGTCCCACTGACTGTTTTGATGCTGCTTATCAAGCTTGTAAGATAGCTTTGGAACACATGACGCCAGTTGTTTTGCTTACCGACGCTTACTGTGCAAATGGTTCAGGCGCCTTCAAACTTCCTGATCTCACCAAGATGGATCCCATCAATCCTCCTTATGTTCCTGAGGAACTGAAGGGAAAGTGGACACCTTATATGCGCGCCGAGAATGGAACCCGCTATTGGGCTGTTCCGGGGCGTGAAGGATTCGAGCATATTCTTGGCGGACTGGAGAAGGATTCCGAAACGGGTGCTATCTCCACCAATCCTGAGAACCATGACCTGATGACACGTCTGCGCCAGCAGAAGATAGCTAATATTGAGGTACCTGATCTCGAAGTGGACGGTGATGTCGAGGATGCCGATTTGCTCATCGTGGGCTTCGGTTCTACTTATGGTCATCTGCGTTCTACTATGGATGAGCTTCGTGCGAAGGGTTACAAGGTGGCCCAGACCCACTTCAAGTACCTGAACCCACTGCCTAAGAACACTTCTGAAGTGCTTTCTAAATATAATAAGGTGGTGGTAGCTGAGCAGAATATGGGTCAGCTTGCTGCCTATCTGCGCATGAAGGTTGACAACTTCGTACCTTATAAGTTCAATCAGGTGAAGGGTCAGCCGTTTATTGTAGAGGAATTAGTCAACGCATTCGAAGAAATTTTAAAGAAGTAAAAGTTATGAGCTACACAGCAAATGATTATAAGAAAGGACAACCTCGTTGGTGTCCGGGTTGCGGTGACCATTTCTTTCTGGCATCGCTTCATAAGGCCATGGCCGAGATTGGCGTGGCTCCTAAAGATATCGCGGTGATTTCAGGTATCGGCTGCAGCAGCCGTCTGCCTCACTATATGGCTACTTATGGCATGAATACCATTCACGGTCGTGCCGCTTCTATTGCTACCGGTACGAAGGTGGCAAATCCCAACCTCACCGTTTGGCAGGTTTCTGGTGACGGAGACGGTTTGGCTATTGGCGGAAACCATTTCATCCATGCCAATCGTCGTAACATCAACCTCAACATGATTCTTCTGAATAACCGCATCTACGGTCTGACGAAGGGTCAGTACAGTCCCACCAGTCCCCGTGGATTTGTCTCTAAGTCAAGTCCTTACGGAACTGTTGAGGATCCGTTCCGTCCTGCCGAACTCTGTTTTGGTGCCCGTGGACATTTCTTCGCGCGTGCCGTGGCCACCGATGCCAAAGGAACGGTGGAAATTCTGAAGGCTGCGTATGGACACAAAGGAACCGCCGTCTGCGAGATTCTGCAGAACTGCGTCATCTTCAATAACGGTTGTCATGATGCCGTTTACAATGCACAGGGCCGTAAGGAGAATGCTATCTACGTGGAGCATGGCAAACCGCTGATTTTTGGTCCTAACAATGAGTTCGGACTGATGCAGGAAGGTTTTGGTCTGAAGGTTGTAAAGATAGGTGAGAATGGTATCACAGAGAAAGACATTCTCGTGCATGATGCCCACTGTGAAGACAACACCCTGCAGCTGAAGCTCGCCTTGATGGGCAATAATGATGGCTTCCCCATCGCCCTTGGAGTGATTCGTGATGTGGATGCACCCACTTACGAGGAGAGTGTCAGTGCCCAGATTGAAGAAGTCAAGGCTCAAAAGAAGTATCACAACTTTGCCGAGCTTCTCGAAACCAATGATATTTGGGAAGTAAAGTAACCCCTCCCCTGACCCCTCCCGAGGGAGGGGCATACTAATTACAAAAGCCACCCGAAAAGGTGGCTTTTTATTTGTTGTGAATTAGAAAGTCCCCCTTTAAGGGGGATTTAGAGGGTCTTCTTTTTTATAGTTTCTCCCCATAGCAAAGGTCCCCGGCATCGCCGAAACCGGGAACGATATATTTATGCTCGTTCATTCCGGGGTCGATGGCGGCAGTCCAGAGCGTAGTCGTTTCAGGATTAACAGCCTGCTTCACCACTTCAATACCTTCTGGAGTGGAAATGACGGCTGCGATATGGATGGCTTTGGGCGTGCCATGCTTCAGCAAGGCCTCGTAGGCGGCAGCCATACTTCCGCCCGTGGCCAGCATCGGATCGACAATAATGAGTGTCTTGCCTTCAACCGACGGTGCTGCCATATATTCAGTATGGATGCCCACTTCCGTATGTTCGCGGTTAGTGTACATACGATAGGCGCTGACAAATCCGTTTTCTGCATGGTCAAACACATGGAGGAATCCCTCATGGAAAGGAAGTCCGGCCCGCATCACGGTAGCAATTACCACTTTGTCTTTAGGCAGCGCCAGGTTAGCGGTTCCTAAAGGTGTTTCCACAAACGAAGGTTCAAAGGAGAACGTCTTTGAAATCTCGTATGCCATGATTTCGCCAACGCGTTGGATGTTGTTGCGGAAAAGCATACGGTTTTTCTGATAGTCAATGTCCCGAATCTCGGCCATATACTGGCTGAGCACAGAGTTTTGTTCTGAAAGATTAATCGTTTTCATATTGTCTTTTATCTACGTTGTCAAGGAGAGCGTTAAGGGTTTAACAGTTAAAAACTGCGGTTTATTTGGCAAAATTAGTATTTTTGAAGACGTAAATTCCTTTTGCGGGGGTTAAAAATGTTTAATCGGCTCATTTATTGGTTATTGGTTGTTGGTTATAGGTTAAAGGTTGAGCGAAAGCGACACTTGTATATTTTTTTCTGCTGATTTATAGGCAGAAAATAAAAAACTGAGTAATTTTGTGTCACGAAAAGAGCAGAATTGCGTAATATAAGCAGATAAAAGAGAAAATGACAACGGAAACGTTTAAGCAGGAAGCACAGCGCATGCGACCTATACTCGTCAGAATTGCCCTCGGGATCTTACGGGACTCCGATGAAGCGGAAGACGTGGTGCAGGACGTGCTGCTACGGCTTTGGCAGATGAGGGAGCAACTCAAAATGCCCATCGAACCGCTGGCGAAGGTGCTCACACGAAACCGTTGCATAGACCTCATCCGGCGTAAGAAACCGACCGCGGATCTCATTCCAGGGCAAAGCCTTTCCGTTGGCGTATTCCAGGAGGAAAATGAGGCTCAGCGGGAACGCATCGAACGGATGATGAAGGTGATAGAGACTTTACCTGACATGCAGCAGACCATTCTCCGCCTGCGCCACATGGAAGGAATGGATTCAAAGGAAATTGCCAATCTAACGGGTTCAACGGAGGTGGCTGTAAGGAAAGCCTTGAGCCGTGCCCGACAGGCTGTAAGAGATAAATACAATCGGATATGAGAAATGACTTGAAAATAAGGACCCTGACAGAGCGATTCTTCGAAGGTGAGACATCGCTTGCCGAGGAACAGGAACTCTACCGACTGTTCCGCGAAGGGGATGTGCCCGAAGACCTGCAGCCATACAAGGAAATGTTTGCCGGTTTCGAGGACATTAGTCTGCCCCAGCAGAAGCCATCCCGTCGCAGATGGGGAAAGGTTATCGGCATTGCCGCCTCCGTAGCGGTATTGTTTGCCGTAGGCACCACGCTTCTTACCAGAAACAGTCATGATGAGTGCGTGGCTTATATCTACGGGGAGAAATGTACTGACAAGACCATCGTAATGCAACAGATGGAATCAGCGCTCAGCGACATGGACGACATCGCCACCGTGGATGAACAGATGCGTGACTTTTTTTCTGAATAACATAAAGGAGACAAAGATATGAGACAACTACTGATGACACTTCTCTTGCTCCTCACAACAGGACACGTGGCCGCCCAACAGGGACTTGCCATCAACGAACTGTTCAGCGGAAGCATCATTCCGAAAGAGCGGATGGTGGAGACGCGAGTAAGAGGACGGATGCTGACAGACTATAAGATGAGTCTGTTCCGCAGTGTGAAATGCAAGGTCAGCAAAGAGGAATTAGAAAAAATCAATGCCGCCGTACAACGGGATATGGCTTCGTATAAGACTACAGAAAGCATAGGCGACGACCGTCATGGACGTTCCTCTACGCTCATGGTGCAGCTGGCCGCCAAGGGAAACACCTACTGCTATATCTGTCAGAAGGCGGAAGCCGAGGGCAAGCAGTGGGTGGTCACCGTCATCTATATCGAGAGCACGGTGAAAACCATTGCTGAACTGAAGAAATTGTTTAATAATAAATAAGATTGTTTTATGAAGAGAATTCTATTTGTAGCAATGATGCTGGCGGCAACCGCTGCCTTTGCCGCAGAAAACGATACGCTGATAATTGAGAAACCTCAGCGCGTAACCATCATCACCAGCGACTCCCTGCAGTCGATTCGTGTAAAAGGTAAAGAGGGTGACAACCATTTTGACTACCAGAACACCATCCAACTGATAGACAGCAACTATGTGAACACCGAGACCTATAATAAAAGTCTGTGGGACCTCATGCCTTTCGCAAAGAAAAAGGACGGCGAAAAACGCGGTAACATGGAGTTTGCACTTATCGCCAGTTTCGGCGTTGGCTTCACTACCGCGGTGGGAACGGCAGACGGTGTGAGTATTCCCGTAGGCCCCTCATGGGAGTTTATGTGGGATATCGCCAGTATTCGGATTCGTCCGTGGAAGGAGCGTGCCCATTATTTCAATACTGGTTTCGGACTCGACATTGTAGTGATGCCCTATCCGCAGGGCAGCAATCCGGATTTCTCGCGCATCAAGGTGCTTAGTCTGACCGTGCCTTTCACTTATAGCTATTATCCTTTCAAGCAGGGGCTTTTCAGGGGCTTCGAAGTGGGCCCGGTGCTGAACTTCAACGTCTATAGCAGCATCAAGACCCGCTATAGCCTTAACGGAGAGGACCAGAAGGACTTCACGAGGGGACTGCACAAGAACCCCGTCACGGTGGATTTCATGCTGAAACTGCGGATGAAGTATTTCGGCTTCTATGCCAAATACAGCCCGTGTAATGTGCTTGATACAACGTATGGCCCCAAGTTCAAATCCGTGTCATTTGGAGTCTATTTCTAAAACTGTCAGTTTTGAAGAGTAATTAGGCCTTAATCACTCACCAAATTTGTCAAAAATGAAGAGTGATTAGGGCCTAATTACTTGCCGTTGTAAAAAAGGGGGTTTACACGAATGGTGAAAATGACGACTTAAGGTTGGAGTTTTTGCAAAGTCCACCTTTCAAAAGTGTTTATGCACACTTCATTTTTAAATACTTTAACCGAAAAACGAGAAAAAAAATGTTTTTTCGGCTATTAACGTTTTGCTAGTCAGTGAAAAATGAGTAACTTTGCAGCCGCAAGGACTAGGAGTGTTTCATGGTCCAAGGCATTTAAGGTAAAAGAACATTCACAATTTAATTTTAAGTAAAATATGGCAAAGTTAGATTTGACACAGTATGGTATCACTGGTTCTACAGTGATTGCTCACAATCCTTCGTACGAGTATCTGTATGAGGAGGAAATGAAGAAGGAACTTACTGGCTTCGACAAGGGTCAGGAGACTGAACTCGGTGCGGTTAATGTGATGACAGGTATCTTTACCGGCCGTTCTCCTAAGGATAAGTATATTGTTGACGACGCTCAGAGCCATGACAAAGTATGGTGGACCACAGAGGGTTACAAGAATGACAACCATCCCATGAGCGAGGAGGTTTGGGCAAAGGTTAAGGAAATTGCTGTTAAGGAACTTTGCAACAAGAATCTTTATGTAGTAGATGCTTTCTGCGGTGCTAACAAGCCCACAGCCCTGCGTGTTCGCTTCATTCTCGAAGTTGCCTGGCAGGCTCACTTCATTAAGAATATGTTTATCCAGCCTACAGCTGAGGAACTGGAGTCGTTCGAGCCAAACTTCGTGATTTACAATGCTTCAAAGGCAAAGGTTGATGACTACAAGGAGCTGGGTCTGAACTCAGAGACTTGCGTAGCCTTCAACACCACAAGCCGCGAGCAGGTAATCATCAACACATGGTATGGCGGTGAGATGAAGAAGGGTATGTTCTCTATGCAGAACTACTATCTGCCTCTCCAGGGTATTGCTTCCATGCACTGCTCTGCTAACACCGACATGGAAGGTAAGAACACAGCTATCTTCTTCGGACTTTCTGGTACAGGTAAGACCACTCTTTCTACCGATCCTAAGCGTCTGCTGATTGGTGACGACGAGCACGGATGGGACGATGAGGGCGTATTCAACCTCGAAGGCGGCTGCTATGCTAAGGTTATCAACCTCGATAAGGAGAGCGAGCCCGACATCTACAACGCTATCAAGCGTGATGCTCTGTTGGAGAATGTGACCGTGGATGAGGCTGGTAAGATTGATTTCGCTGACAAGAGCGTGACGGAGAATACCCGCGTTTCTTATCCTATCAACCACATCACCAACATTGCTCAGAAGGTGAACGGCAAGAGCGCTGGTCCCGATGCTAAGCAGGTAATCTTCCTGAGTGCCGATGCTTTCGGTGTGCTGCCTCCCGTATCTATCCTCGATGCTGAGCAGACAAAGTACTACTTCCTCTCTGGTTTCACCGCAAAGCTGGCTGGAACAGAGCGTGGAATCACTGAGCCTACTCCTACTTTCAGCGCTTGCTTCGGTCAGGCTTTCCTCGAGCTGCATCCTACTAAGTATGCTGAGGAGCTCGTGAAAAAGATGCAGAAGAGCGGTGCTAAGGCTTATCTGGTGAACACTGGTTGGAACGGAACAGGCAAGCGTATCTCTATTAAGGATACCCGCGGTATCATCGACGCTATTCTGAACCACAGCATCGACAAGGCTCCCACGAAGCAGATTCCTTACTTCAACTTCACTGTTCCTACACAGCTCGACGGTGTGGCTTGGGGTATCCTTGATCCTCGCGACACCTATCAGGACCGTGGCGAATGGGATAAGAAGGCTCGCGACCTCGCTGAGCGCTTCATCAAGAA
>CACZVX010000100.1 GCA_902784755.1 uncultured Prevotellaceae bacterium
ATACCTACTTTTAGGTATTTAGCTAAATAGAAAATCAAAAATAAATCATACCATACCTAATTATGACGAACAAATCCTTTTTTTCTACTCGCCCTTCCCATCAATATCTATATAAAAGAGATGACAGATAGGCGAAAAATGGGAGTTACATAGGAATTAAAACTAATCACTTTCTTATGATCAAGAACAAGCGTAATATAAAAACAAAACCGGAATTCACAAATTACATTTCGATTGATTTTTGCTATCCTTTATGGATGAGTAATAAACTCCGTCCTTCATGAGTGTAATTCATCTTTTCAAGATTGACAACGAAACAAACAAGCCCACTGATTTTCAGCATCAATGCCGATTGTCAGTGGGTTATTTGTTCCCAAATTGAGACCCACAAACCATTTTGGGAACATTAGATGATTAAAACCAGTTGAGCCATTTGCCAACTATTATGACCATGCCGTAAATGAACAATGAGAATCCCTTTGCCAACTATTATGACCATGCCGTAAATGAACAATGAGAATCCCAATACGAAGAAGAACCAAAAGAAATACTGGGCATAATGTCCCAGATAACAGCCATCATATTCCTTGTATCGTTTCTGAACCCTTCTGCGTTCTTCGACAAACATACCATTGACCTCACGGATATGTTCTTGCATCTTGGCAAGCATCCATTTGTGTTCCTGGTCAAACAAGTCTTGTATCTTCTTCCAGTCAGCATTAGCAACATTGACTGAGACCTGAAGTTTGGTCGGGGCATCTTTCAGAACATTGTCAATATGCTCATTGATAGTGTCAACCTTGCCACGGATGGTTGTGACAGAATCATCCAGTTTCCTTTCGGCTCTATGATACTGCTGGATGGCAGACTCCAGTTGAAGAGTGGCATTGATCCAAGTATTTGTGGCTTTGTCAATGTCCACACTCAACTTCCTGAGTTCAGGCGCACGATTGACCACGGCATCCTCGGCATCCTTTTCCTGAATTTCCTCCTGAACTTCGCCCCACATTTCATCGAAGTTGGGCATCCTCATGGTTCTTACTTTTTCTGATATTTGACATATGGAAATGATTTAACGATGGAAACCACGTTTAATTGACTTTGGTTTGCACATGGAGTGAGCCATCTGGAGGCATCTGCGAGCATAGGTGCGTTCGTCCTCGTCATCCTTCTTGCCCCAGCCATTATCAGGGGCAGAACCACCACCACCTCCGCAAGATTCGGACACGGACGTAGCGGCATCGAAGTACCTGTACCGCCAATCCTCCAAATCCTTAGGCAGATAATAGAATGTCTCTTTGCCATTATTGAAGGAATAAACAAGGGTAAAGTAACCATCGCCTTCAGCGTCAACGGCTATGGCATCATGTTCAAAACTATCATCCATGTTAATCCCATAAATATATAAGTCTTTTCGAACCATAACCAATGTCATACATTCGTAATCTAATTCAATATCCTTGGCAATATCCTTGGCTGCTTCAAGCCTTTCGGGCTCAAGTGCATGAAGTCTTAGTGTATCAACAATCAGAGCAGTAGGCGAAAAAGGAGTCTTCATATCAACGAACTCTTTTAGTTTGTAAAACAAGAGGCGCAGACTTTCGCCATACGCTGCACGGTTCACCACAAGCCACAAATGTATATGGGAAATCTGCGCCCATTTGGGGTGCAGCTCCAAAAACATTTGTTCGCTCGTAGTTATACGGTGGTGATTGTGCAGCTATCAAGCTTTATGTCATTGCGCTCCTTTTCGATGCTCTCATCAAATACTTTGCAAAAATCATCTGCAATACAGAAAATTTCATTAACTTTGTCGGCACTTAGCATAGGATTATTCTTTATTGATTAGTAATGTTTTGGAGATTCGCTCAATACATTGCTTATCCCGAACTCAGGTTATAAGGGTGCTTGATGTCGGCTCTATCTGAATATCTCCCTGAGTTCGCTATTACTCAGCTTACCTATCCAGCTTTCACCGCTGGCAACGGTCATATCAGCGAGGTGTCGCTTGTCCTGTATCATCTGGTCGATGCGCTCCTCGAAGGTGTTCTGAGTGATGAAACGGTGGACGAGGACATTCTGATGCTGGCCAATGCGGTAGGCTCGGTCGGTGGCCTGTGCCTCAACCGCGGGATTCCACCAGAGATCATAGTGGATGACATGACTTGCAGCGGTGAGATTGAGGCCAGTGCCTGCGGCTTTCAGTGAGAGTAGGAAAATCTGGTTGCCGCGTGTGTTCTGTTGGAAACGGTCCACCATTGCCTGACGCTCCTTGATGCTGCAACCGCCATGAAGAAACAACGGTCTTTCGCCCAATCGCTGTTCTATCATCTGTTGGAGCATGTCGCCCATTTCGCGGAATTGGGTGAAGACAAGTACCTTTTGGCCACTTTCGACGATGGATTCCAACAGTGAGAGAAGCATTTCCGTCTTACCTGACTTTTCTGGATTGAAGTCACCATTTTTTAGGAACAAGGCGGGATGGTTGCATATTTGTTTCAAGGCTAGAATCATCTGTAGCACAAGACCTTGACGTTCGAAGAGTGACTTGTGGTCAGTAGCCTCGATACCCTCGATGGCCTGCATCGCCTGTTCGAGCGTCTTGTGATAGAGGGCGGCCTGGCTTTCCGTCAACAAGGCCAATTCGTTCTGTTCAATCTTGTCGGGCAGGTCGCTGATAATGGTCTTGTCTGATTTCAGGCGGCGCAATAAGAAGGGAGCCGTAATTCGTCTGAAACGATTGACCACCTGTTGGTCGCCCTCTCGTTGGATAGGATTGGCAAACTCTTCCTTGAATCCTTTTGCTGAGCCAAGATAACCTTGATTGGCGAAGTCCATGATGCTCCAGAACTCAGAGAGGCGGTTCTCGACGGGTGTGCCGCTCATGGCGATGTGGAGTTTGGCGGGGATGGAGCGCACAGCCTTGCTCTGTGCTGTATCTGCATTCTTGATGTTCTGGGCCTCGTCTATGATGACGGCAAGCCACGCGGGTTTCTTCAGCTTGGTGACATCAGAGCGCAGCACACCGTAAGTGGTCAAGAGAATATCAGTATCTTTGAACTCTTTGAGATTACGTTGGGAACCGTGATAGGTAAAGACACTGAGCGATGGCGCAAAACGAGATATTTCAGCCTGCCAGTTGGTAACGAGACCCGTTGGAACGATAATCAATACGGGATATTTAGTCGTAAGTGCTTCTTCGTCTTTCAGCTTTTGTAGTAGCGTGATGACCTGCAACGTTTTTCCAAGACCCATATCATCAGCAATGATGCTGCCGAAGCCGATGCGGAAGTTGCGATACATCCATGAGAATCCCCGCTCCTGATAGGGGCGTAGAGTGGCCGTGATACCTTGTGGTACGGATATTTCGGTCTGCTCGGTCAATTGGCGTATCATCTGGCGCACCTCGTCGGTTAGGATAATGGGAGAACGGTCGTAGCTCTCGGTCAAAGCTGCCTGGAGCATCTGCGTAGCACTCATGGGCCGATTACCATCGAAAGCCTTTCGAAGACGTTCGATGTCCTGTTCGTTGACGTAGATGTACTGCTGCTTAAAGTGGATGAGACCTGTGGCACGACACGTCAGTTTCTCGAACTCTGCGGGCGTGACGAGTTTATCGCCCAGTGCCACCTGCCAGTCGAACTGTAGCATCTCGTCGAGGCGCAGATAGGTCTTGCCGTCGGTCTGTTTCTTCGAGAGTTTCATACTTACCTTTGGACGGATGATGTCCTGTAGCGACTTGGGGAGCATCACCTTAACACCCAACAGTCGAATGGCAGGAATTGCATTGAACAGGAACTGCGTAAACTCACCCAGAGTAAAGACAATAGGCGAAATACCGTCGCGGTTGATATACATCTCCAATCCTCGGACAAGTGGCGACAGCAGCGACAACTCTTTGAGAATAGTGAACCGCTGAGCCGCCATCTTCTCATCGTAGAGGATGTTCTTCAGGAGCACGGCCTCGCCATCACGATCTATCGCCACGTCAAGCGCGAACTCGCCAAACTCATTTTCTCTGATTAACAACGACGGATGGTATTGCCGTTGTGAAAGGTAGAATCGGTCGAGCCAGGAGTGGATGGCGCCAGGTATGGCCTTTTCGCCGATACTGGAGAAAGGATATGTATCATGTTTGAAGAAGAGACCGAACACGGCACTCTCCTCTGCAAAGTTGCTGAGCGTGTCTATCAGTCTGCCAAGTACGTAACTGAGCAGGCATTCGGTTTCGTTTTCTATTTGTACCGTTGTATGTCCGCGGCCTTTCTTAGTTATGAAAGTCAGTAAATCATCTGGCAGTATTTTGTCTAAGGCCTGTACCACTTGTGCCACCTCACTGGAAATCATGGCGGGTAGCCAACGTATGTCGTATTCATCAGAAACCTTCACTATCTTCGGCACCACGGCTCCTTTGGCCAGTAGGTGGAGCGCACAAAGAAGCACTTGGTGCATGGCTTGCACCGACAGGTCATAGTCGCTCAGGAGGTCGGCAGGCAGGTCTGATAGACTGTCAAGGATATTATCGCCCCAATAGGCTTTCATGGGATCGAAGTCACTCAGCTTACCCATCATGGGGAATACCGCCCCGACACGGTTTACGAGATAGCTGATATGAGAGTCGCGCTTTATGTCGTACTGCTCGCCATAGCGTGAGAAGCCGAGTTTCAACTTACCTCCCAAAACGCGCTGGGCCTTTCGTGAGAGCAGCCCCATCTCTGCGGCATAGACCTGTTGGAAATCCTTGTGCTGTGAGAACGACGGGTTACTTGGCAGCAGATTGGCCAACGCTTCAGAGATATCGCACAGGCCTGTGAAATCTACACGGCGCAGAGTCAATTCGTGTAATTCGCCTGATTCATTGTCTTTGGAATTCGCCTTTTCCTTAATGACGAACAATGTACTAATATCTGGCACATCCATCATCTGCTCTTTCTCAATCTCAACGTCCCGTTTCTTCAGTTCTTCAAGCAAATCCACTCCGTGCATCGAGAACACCAGAAACGGATCATTGTCAATCTCGCGGCTCATCATATATATAACAGCAGCAAGATGCTTGCATGGCACCGCCCAATCAGGACATGAACAGTTCATGTCAAAGTCGCTCCACCGCTGCGGAAACAGGTTTAGTCCGATGCGTTTCGCCACTTGGAACACCTCTGGGTCTAGTTCGCGGTTCAGCAGTTTCGAGATGAGCGCAGGCTGTTCCAGCAGTTTCTTCATCAGTAACTCGGTCTGTTCTTTCTTGAACAGCGGCACACGAATCGTCACCCTATAAGGTGTCGGTCTGCTACCGCTCACTTTGGCTGAAATAACATTTCCTTTTACATCGATACTTTTCACCGCTCCTTTCCTTGCATACGCTGAGCCTCGCGGAATACGGTTCGCATAGTCAATGTGTGTCAGCGACTTCAGCCATTCGCTGCCCCACCAAGTCTTCCCAAATATCAGTCCTGCCATATAGTACTATCTTTTTTCTATTGAGTCATCTCGCCTGCGGCAATTTTACTTTTTGATTCTACAAAGATACGGCAATTATCAGAAATCTCCAAAGTTTTTTCTCTGAAATGTATAGTCAGCCCTCTTTTGATATAGGTCAAGGGTTGTGTGTACGTACACACAAAAGAAAGAACTGACGATTTGTAACAAAATGGGTGAATTTTGGCGCAAAGTGTTGCAAAATGACAAGTATTTGTTTTGGATAGTTTACAAATTGTCAATTTCTGAAAGTTTTAACAGACAAACTGAAAGAAAAATTAATAAATATCCATCAAAATGTCATACCTTTGTACTCGCAAACGGGAAGTTGCGAGTACGAGTAAAGGCTGCGGCTCAGCATAGCTCGAGCGAGCTCGGCTCTACATTCGCCTTGCACTTCACTTGTCACTGCAAACGGGTTGCAATAATCATTAATTATTAATTATTAATAAGGTAAAAAGAAAGCGTATGAAAAGAATCGAAGCAATTATCAGGAAGACGAAATTTGAGGAGGTGAAAGAGGCCTTGCTCAGTTCGGACATTGACTGGTTTGAATACCATAACGTACATGGTATCGGCCAGAGCCGTCAGGAGCGAATCTATCGTGGTGTGCAGTACTCGACGGATGTGATAGAACGTGTTGCCTTGACCATCGTCTGTCGCGATCCACTGGTGGAACCTACGGTGAAGGTGATTCTAAAGGTGGCGCATACAGGTGAGGTTGGCGATGGCCGCATCTTCGTGAGTGACATGATCGACACATGGAGTATTCGCACTGGTGAGAACGGTGACACTGTCCTTCGTGACAAGAAGTAATGTAAAAATGTAATAATTAGAAAATGTAATCATTATGAACGAAATTGGATTATCACTCGATACTGTATGGATGCTGTTGGCAGCCATGTTGGTTTTCTGGATGCAGCCGGGTTTTGCACTGTGTGAAGCA
>CACZVX010000101.1 GCA_902784755.1 uncultured Prevotellaceae bacterium
ATTCAAGTCGCCATTGAAGGCTTTCAGCGGCTATACCTTACCCGACGGACGTAAGGTAGGCTTGTGGAAACACGCCCTAACGTCTATCTCAGCCGATGGCGGAAACACCTGGCGTGAGCCTGCCTACCGTGCTCCCGGACTGGTGAACAGTAACGCCAAGATATGGGGACAGCGACTGAGCGACGGTTCCTATGCCACGGTTTATAACCCGGCAGAATATCGTTGGCCACTGGCCATTAGCCTCAGCAGCGACGGACTGGATTACAATACGCTCTCGCTGGTTCACGGCGACGTGATGCCCCTACGCCACGGCGGACAGTTCAAGAGTTACGGTCCGCAGTATGTGCGCGGTATCCAGGAAGGTAATGGTACACCGAAAGACGGTCATCTTTGGGTAACCTACAGCACGAACAAAGAAGACATGTGGGTATCGAGGATTGCCGTGCCCGTCAGACTGAACGCCACCAGCCATGCCAACGGCGGTTTTTCGCAGTACAAGACACTGGCCGACATGACCGACTGGAACCTCTATATGCCCAGCCTGTGCCGTGTTCTCTTGAAGAACGGATGGCTGAATCTCTACGACTGCGACCCCTACGACTATGCGAAGGCCGAACGTGTGATTCCCGCCACAAAGGAACTGGAAGTGGAGTTCGACCTGAAGATGGACCAGGATGACAACGGAGAACTCGACATCGAGTTCATGGACAACGGCGGCAACGTATGCTCCCGCATCGTAGTTGATTCTACAGGAGCCATACGTGTGAAGGGCGGGGCCCGCTATGGCACCCTTGTGAAAAAATATGAGATGGGTGTGGAATACCACATCAAGGCCCTGCTTTCCACGAGTCAGCACCGCGCCGTCTATTTCGTGGATGAACTCGACCCTGCAGCCGGCTATCATATCGCCAATGTGGTGAGCAGACCAATGGCCGACGGCGTATTCCCCCTACATGGTAGCGATGCGCCTGTAGGTTCTGTAAGTAGTGGCTGTGCCACTGCTCCCGCCGTGCTCTCTAACATACCTATAAAAGCCTTTGCCGACCGCTTTGCCGCTGACGAAAAGGCATTCTATGCCCTCGATTCCGAACCTCGCAAAGCTCCAGAGCCAGACATTTCCAACCAAGATGCCGCTCAGTGGATGGAAAGAAACATCCCGCTTTTCGACTGTCCCGACGAGGATTTCCGCGAAATCTATTATTTCCGTTGGTGGTCGTTGCGAAAGCATATCAAGCGGACACCTGTAGGGTGGGGTATGACGGAATTCCTCGTTCCACGCTCCTATGCCGACCGTTACAACCTCATTGCCTGTGCCATCGGTCATCATGTGATGGAAACCCGCTGGCTGCGCGACACCACATACATGCACCAGATTCTGCGCACTTGGTACTACGGTAACAACGGACAGGCCATGGCGAAGATGAATAAATTCTCCAGTTGGAACCCGCACGCCATCTATGAAGCTTTCAAGGTGCAGGGCGACACTACGTTCCTGTTGTCGCTACGCCCACGGATGGAAGAGGAATATGCCCGCTGGAAGAGCACCAACCGCCTGGCGAACGGCCTCTACTGGCAGGGCGACGTGCAGGACGGCATGGAGGAAAGCATCTCTGGCGGACGAAAGAAGCAGTATGCTCGTCCGACCATCAACAGTTATATGACAGCCAATGCCAAGGCTTTGGAAAAGATCAGCCTGTTGGAAAACCGTCAGCAGGAGGCTCAGGGTTATGCGAAAGATGCTCAAGAAATGTTGCAGCTCATTGAAGGGAAGCTATGGAATCCCGACCATCAGTTCTTCGAGACGCTCCGTGGCGACACGTCCGCTCAGGTACGCGAGGCTATCGGATTTATGCCCTGGTACTGCAATCTGCTGACCAACAACAGCAAATATGACATCGCCTGGCAGCAACTTAAAGAAGAAAAGGGCTTTAGTGCACCTTATGGTCTGACCACTGCTGAGCGTCGACATCCGCAGTTCCGCAGTCATGGAACTGGCACCTGTGAATGGGATGGTGCCATCTGGCCCTTTGCCACCAGTCAGACACTGACGGGATTGGCTAACTTCCTGAACTCGTCAGCAAATGACAATACAGATCTTCGCGAAGTTTTCTTCCGTCAGTTGAATCTCTACGCTCAGTCGCAGCACATGCGCGGCAAGCCTTACATTGGTGAATATCTTGACGAAACAACCGGTTACTGGTTGATGGGCGACCGCGAGCGTTCACGCTATTATAACCATTCAACATTCGCTGATATCGTCATCACAGGACTTGTCGGTCTTCGTCCACAAGCTGACGGTAGCATCGTTGTCAATCCTTTGGTCCCTGCCGACAATTGGGATTACTTCTGCCTTGACGGAATCCGTTATCACGGCAAGATGCTCACCATCGTCTGGGACCGTGACGGGCAACACTATCGTCAAGGACAAGGCCTCACGCTGATGGTCAATGGAAAGACAGTAGCCAATAGAAAAGATATTGGAAAACTTGTTTTTAAAGTGAAGAGTGAAGAATGAAGAGTGAAGAATCATTAGGCAGAAAGATATGAAACAAAAAGAAAACAATAGGGAGAAACGAAACGTGAGGATGAGAGTGAAGTTGCTCGGCGCAGTATTCTTCATTCTTCATTCATCATTCTTCATTTCTCCATCCAGTGCTCAAACTTTTGAGAACCGATTCACCCGTTCATTGAGTGATGTTTTTGAAGATGTACAGAAGCAGTTTGGCATCCGTTTGAAATATGACATTGACACCACTGGTCTAAAGCTCCCCTATGCCGATTTCCGCATCCGTGCCTATTCAGTGGAAGAAACGCTTAAGAATCTCTGCGCTCCCTTCGATTTTGTTCCTTGGGACCAGGGGAAGGGACTTTGGAAAATAAAGCGTTTCGAATATCCTCGTCGCAAACCTGAGGATGGCAAGAAACTCATCAACTATCTCAACACCTTATATAATAATAAGGCGCAGTGGGAAGTCCGCCGCGACACGCTCCGCCAAGAAGTGCGCCAACGCTTAGGCATCGACCCACTGCTGGAACAATCGCGCGCCCTAAAATCCAAGATGCAATTGGGCAAGACACGCAAACACGACGGCTATAGTGTTCAGAATTTCAACCTATCCACCGTCAATGGTCACACCATCAAAGGCAGCATCTATACCCCTAAAGGGAAAAAACATATCGCTCCCTCCCTCATAGGGAGGGCAGGGGGAGGGTCTCTGGCGGGGAGTGGGTATCCTCTCATTATCTGCCCTATTGGCCACTGGAACAAAGGCCGTTACAATGACGACTTACAGCGACGTCTGTCTTCACTGGCTCGCATGGGTGCCATTTGTGTCACTTACGACCTTTGGGGATGGGGCGAATCTGAAGACGAAGTAGGCAGTGCGGCTCACCACACTCCCGAAGCCCATATTATGCAGACGCTCCACGGCATCCGCATTTTGGATGAAATGCTAAAGCGAAAAGATATCGACAAGAATAGGGTTGGTGTAAATGGCGGTTCAGGTGGTGGCAGTCAGACTGTTCTCTTGTCATTGTTGGATGATCGTTACACCGCAGCCTGTCCTGTTGTTTCCATGGCAGCTTGGTTCGATGGTGGCTGTCCCTGCGAAAGTGGAATCCCCATTATGCTCAGCGCCGGCGGCACTTGCAATCCCGAACTCGCAGCCTGTTTTGCTCCGAAACCTATGATGGTGGTCAGCGACGGTGGTGACTGGACGGAGTTTACGCCTGTAAGTGAATACCCCTATCTACAGCGCGTCTATGGATTCTATGAAGCCAAAGATCAGGTAAAGAACGTACATCTGCCCAATGAACGCCACGATTTCAGAAAGAACAAGCGTCAGGCCGTTTACCGTTTCTTTATCGATACCTTCGGCCTCGATGAAAGTCAGCTCGACGAAACAAAAGTAACCTTAGAAGACGAAAATACCCTTAGATTCTCACCGAGAAAATAAGAAAATGAAAAATGAAGAAAATGAGGAAATTTATGATCATGGCGTTGGTATGGCTGGCAGCCTTGCCCATCGCAGCAAAAAACACTCATCTGTTATGGTATAACCGTCCGGCTATGACATGGACACAGGCTCTACCCATCGGCAATGGTACGATGGGTGCCATGGTGTTTGGCACACCAGCCGTGGAACGGATACAGCTTAACGAAGAAACTATCTGGGCAGGACAGCCCAATCAGGTACTCAATCCTGCTGCCAAAGAAAATCTGCCCAAGGTGAGACAACTGATTTTTGAAGGAAAATACAGGGAGGCCCAACGGCTTGCCGACGAAAAGGTGATGCCTTTAGGTGCAGGAAAGAACTGCGGAATGCCTTTCCAGCCTTTTGGTGACCTCTATGTCTCGATGCCTGGCCATGCTTCTTACTCCAACTATGAACGTCTGTTGGATATTGACAATGCGTGTTCGGTGGTTCGTTATACCGTTGATGGTGTGCAATATGAGCGTGAGACCATCGCGCCTTTGGGAAGCAAAGTCATCGTACACCATATGAAGGCTTCCCGTCCTGGTATGATTTCCTTCACGGCTTCTTTCAATACCCCACACTACGATGTAATCGTCGGCAGTGATGGCATGGAGGCTTTTCTCACAGGTGTAAGTTCCAAGCATGAAGGATTAAAAGGTAAAGTTCGTTTCCAAGGACGAATGGCCGTTCAGACCGTGGGCGGTTTTTCTCAACAGTCCAACGGACAGATTTCCGTTGTTGGCGCCAATGAAGCTACCCTCTATGTGACCGTAGGCACGAATGTAGTCAACTATAAAGACATCTCCGGGGATGAGACTGTTCAGTCGCGCCAACGTCTGCATGATGCAATGAATCTGGGATACCAACAGCTGAAGGACCAGCACTTGAAGTGCTATCACCAGTATTATGACCGCGTTTGTCTGAATCTTGGTGATGACCTGTATCCCCAAACCTCTACAGATAAGCGCATTGATAATTTCTCGGCAACCAAAGGAAACGCTACTGACAACCATCTGGTGGAAACCTATTTCCAGTTTGGTCGCTATCTGCTCATCTGTTCTTCGCAGCCTGACAATATCAATCCAGCTAACTTGCAGGGGCTATGGAACGAAAAAATGTTTCCTTCCTGGGACTCGAAATATACCACGAATATCAACCTCGAAATGAACTACTGGCCTTCAGAGGTGTGTAACCTGACGGAGATGAATGGCCCGCTCTTCCGCCTGATTCGTGAGATTAGCGAAACAGGTCGCCAGACAGCCCGTGACATGTATGGTGCCGACGGTTGGGTGCTACATCATAATACCGATCAATGGCGTGTCACCGGACCTATTGACCATGCCACCAGTGGACTCTGGTGTACGGGTAGCGGATGGCTCTGCCGTCATCTTTGGGAACATTATCTTTTCACGGGCGATAAGGATTTCCTTCGTGAGGCTTATCCCATTATGCTCGAAGCCGCCCGGTTCTATACCCAAATACTCGTAAAACATCCGCGTTTGGGCTATCTTGTCATCTGTCCGGGAGAATCGCCGGAACATGGAGGCAAGGGGCGTCCCACACCGCTTGATGCCGGTGTTACGATGGATAATCAGATTGTGACTGAACTCTACACGGAGGTGCTCGAAGCTGCCAAGGTACTTAATGACCAAGATGCGTTACTCCAGACCATCCGTGAACAACTGCCACAACTGGCACCGATGAAGGTTGGAAGTTGGGGACAGCTGCAAGAATGGCTCGACGACATTGATGATCCCAAGGACGACCATCGCCATTTCTCTCATCTCTACGGTCTTTATCCTTCCAATCAGATTTCGGCTTTCCACACGCCCGAACTCTTCAACGCTGCCAAGGTCTCACTCGAACATCGCGGCGATGTGTCCACAGGTTGGTCTATGGGATGGAAAGTGTGCTCGTGGGCCCGCTTCCTCGATGGAAACCATGCCTATAAACTCATTCAAGACCAGTTGACGCTGACTCCCGATACATTCCTTATTTTTGGAACCACCAAGCAGCACGGTGGCACCTATCCCAATATGTTCGATGCCCATCCGCCTTTCCAGATTGACGGAAACTTTGGTTGTACAGCAGGAATTGCAGAGATGTTGTTGCAAAGTCATGAGACTACGGAGAAAGGAATGCCCATCCTCCATCTGTTGCCTGCCCTCCCCGATGTTTGGAAGAGCGGTAGTATCAGTGGTCTCCGTGCCCGTGGCGGTTATGAAGTCAGTATGAACTGGAATGAAAACCGCCTGCAAACAGCCACCATCAAGAGTCTCAACGGCGGTAATCTTTCCATCCGGACCGCTACTCCTTTGAACCGTAGCGGCAAGAAATCAGGAGCCTATTACATCTATACAATCAAGACCAAAAAAGGTCAGACCCTCCAACTGAAAGCAAAATAATAAACCAACGAATATGAAAAAGAACATCATCGCTCTAGTCCTTTGTTTAGTATGCTGCGGCATCACGACAGCCCAGAGAGCCAAACCCTGGGACAATGGCCGTCTCAAAGTATCCGACAACCATCGTTATCTCATCCATGAGAATGGCACGCCTTTCTTCTGGTTGGGCAACACCGC
>CACZVX010000102.1 GCA_902784755.1 uncultured Prevotellaceae bacterium
TAAAGGGTTAATCGTAGCTTCGCTACTGGTTAAGTGCTGCTACGCAGCGGTTAAAAGAAATCTTCTCAGGGCTAAAAACGTCATCGTCCTTTAAACAGCGAAGCGCTTAAACAGTCCGAAGGACGCTTAAACAGCTGCAAAGCAGCGCTTAAACCCTTATAAAAAACGGGGGCAAGCCTGCCTCCCAGCATGCCTACCCCCCCGATTTTGTTCCTCCTAAGAATATAATTTCTAAACATTATAAATATTAGGGTTTTTCTCTTTATGAAAAAGAGTTAACAAGCGTCTCACGACGATGTGGAGGAACTCATCAATCAGTACTTCTATGAAAAAACTGTGGCAAAGATACAAAACTTTCCGTTGAATTATGTGGAAATAATAAAAAACTTTATAAACTTGTATAGAAATGCGGCATCATAGGTATCTTGCCAAAAGAGATAACCGGCTTCACTGGTAGCTCTGCATTTAACACGAATCATCACAAAATTCTCAAAAGATGTGAAGAAATTACACGTTATAGAATTTTTTTTGTATATTTGCAGTACTTAAAAACAAACCAATCAATAACATAATAATCTATAATACGATCAAGATGAAAAAACTATTTATCGTCATACTCACTATGGTGTGGATGGCAAGTCCTGCGATGTCTTCTACAAGTATCGCTCAGGGTAAGAAAAATCAGAAAGCGCGCAAGAAGACGGTAGAGGCCGTGAAACCAAACCCGTCGGATGCCGGATGGGAAGAGATGAACAAGGTGTTGGCGCGCATTAAAGACCCCGTGTTTAAAAATCGCGACTACCGGATTACAGACTTCTACAATGGTAAGGATTCACTCTATACGGACGCCATCAATACGGCGATCTACTACTGTTCGCATAACGGTGGCGGAAGAGTGATTGTGCCGGCTGGTGTCTATAAGACAGCACCCATCCGTCTGCTTTCGAACGTGAACCTGCATCTGGAAGACGGTGCAATAATCCTTTTCACAACCGACAGAAACCTTTTCCCCGTGGTGAAAACGCGCATTGAAGGAATGGATTGCTATAATCTCTCCCCACTGATCTACGCACGGGGAGCCGAGAATATTGCGGTGACGGGAAAGGGAATCCTCGACGGTCAGGCAAGTAAGGAAAACTGGTTTTCCATGGAACGCCTGCGCAATTTCAAACCTGATGAGGGCAAAGAGGAAGGCACTCACAGCCATCTTTTCAACGCGAAAGATGCGGAGATTCCTGTGGAGAAACGCGTTTATCAGGGGTCAATGGGCATTCGTCCGCAGTTCATCAACTTCTATGAATGTGAGAATGTGCTGCTGGAGGACATCACCATTAACAACTCACCTTTCTGGCTCATCCATCCCCTGTTTTCGAAAAACGTAATCCTACGGCGTGTGAACATGCACAGCCACATGGGAAACAACGACGGTTGCGACCCTGAATCATGCGACGGGGTGCTGATTGAAGACTGCGACTTCAACACCGGCGACGACTGCATAGCCATCAAATCAGGAAGAGACCAGGACGGAAGACGCGTGATGATTCCAAGTCAGAACATCATCGTGCGCAACTGCCACATGAAAGACGGACATGCGGGTGTGGCCATTGGTAGCGAAATCACGGGCGGCTGCCATCACGTTTGGGTGGAGAATTGCACGATGGACAGTCCTGAACTGGGTCGTATTATCCGCATCAAATCCAATGCCGAGCGTGGCGGTGAGGTGCATGATGTTTACGCCCGTAACATCACGGTGGGTGCCGTTGACCTTGCTATCCTCGGTATGGAACTCACCTACTGGCGTGTGGAAGACGGTCCCTACAGGCCCTATTTCCACGACATCTATCTGGAGAACATCACCAGCAAACAAAGTCGCTATGCGCTGCACATCGGAGGCATGAAGGTGGGTACCCAGGTGCGCAATATCTTTGTGAAGGATTGCGAGTTCAATGGTGTGAAAGAGAAAGAAATCAACCTGCTGAGAGGCGTTGAGAATGTAAATTTCGACAACGTGAAAATCAACGGAAAGAAGTTTGAACTGAAGGGTGACGGCGACCGTGAGGTATATCTTTTCACGGGACATCGTGAACCAGCTCTCGACGGTTTGCATTTTCTTTACAGCTACGATGGTCTTAAGTGGGACAGTATTGCGGGTTCCTTCCTGCGTCCGATGATTGGCAACGATAAACCTTATTATAATTTTGAGGCGCAGAAGACCGTAAAAGGCAAGTATTATCCTGCTCCAATGATGCGCGATCCTTCTATTACCCAAGGTCCTGACGGAACCTTCCATCTTGTGTGGACATTGGCATGGGCTGGTGAGAAAGCCTTTGGCTATGCTTCTTCGAAGGATTTGATCAACTGGAGTGAACAACGCAAGATTACCGTCATGGCCGATTCCGTCACCAATAATGTGTGGGCGCCGGAACTCTTCTATGACGATGAGCTGGAGCAATTTCTCATCATCTGGTCGTCGGGTATCCGCAAGGAGCTGCGTACAGAAGCCGACAATCTGGGCACCAACGGAAGTCATCGTATGTATTATACCACCACGAAGGACTTCATGACCTTCGCAGAGACGAAGCCTTACTACGACCCGGGTTTCAACAGCATTGACGGATTCCTCTACAAAAGGGCGAAGAACGATTATGTGTTTATCCTGAAGGATAACCGTAAACCAGAGTATAGCGATTTGTTCTGCGTCTTCGGAAAGTCACCTTACGGACCTTTCAGTAATCCTACGGAGAAGTTTGCGCCCACTTATTCAGAAGGCGCCTGCTGCTACAAGGTCGGTGATGAATACCTCATCTATTTCGATGTCTATCGCCAGACGAGATATGGAGCCGTTTCCACAAAGGATTTCAAGACCTTCACGCCCATAGACAACCGTATTGAGGTACCCATCGGCCAGAAGCACGGCACGATTTTCAAGGTGAAAGAATCGGTACTGAAGCGCCTCCTGGATGCTTCAAAGAATGGAGCTACAAAATTGTAAGATAATGTCTTAGTATAGAACACCTATCTGAAGAACCCCCGGCAAGCGTTCAAACTTGTCGGGGGTTGTATTAAGGATTCTTGTCTGTCAAATGCGGGAAGTAACCACAAAATAGAAATCGCGGGTGAGCGAGCTCACGCGGTCGTCATCGATGACGTTCACACGTACTGTATAGCACCCGTCTTTACGCGGAGCATGAATGAGATAACTTCCGTCACCCTTCGGCTCGCACTTGATACCCCCGTCAGAAATGATTGTAAACAGCGGGTTCTTATTGTAACCGGCAAAGTAGGGTTTCAGATCTATCATGAGTTCCCCACCCTTCTTCAGAAAAGCGTGTGGATGAGTCATCCAAGTTGCTCCTCCTGATTCCTCTCTAAGCAGAAATAAAAAAACCGCTAACTTATTAAAGTCAGCGGATTTTGTAGTCGGTAAGGGAATCGAACCCTTATGCCAAGATTGAGAATCTTGTATCCTAACCGTTAGATGAACCGACCAGTTAGTTTCGGTATTCCAGCGTCCCCTCTGCGGAAGGAGGGGGATTCGAACCCCCGGTACGGTTACCCGTACGGCAGTTTAGCAAACTGCTGGTTTCAGCCACTCACCCATCCTTCCAAAGGAGGCTCGCCTGATTGCCGAAACAACTCATTTCTGAATTGCGAGTGCAAAGGTAGTGTAAAAATTTCGAACCACCAAATATTTCCTGAAATATTTTTCATAATTTTGGTTGGGGAACTAGTCTGTCCTATATTTATTATGTACACAGAGAATGCAAAGACACATAACTTTTGTTCTTGATAAACCCATCTCCGTGTATTATTATTTTAGTTTGAGAACTATTTAACTCCCTTCTTTTTGAAGGAAGTGAACATAAAGGGAAAAAAAGTGAGACAATGGATGTGCCCACTGTCTCACGCTTAAAGTTTTAAAGGAACGGATTAGAGATTCAAGCCCTTCTTGATGGCCTCGATCTTAGCCGTGGCGTCGCTGTTGCAACGCTCATAGCATCCGGCGCACTTCATGGACGGATCCTTGACCTCGGTGTAGAACTTGATCTTGGGCTCTGTACCTGAAGGACGAACACTGACCTTCGTACCGTCCTCGCAGAACCACTGCAGCACGTTGCTGGTGGCAGGCATGTCAATCTTGGTCTTGGAGCCGTCGGCATTGGTCTGCTCAAGAGTCTTGTAGTCCTTCCAGCAGCAAACCTTAGAGCCACCGAGTTCCTTCGGAGGATTGGCGCGGAAGTTCTCCATCATGGCCTTGATCTCGTCGGCTCCTGTCTTACCAGGACGAACCACATTGATGGTGGCCTCCTTGGAGAATCCGTACTCTACGTAGATGTCCATCAGCAGGTCGTAGAGGGTCTTGCCGTTGTCGCGTGCCCAAGCAGCGATTTCGCAGATGAGACAGATGGAAGCGGGTGAATCCTTATCACGAACTTTGTCGAACGGCAGGAAACCGAATGATTCCTCACCACCACCGATGTACTTCTTCACGCCCTCGTTGACGCGGATCTCGTTGGCAATCCACTTGAAGCCGGTGTAGCAGTCCTTCAGTTCAACGCCATTCTTCTTGGCAATCTCGGCAATTTCCTCAGTGGTTACGATGGTCTTCACGAGGAACTCGTTGCCCTTCAGCTGACCGAGCTTCTTCTTGTTGGCGATGATATACCATGAGAACATCATGCAGGTCTGGTTACCGTTCAGGATCTCCCACTCACCCTTCGGATTGCGGCAGACAATGGCCAGACGGTCAGCATCGGGGTCGGAAGCAATCACGAGGTCGGCATTCAGCTTCGTACCGAGCTTCATACCCAGCGTCATAGCCTCGGCATTCTCGGGGTTCGGGCTGACGACCGTCGGGAAGTTTCCGTCGATGACCATCTGCTCGGGTACCACGTGGATGTTCTGGAAGCCCCATGAGCGCAGGGCCATAGGAATGATCACGCGACCAGTACCGTGCATGGGTGAATAGACGATGTTGAGGTCCTTCTGGCGCAGGATGACGTCCTGGTCAACCATAGCCTCCTTCACGGCCTGGATGTAATCCCAGTCCATCTCACCACCAATGATCTCGATGAGATCCTTGTTGCCCTCGAACTTCACGTCGTGAATCGTCACTTTGTTCACCTCGTCGATGATACCTTTGTCGTGAGGAGCCAGTACCTGTGCACCATCATCCCAGTAGGCCTTGTAGCCGTTATACTCCCTGGGGTTGTGGGAAGCCGTCACGTTGACACCTGCCTGTGCACCCAGTTGACGGATGGCAAAGGAAATCTCAGGTGTAGGACGGAGGCTCTCGAAGAGATAGACCTTAATGCCGTTAGCTGAGAAGATGTCAGCAACAGACTCTGCGAACATGCGTCCGTTGTTTCGGCAGTCGTGGCCTACGACCACGGAGCACTGCTTGCCGGGGAAAGCCTTCAGGATATAGTTGGCAAAGCCCTGTGTGGCCATACCGACGATATACTTGTTCATACGGTTAGTTCCGGCACCCATAATGCCACGAAGTCCACCCGTACCGAACTCGAGGTTCTGGTAGAATGCGTCGATGAGGGCGGTCTTGTCCTCACAATCCAGCATAGCCTGTACTTCCTTGCGGGTTTCTTCGTCAAAAGCAGGTGAAAGCCACTCCTGGGCTTTGGCCTCGCATTGTTTGATAAGTTCTGCGTTATTTTCCATAATAAAAAATTAATGTATTAGTTCGTTGTACTTTGTTAGATTTGAGCACAAAGATAATGATTTTTAATGAAAACTTCGAAGGTTCGCTTAAAAAAGTTTTGATATTTGGATTTTTTGACGTAATTTTGGAGCCTAAAATCAGAAACGGTTATGGAAATATACTTTACGGGCGTGATTATCGCCATGTTATGGAAATATACTTTACGGGCGTGATTATCGCCATCTGCACTTTTCTGATCATCGGCCTGTGTCACCCCCTGGTTATCAAGACAGAATATTATACGGGAACGCGCTACTGGTGGCTTTGGCTGGTAGGCGGTATCTTCTTCATATGTGCTGCTTTCATCGTGCCGAATGCCTTTGAATCAGAAAAGACAGGCATCGTGGTGTCTTCTATTCTAGGTGTATGTGGCGCCTCGCTGCTTTGGGGTATCGGTGAGCTGTTTGCCCAGAAGAAACGCGTGAAGAAGGGAGGGTTCCCCATGAATCCCAAGCGCAAACACGAATACGAGGATATGGACGAGAACGAGAGTCTCTGTCCGGTATGCAAAGACAATCCTGAACATCCTGCAT
>CACZVX010000103.1 GCA_902784755.1 uncultured Prevotellaceae bacterium
TTATGGTGGACGGAACGGGAATGTGCGGTGCATGCCGACTGACCATTGGCGGTAAGACAAAGTTCGTCTGCATCGACGGTCCTGAGTTTGACGGAGCCCTCGTTGACTGGGACGAAATGTTCAAGCGCATGGGTACTTTCAAGCGCGAGGAGCAGGAAGAACTCGCCCACTATGAGGAGCACCTCGTAGGCTCATCTTCTACCGCAAGCAGCGACTCCGTCGCTGCAACCACCGACATCGTGATGGACGACGACCCCACCAACGACACTATCGAAGTACTCACCGACAACAAAGCCGAATGGCGCCAGGAACTCCGCAAGAGCATGAAGCCCAAGGAGCGCATGGCTATCGAGCGTGTCGTAATGCCCGAACTCGACCCCGTTTATCGCGCCACAACGCGTCTGGAAGAGGTGAACAAGGGTCTCACCAAGGAGCAGGCACTTACTGAGGCCAAGCGTTGCCTCGACTGTCCCAAGCCCTCTTGTGTGGAAGGTTGCCCTGTCAACGTGAATATCCCCTCATTCATCAAGAATATCGAGCGAGGTCAGTTCCTGGCTGCTGCCAAGGTACTGAAGGACACCTCTGCCCTGCCTGCCGTTTGTGGCCGTGTATGTCCACAGGAAAAGCAGTGCGAGAGCAAGTGTATCCATCTGAAGAGTGGTGGTCAGGCTGTGGCCATCGGTTATCTGGAGCGCTTTGCCGCCGACTTTGAGCGTGAAAGCGGTAACATCTCCCTGCCCGAAATTGCTCCCTCTAACGGTATCAAGATTGCCGTCGTGGGCTCTGGCCCTTCGGGACTTTCATTCGCAGGCGACATGGTCAAGAAGGGTTACGATGTGTATGTATTTGAGGCACTTCACGAGATTGGCGGTGTGTTGAAATACGGTATTCCTGAATTCCGTCTGCCCAATGCCATCGTGGATGTTGAAATCAACAATCTCGCCAAGATGGGCGTTCATTTCCAGACAGACGTGATTGTCGGTAAGACCATCTCCGTGGACGAACTCGAGGCTCAGGGCTTCAAGGGTATCTTCGTAGGTTCCGGTGCAGGTCTGCCCAACTTCATGAATATTCCTGGCGAAAATGCCATCAACATCATGTCGTCCAACGAGTATCTCACCCGTGTGAACCTGATGGATGCAGCCAATCCCACAACCGACACCCCGCTGAATCCTGCCAAGAGTGTACTCGTGGTAGGTGGTGGTAACACGGCTATGGACTCTTGCCGTACAGCTAAGCGCCTGGGTGCTGACGTGACCTTGGTTTACCGCCGTTCTGAGGTGGAGATGCCTGCCCGTCTGGAGGAGGTGAAACACGCTAAGGAAGAGGGAATCCGCTTCCTCACGCTCCACAATCCCATCGAGTATATTGCCGATGAACAGGGTGCTGTGAAACAGGCTGTACTTCAGGTGATGGAACTTGGTGAACCCGATGCTTCTGGCCGTCGCTCTCCTATCCCCGTCGAAGGCAAAACTGTTACCCTCGATGTAGATCAGGTTATCGTGGCCGTGGGTGTAAGTCCCAACCCATTGGTACCGAAGTCAATCAAGGGTCTTGAACTGGGTCGTAAGAACACCATTGCCGTAAATGACGACATGCAGAGTTCACGTCCTACGGTGTTTGCCGGTGGTGACATCGTTCGCGGAGGTGCCACGGTTATCCTCGCCATGGGTGATGGCCGACGTGCCGCTGCCTCTATGGATGCCAAACTCCAAGCAAAATAGTTCCGTAAATTACGACTCTGTCGCAATCCATAAAAAAGAAGAAATGAACGGTCTCTATACCATCATCCTGCTTATACTGAGCAACGTCTTCATGACGTTTGCTTGGTATGGGCATCTCCGTCTCCAGCAATCGGGCGTTTCCAGCAACTGGCCACTCATCGGTGTCATCGCTTTTTCTTGGGGTATTGCCTTCTTTGAGTATTGCTGTCAGGTACCGGCAAACCGATTCGGCTTCAACGGCAACGGAGGTCCCTTCAACATCGTTCAGCTGAAAGTGATTCAGGAGGGCATTTCCATTGCGGTGTTCTGTGTCATTACGAACATCATGTTTCAGGGCACCCACCTCCACTGGAACCATATCCTCGCCTTTCTGCTCATCATCTGCGCGGTTTATCTTGTCTTCATGAAATAGTAAAACTCCATCAAGATCATCAAATGAAAAGGATTCTCACCCTACTACTCCTTACTGTTGCTATCAGCATTAGCTCTAATGCCCAGGTGAAGAAGCGCACACCTGCGCCCCAACCAAAGGCCCCCACGGCTGCACAGATCCTCCATGAGAATCTTCTGGAAGCCACGCAAAGGGTGCTCATCGTGGACAGCATCGTGGTGGCTAAGGACAGTTTTCTTAGCTATATCCCGCTTCCACCTGAATGTGGAAAGATAGAGCCCACCGAATTTGGCTACCAGTTCACCAATGAGTTTGGTGACCGTATGCTCTATTCCATCGCTGACACCGCTGGAAACGCACGCATCTATACCAAGAGCAAGGAAGGTGATGAATGGGGAAAGCGCCAGTTTGTAGAATCACTGGGTGAACCTTCCAACTATCCTTTCCTCATGTCTGATGGCATTACGCTTTATTTCTCTCATAAGGGAGAAGGCTCATTGGGCGGTTATGACATCTTCATTACGCGCTATGATGCTGAAGACAACACATATCTGAAGGCACAGAACATAGGCTATCCTTTCAATTCCAACGCCAACGACTACATGTACGTGGTGGATGAGGTTGACACACTTGGATGGTTTGTCACCGACCGTCGCCAACCTGAAGGACGTGTTTGTGTTTACACTTTCGTACCCCCATTGAGCCGTGAGAATCTGAGCATTGAGACTGAGGGCCTTTCCACGGTTCGTTCCCGTGCAGCTCTTACCAGTATTGCCGACACATGGGATGGTCACTACGTGGAACTGGCTTTGGCAGAACGCCGTCTGAAGCAAATGAAGGAACGTGAATATAAACCTGTTAAGGTGAACACTTTCTCCTTCATCATTAATGATGATATCACCTACACGAGCGAAGATGACTTCAAGGTCGTAGAAAACAAGACTCGCCTCGACCAACTCAAGGAAATGCAGCAGATGCTGGTCAAGAGCGAGAAGGAACTTGAGGACGCTCGGGTGAAATATCACAATGCCAATCGATTCGACCGCTCTGCTCTTGGAGCAGAAATCCTGAAAGCCGAGAAAGAACTCCAACAGCTCCGGCTTGACATCGCCTCTATGAACCGTCGTATCAGAAACGACGAGATTAGAGCCATTAACAACTAAAGTCCTTCGTTGTGGCTGGTTTCATCAGCCATTTCGTCTTTATTAAAACCTTATAACTATGACAAAAAGACATTTTCCTGCCTCCGAGCTCCCCATCAATGAGGACGGAAGCGCATTTCATCTCCATCTGAAGCCCGAACATTTGGCCGACAAGGTGATTCTTGTAGGCGATCCTGCCCGTGTCAATACGGTTGCTGCTCATTTCGATTCCATAGAGAACGAAGTAAGCAGCCGTGAGTTCCACACCATCACCGGTACCTATAAGGGCAAACGCATCACCGCACAGAGCCATGGAATCGGATGTGACAACATCGACATCGTGGCCACAGAACTTGATGCTTTGGCTAACATAGACTTCAATACGCGTGAGGAAAAAGATGAGCATCGTGAACTGACGATGGTGCGTATTGGTACCTGCGGCGGTCTTCAGCCATTTACACCCGTGGGCACTTTCATAGCCTCGGTTAAGAGCATTGGCTTCGATGGCTTGCTCAACTACTACGCTGGTCGCGATGAAGTTTGTGACCTCGACCTTGAGGCTGCCTTCACCAAACATATGGATTGGAATCCTAAAAAGGGAGCGCCTTATGTAGCCGTTGCAGATCCTGAACTTATTGAACGTGTGGCTGGTTCCGAAATGGTAAGGGGCATTACTGTTGCCTGCGGTGGTTTCTATGGCCCCCAGGGACGTAAAATCCGTATTCCTGTCCAGGATCCTGATCAGAATAAGAAAATCGAGTCTTTCCAGTATGGCGACCTCCACATCTGTAATTTCGAGATGGAGTCATCAGCCCTTGCAGGTCTTGCATCGCTACTTGGCCATAAGGCCATGACTTGTTGCATGGTCATTGCAAACCGTTATGCTGGTGAGATGAACACGAACTATAAGAATAGTATCGACACACTCATCACATTGGTGCTCGACCGCATTTAAAAGCCCTGCATGTTGCGATTTCACCGCAACTTAAAAGCATAATGAATAACGATACCATCTGCGCCCTGGCAACTCCTGCCGGAGGTGCAATAGCCGTCATAAGAATCTCAGGTCCGCAAGCACTTGAGATTCTTTCCCATATCTACCGCCCCAACAGTTCCCGGAAATCCCAATTCCTCGCCAACACCATCCACTACGGCACCATCCAAAATACCACTGGTGATATCATCGACGACGTGCTTGTCTCCATTTTCCGTGCCCCTCATTCTTACACAGGCGAAGACTCCGTAGAGATTTCCTGCCACGGTTCACGTTATATCATAAGTAAGCTGTTAGAACTTCTTATACTGAACGGTTGCCGCCAGGCACTTCCTGGCGAATACACTCAGCGGGCCTATCTCAATGGGAAGATGGACCTTTCACAAGCTGAAGCCGTGGCTGATCTGATAGCATCTACAAATGCGGCTACTCATAAAATGGCGATGTCTCAACTTCGGGGAAACTTCTCATCTGAACTCGGTATACTTCGCGAACAACTTCTGAAAATGACTTCTCTTTTGGAGTTGGAACTGGATTTCTCCGACCACGAGGACCTTGAGTTTGCCGACCGTTCCGAATTGTTAGAACTTGCCAAAAATATTGACAACAAGATTGTCCGTCTCTCACAATCCTTTGAAATGGGTAATGCCATTAAGCAAGGTGTTCCAGTGGCCATTATCGGCAAGACTAACGTAGGAAAATCCACGCTTCTTAATCGTCTGCTTCACGACGACAAAGCCATTGTTTCCAGCATTCATGGGACAACAAGAGACGTCATTGAGGACACTACGATTATCAATGGAATCACCTTCCGTTTTATCGATACGGCAGGCATTCGCAACACAACAGATGAGATAGAACGGTTAGGTATCGAACGCACCTATCAGAAACTATCCGAAGCGGTAATAGTCTTATGGGTAATTGATGAAATTCCAGACGAAAAAGGAATTAAAGAAATTATCAAACAAACAGCTGGTAAGTCATTGATTATCATTCAAAACAAGATAGACAAATTACCAGTTTTCAGCAATTCAGTTGCTGACTATAGACATCCCGTCCTCGCCATCAGCGCCAAATACGGCCAAGGAATAGAAGCACTCGAAGAGGCCATTTTCAAAGCAGCCAATATTCCCGAAATTTCAGAGAACGACGTCATCATCACAAGTGCCCGTCACTACGAAGCCTTGATACAAGCCCATGAAACATTCCTGCGTGTCATTGATTCTTTAGAGAACAATCTCAGCGGCGACCTTATTGCCGAAGACCTCCGCCTCGTCCTTTCTCAATTATCAGAGATTACCGGCAAAGGCATCATCACCCCCAACGAAGTATTAGGAAATATCTTTAAAAATTTCTGCGTGGGCAAGTAACCCCTTATAAACAACTCTGAACAACTTGGAGTAATTTGAACTAAGTCCCTCTAAATGAGGGACTTTTTGTATTTTAAC
>CACZVX010000104.1 GCA_902784755.1 uncultured Prevotellaceae bacterium
TTAGAATAAACTCCGTCGAGGCCGATAGCGGCATCTCGTGCGGGGTTACGAAGAAAATTTACGCTTTGATTGGTGTTTGTCAGAATACCACCGGCAAAAGCGGTGGTTGCGGTTGCGAGCATCACTGCTACGCTGATAAATTTAACCTTATACATCTTAAATACCTTTAAAAAACTTGGTTGCAAAGGTAAGTATATTGTTCCATACTTCTTAGTTAATAAACATACAATTAACATATTTTATGCACAATCCTACCGAATTTGTGCACAAATCAGCGATTTTGTGCAGTTTTTTCAACATTATTGACCAAATAGAAAGGTATAAGAAGAAATGAATGTTTTGCTTTATTTCTTTAATTCTGGATAAGAGATCCGGGTATGATAGATGCTCTTCAGGCGTTCAATTAATACCTGCTTGGCCACATTGATATCGTGGAAGGTAATAGGACAGTCATCAAAGAAACCTTCGCTCACCTGGGCATCTATAAGACGGTTCACCAATGCCGATATGCTTTCCTCCGTGTATTCAGGAAGAGAACGGGAAGCAGCCTCCACGGTATCGGCCATCATCAAAATGGCTTGTTCACGTGTAAATGGGTTTGGACCAGGATATGTGAAGAGGTTTTCGTCTATCTTCTCATTAGGATGCTCATTCTTGTAAGAAATGTAGAAATACTTGGTCTTGCCCGTGCCGTGGTGGGTGGAGATGAAATCTTTGATGATACTGGGAAGGTCGTATTTTTCAGCCAGTTTGAGTCCTTCATTGATATGCGAGATGACAATCTGGGCAGCCTCAGCACGTCCCATCTTTTCCAGAGGATTTACGCCAGCCTGATTCTCTGTGAAGAAAGCGGGGTTATACATCTTTCCGATGTCATGATAGAGGGCTCCCGTACGTACAAGTTGTCCCTTGGCTCCAATTTTATTGGCAATCTCTACTGCGAGATTTCCCACGGTGATGCTATGCTGGAAAGTGCCGGGAGCTACTTCAGAAAGGCGGCGGAGCAGATCTTTCGATGTATTTGACAGTTCGATGAGCGTGACATTAGAAGTGAATCCGAAAGCTTTCTCGACGATAAGCATCAGCGGGTAAGCAAATAGCAGGAGAATGCCATTGACAATGAAGTATTTATACATGTCGTGGTCCATCTGCCAGATACTGTTGTCCTGCATCAGTTGAAGGGCCAAATAGGTGATACTGCTGCCGAGTGCTACCAGAAAGGCAGTCCTGAACAGTTGTGACCGGTTCTCAAGATCACGCAAAGAATAGATGGCTACCAAACCCGCCACCAGTTGGATGATGATGAATTCATACTGATACTTCACCGCGGCGGCACAGATGAGAATCATCACAACATGTGCGATGAATGCCGTTCGGGAATCCATAAACACGCGTATGAAAATAGGTGTCATGGCAAAAGGCACGGCGTAAACGCTGAATATATTATGCTCTATCATCAGAGATACCACGATAGGGAAGAGTGTGATGAATGAATAGAGCATCGTAATAGAACGCGGCTTTTCGAAGTAGTCCTTACGGAAAAGGGCCAGATAGATGGTAAACAGTGCAATGAGGATTAAGACGAAGATGGATTGTCCGGCAATGGTACTGCTAATGGTGCTGGAAGTAGCAGAGCGCCGCCTCATCTCATGTTCGAAACTGCTGAGTTCGCGAAAAGTTTTCTCGTCCACGATTTCTCCACGATCAATAATCTTCTGTCCTGCCAGTACCATGCCGCTGGCTCTTGGGATGGTACTCAGCAAGTCATTCTTTTCCGTTTCAGAACGGTCTTTGTCGTAGATGAGATTTGGCCGGATGAATTCATTCAGGTTACATGGCTGTAGTAAAGGCCTCTGGGGGGCGAGTTTCTCATCAAGGAACAACTGTTCATAAGCCGCAATCGTGGAATAAATGCAATTGATCTGAAGGTTAGAGGCCGTCTTTCCACTCACCACACGGATGGTGCTGGTGGTGTCCTTGCCAATTCTGGAATATTCGGGTGTACTCATCACACCTGCCTGATAAAGCCTGTGAAGCCTGTCGGCTATAATCTCTATATACTCGTGGCCCAGTCCGGGGATTCCATTCTTGAAGGTGTTGCGGAAATTGGCTATCTGTTCTTTTTCCACGTCACTGTTATAGTTGTAGTAAGGTTCAAAAGCCTCCAAGATACTGTCACGTTCACTCTGAATAGCCTCGTCGGTTTTATAGATAGGGAAGTCGAAACTAGCAATCAGTGAAGAATACATCCAGGGCTTTCCCACATCATATCGGAACTGCGGACCGCTGGTGCGTGGCAGAAACCATACGATGATGACAACGCTTAATAGGACAAGTGCTAAGCGTGAAAAGAATTTGCGCCAGAAGTGGCTTTGCGTGGAGTTATTTCTTGCCATAAAATGTGTGCTGTTCGGTTTTACTCTGCGAAAATACGAAAAATTCTCGCATAATTGATAAAAAAGTCGTACTTTTGCACCAAATTTATATAAAATTTGGATAAAGCGAAGAGAAAGCAAAGGGATTTTGATTTCTTGAGCAAAAAAAATATTAGACTACAATTATGTCAGAAAGAAGAGTGAGAGTGCGTTTCGCGCCTAGTCCAACGGGTGCCTTGCACATCGGTGGCGTGCGTACCGCCTTGTATAATTATTTGTTTGCGCGCCAGCATGGCGGCGACCTCGTGTTCCGTATAGAAGATACCGATTCAAACCGCTTTGTTCCTGGAGCTGAAGAATACATCATCGAATCGTTCCGTTGGCTCGGCATCCAGTTTGATGAGGGCGTGAGTTTCGGTGGTGAATACGGGCCTTACCGTCAGAGTGAGCGCCGTGACATCTATAAAAAATATGTGCAACAGCTGCTTTCTGCCGGGAAAGCTTATATCGCTTTCGACACCCCGCAGGAGCTGGAGGCCAAGCGCAATGAGATCAAGAATTTCCAGTATGATGCCAGCACTCGCGGCATGATGCGTAATTCGCTGACGTTGTCAAAGGAAGAGGTGGACTCCCTGATTGCTGAGGGACAGCAATACGTGGTCCGTTTCAAGATTGACCCAGGTGAAGAGGTTCACGTTTTTGACTTGATTCGTGGCGAGGTGGTTGTAAAGAGTGAGATTCTCGACGATAAGGTTCTGTATAAGAGTGCTGACGAACTGCCCACCTATCATCTGGCTAATATTGTGGATGATCACCTGATGGAGATTTCCCATGTCATTCGCGGTGAGGAGTGGCTGCCCAGTGCTCCGCTTCATGTACTGCTTTATCGTGCTTTTGGATGGGAGGATACGATGCCGCAGTTTGCTCATTTGCCCCTGCTGCTGAAACCCGACGGCAAGGGTAAACTTTCCAAGCGCGACGGCGACCGTCTCGGTTTCCCCGTGTTCCCATTGGAGTGGCACGATCCCAAGACGGGCGAGGTGAGCAATGGTTTCCGTGAGCAAGGCTATTTCCCCGAGGCAGTCATTAATTTCCTGGCACTCTTAGGTTGGAATCCCGGAACTGAACAGGAGATGTTCACTTTGCAACAACTTGTTGAGGCTTTCGATATATCTAAATGCTCGAAAGCAGGAGCGAAGTTCGACTATCAGAAAGGCATTTGGTTCAATCACGAATATATTCTCCAGAAGAGTGATGAGGAAATAGCTCATCTCTTTGCACCCATTGTAGCTAATAATGGTGTGGAAGAATCACTGAAGCGGGTGACTGAAGTGGTTCACATGATGAAGGACCGCGTGAACTTTGTGAAGGAGCTCTGGCCCCTTTGTTCCTTCTTCTTCCTCCCACCGATTGAATACGATGAAAAGACTGTCAAAAAGCGTTGGAAAGAAGATTCAGGAAAGGTTCTCGGCCAGCTCTGTGGAGTTTTGGAACGTATTACCGATTTTAGCGTCGAAGGTCAGGAAACCATAGTGAAAGCTTGGATAGAAAAGATGGGCTATAAACTCGGCGATGTGATGAATGCCTGGCGTTTGGCACTTGTAGGAGAAGGCAAAGGTCCTGGCATGTTTGATATCTCCGCCTTTTTAGGCAAAGAGGAGACCATCCGCCGCACTCGCCGTGCCATAGAGGTTTTGAATTAAGAAGGATGAATTGAGAAAATAGAATTGTTTATTTGCGATTCTCAATGAACCATGAAGAATGAGGCAAGTATCAATTCTAAATTCAATAATTCAATAATTCGAACGTAGCGAGAACAACTCTAAATTCTTAATTTTTAAATCTTAATTCAAATTTATGTACAATATTGCGATGTACTTGGTCCAGTTGGGCGTTGCCATTGCAGCCATCTTTGACCATAAGGTGAGGGTGATGTGGCGTGGTGAGCGTGCTGCTTTCAAGACCTTGAAGCAGAAGGTGGATCCCAATGCCAAATATGTATGGGTGCACGCGGCTTCGCTCGGTGAGTTTGAGCAGGGGCGTCCCATCATCGAGCGTATCCGACTGGAGCATCCGGAATACAAGATTCTGCTCACCTTCTTCTCGCCTTCAGGTTATCAGGTGCGCAAGAATTACCAAGGTGCCGACATTATCACCTACCTGCCCATCGACACGGTGACCAATGCCCGCCGGTTCCTGCGTACGATTCGTCCCGTGATGGCTTTCTTCATCAAGTACGAATTCTGGTACAACTATCTGCATATCCTGAAGCATCGCGGTGTTCCCACTTATAGCGTGAGCAGCATCTTTCGTCCCGACCAGATTTTCTTCCGGTGGTACGGACGTGCCTATTCGCGTGTGCTGAAGTGTTTCACCAAGTTCTTTGTTCAGAATGAGGAGAGCCGCCAGCTATTGGCGAAGATTGGCATCACGGAAACCGAGATTGTGGGTGATACCCGTTTCGACCGCGTCATGACCATCAAGTCGTTGGCCAAGCAGTTGCCGATTGTGGAAGCATTCACCCACCCTCAACCCCTCCCGAAGGGAGGGGAGTCAGATATGACTTCTCCCGATAAAGGAAATCAAAATCCCTCCCTTCGGGAGGGACATAGGGTGGGTGATTCTTTTCGGGGAGGCATGGAGGGGGTTTTCATTGCCGGTTCTTCCTGGCCTCCCGATGAAGACATCTTTATCAAGTACTTCAATGAGCATCCTGAATGGAAACTCATCATCGCCCCGCATGTCATTGGCGAAGACCATCTGCAGCAGATTATCTCTAAACTCTCCATTCCCGAGCAGACCTCTTCCCCCTCGGGGGAAGTTGGAAGGGGGGTCGGAGGTCGTCGGGTCGTTCGCTTCACCCAGACCACCCGCGAGGAGGCAGCCAAGGCCGATACGCTTATCATTGACTGCTTCGGACTGCTGAGCAGCATCTATAATTATGGTGATGTGGCTTATATCGGCGGCGGTTTCGGTGTGGGCATTCACAACACGTTGGAGGCAGCCGTATGGGACATGCCCGTCATCTTCGGCCCCAACAACAAGAAATTCCAAGAGGCTCAGGGACTGAAAGCCTGTGGTGGCGGATTTGAAATCAAAGACTACGACGAGTTCGCGAAGTTGATGGAACGTTTCGCATCCGATGAGGCTTTCCTCAAAGAGAGCGGTAGCAACGCCGGTCATTTCGTGAAAGACCAAGCCGGTGCCACCGACAAAGTCTTAGCTTCCGTCAAATTATAATCG
>CACZVX010000105.1:0-1844 GCA_902784755.1 uncultured Prevotellaceae bacterium
GATTTGGGGATTTTCATAAAGCGGTTTAAAGATGTTAACGATTTGCAACGCTTCTTCACGTTTGGCAGGAATCGCAACATACCACGCCTCTTTTTCTTTCACAGCAAAGCTCAATCCGACTAATTCTGCATCAATAGCATTGGTCGAAGTGGTTTCCGTATCTAAACTTAAAAAATCATTTGTCAAAAGAAAGTCACAAAGATTTTGCGCATCTTCTTTGTTTTCAATAAGTTTGTAATCATGAGGAGTTGTTTTTAAAGTCTCAAAACTCGAGAATTTTGGCTCATCTGACCCTTCGGGCGTGAAAAATCCAAATAAATCAGGCTGCGATTCAATCTTTTTTTGCGGTTGTTTAACTTTATTAAGAACTCGGTCGGCAAAGCTCTTAAACTCCAATTCCGTGAAAAGTTTGCGTAACTCTTCCTCGTCGGGTTCCACAATTTTCAAATCATCGAGATTGGTTTCAATGGGGACATCCGTCTTGATGGTTGCCAAGAACTTCGACATTTTGATATCTTCGACAGCAGCCTCTACTTTTTCACGAAGTTTACCTTTGATCTCATCCGTATGGGCGAGCATGTTCTCTATTGTTCCAAACTGTTCGATAAGTTTGGCGGCAGTCTTTTCACCCACACCAGGACATCCGGGGAAATTATCTGCCGAATCACCCATTAAAGCAAGAAGGTCTATAACCTGATCGGTCGATGAAATGGCGTATTTCTCACAAACAGTTTCGGGTGACATCGTTTCATAGCCGCCACCATGACGAGGACGGAAGATGAAAACGTTATCACGAACCAACTGACCGTAGTCTTTATCGGGGGTGAGCATATAAACGGATATGTCAGACTTCTTAGAACTCTCGGAGTTACCAGAAAGTTTTAGTGCCAATGTCCCTATTACATCATCAGCCTCATAACCATCTACTTGCAGGATAGGGATGCGGTAGGCACGCAGGATATCCTTAATTATAGGTACACTGGCACGAATGTCTTCGGGAGTTTCCTCGCGTTGGGCTTTATAGGCGGGATAAGCTTCGTTTCGGAACGTAGGACCATGGGGGTCGAAAGCCACGCCGATATGTGTCGGTTTTTCCTTTTCCAACACTTCGTTTAGCGTATTGCAGAACCCCATTATGGCAGAGGTGTTAAGACCTTTCGAGTTAATTCGTGGGTTCTTGATAAAGGCATAATATGAACGGTAAATCAGCGCATATGCGTCCAAAAGAAACAGTTTATCCATTTATTTTTAATTTTTCCGCTCAAAGTTACGGAATTTTTTTCATTAATCAGAGAAAAACATTAATTTTGTAACAAATTTCAAGAATTGATGGATTACCTCTCGTTGATTAAACAACCGATAGAAGCTGAATTGAACGATTTCATCGAACTCTTCAATCAGAGTCTTTCTCATTCTGACGGGCTGTTGGAAACAGCCTTGTCGCACATCCGTAATCGTGGTGGGAAAAGGATGCGTCCTATCTTGATGTTGCTCATTGCCAAAAATTATGGCGGTATTACGGAGGCTACCCAGCATGCGGCTGTAGGACTTGAACTGTTGCATACGGCATCATTGGTTCATGATGACGTGGTGGATGAGAGTGAGGAGCGCCGCGGACAGCAGTCGGTGAATGCATCATACGATAATAAGGTTGCTGTATTAGTAGGTGATTATATCCTTTCAACCGCTTTATTATATGTTAGTCTGACTCATAATGAAAATATCGTACAGCGTTTGGCTCGTCTCGGACAAACACTTTCTAATGGAGAGATTCTTCAATTGACAAACACCTCAAATGACGGTCTTTCGGAAGATATTTATTATCAAGTAATTGAAAGAAAAAC
>CACZVX010000105.1:1852-12147 GCA_902784755.1 uncultured Prevotellaceae bacterium
GGTGCTATTTCAGCAGGACATGATCCGTCAGACTTAGATGCTGCTGTAAAATTCGGACAAAATATAGGTCTTATTTTCCAAATCCGGGATGATATCTTCGACTATTATAATTCGAAGGAGATCGGCAAGCCTACTGGTAACGATATGGCAGAAGGCAAGTTGACTTTGCCAGCAATCTATGCAATTAATACCACACAAGATAAGTTGATGATTTCACTTGCACGTAAGGTTAAGTCACGTACGATAACTCCCGATGAAATCGCCCGTTTGGTAGAATTTACGAAACAAAATGGTGGTATTGAATATGCCGAACGGCGGATGATGGATTTCCATCAAGCTGCTGAGACATTCATTAAACAGGATGTAAAAAGTCCAGAGATTGCAAAGGCACTTCAGGCTTATCTTGATTTTGTTATTCAAAGGAATAACTAAAGATGCCCCTACCCTTAAGGGATTCATATTTTTATGGACTATCATAAAAGGCAGAGTAATCATTTGATTCTCTGCCTTATTATGTCTTTATTGCTCACCCTTCAGGGAGAGGATAGGGGACAACTTAGAAGAATTTTGTCTCTTTTCCCTCAATCTCGCTTAATAACAGATTGGCAAGTCTTGATGTGCCTAAACGGAACCACTTGTTGGTGAGCCATTTTTCACCCAACACTTCTTTTACGATGGTGTAGTAAATCATTGCATCCATCACAGAATTGATGCCACCGGCAGGCTTGAAACCAATCTGAATGCCTGTCTCATCATAGTATTCCTTAATGGCTTGGCACATCACGTAAGCTGCTTCTGGTGTAGCGGAAATCTTTTCCTTACCCGTAGAAGTCTTAATATAGTCAGCACCTGAATACATCGACAGAATAGAGGCTTTTTTGATGTTTGAGGCAGTCTTTAGACAACCTGTTTCCAGGATAACTTTCATAGCAACGTTCTGACCGCAGGTTTCCTTCAGTTCACGGATGTCCTCACACATCGTCTCATAGTCACCCGAGAGAAACTTACCCACGGGCATCACGATATCAATCTCTGTAGCACCGTCTTTCACGGCCAGTGCCGTTTCTGCCACCTTTACTTCAATAAGCGCTTGTGACGAAGGGAAAGAACCTGAAACGCAGGCGATTTCCACGCCCTCCACTTCAAGTGTGTCATGAACGGTTTTGGCGAAACATGGATAAACACATATGGTAGCGACATGGGGGAGGTCACCATATTGTTCGTCAAATTGATTTACTTTTTCTGTAAAGGCCATGACGCTTTCGTCAGAATCTGTGGTCTTCAGAGTCGTTAACTCGATACTGCCAAAGAGGAATTTTTTCACTTCGAGCGTATCATTTTCAGGAACTTTTTCAGCTATGATTTTCTTCACAACCTCTGCCACTTGGGCATCATCCAACTCGCAGTTATATTTGGCGAGGGCTTGTTCGTATTTACTTAATTCTGCCATATTGTTTATTGTTTAATAGTTTAAAGTTTATAGTTTATAGTTGTTTCGTCTAGGGTCCCGGAAGAAGGATTCTTAGGCCTTCAGTTTTGGATTGTCTAAGTGGCGGGTGCGGTCCCGGAAAGTCTTCTTTTCGATACTCTTTTGGAGTTCCTTCGTAAGGTCAACCCCCGTCTGATTGGCCAAACAAATCAGCACCCAAAGTACATCGGCCATTTCTTCCCCTAATGCCTCTTGCCCATTGTCCTTGGCTCGTGGATCCGTTGATTTCCATGACTGGTCACCATACCTGCGGCTGATTATACGTGCTAATTCACCGACTTCTTCGGTGAGTACGGCCATATTCGTCAGTTCCGAAAAATAGCGAACGCCATATTCCTTAATCCAGGCATCTACGGCATCCTGTGCTTTTTGTATAGTCATAATCTGTTACTTACCAGATAGAAAATGCTCCATCCAGCCCACAAAAGCCATACAATGTTCAACATAAGATCAATTTTTCTTAGGTTTTTCCATTGTGTCAGATTGATGATGGTGATAATAGCTACAATAGCACAACAGATGATTCTGAGATAAGGCACCCAAATATAACTGCCAAGAAAAACACCGAGAACCGCTATGATGGCGGCTGTAAGGGTTAGATTAGTTAATTTTTTCTGTTCCATTTTACTCTTTATTTTTAGTGTCCATACAAATTGTAACAGGTCCGTCGTTAAGCAATTCCACTTTCATTTCGGCCCCAAATACTCCTGTACCGACAGGTTTGCCTAATGCTTCACTGAGTTTAATGCAAAATTTTTCGTATAACGGCACGGAAATCTCATGGCGGGCTGCCCTGAACCAGGAGGGTCGATTGCCTTTCTTATAGCTTGCAAATAGCGTGAACTGCGAAATCACCAGAATTTCTCCGTCTATCGAGTGAATGTCGCAGTTCATAACGCCATTTTCGTCATCGAACACGCGAAGCATGGAAATTTTCTTTACCAACCATTCTACATCCTCTTCTGTGTCTTCCTCACAGATACCTAGCAGGATAAGAAAACCTTGATTAATGGCCGATTTTACCTGACCGTCAATGGTGACGCTGGCATGTTCTACGCGCTGAATGACTGCTCTCATGCCACAAAATTAAGTAAAAGAAATGATAAATGCAAATGAAGCTAAGATTTATTCACCTTTTTCTGCTTTATCAGGGTGGAAATGTTGATACGTAATCGTCCCTTTACTTTCCCCCAAAATGGATGTAAGTGTTTGTAAATCAGCTTGTTTTATTTGTTTTACAGTCTTTAGTTTCTTGATAAGAAGCTCCTTGGTTTTGGGCCCAATACCACGAATGTCATCAAGTTCGGAATGTAAGGCATGTTTGGATCGCTTGTCGCGGTGGAAGGAAATAGCGTAGCGGTGCACTTCATCTTGAATTTGCGTGAGCACCTTAAACAGTTCGCTTTTCACATCGATGCCGATAGTCTGAGCAGGCCAACCATACAGCAACTCATTCGTGCGATGCCGGTCGTCCTTGGCTAATCCTGCGATAGGAATATGCAGTCCGAGTTCATCGACGACTACTTCCCTGACTACATGCATTTGTCCTACGCCACCATCTGTTATAATAAGATCGGGTAAGGGCGTGCCTTCTTCTATCATACGTGTGTATCTGCGTCGCACAACCTCCTGCATGGAAGCATAGTCATCAGGACCAACCACCGTCTTGATATTGTATTTCCGATAATCCTTTTTAGAGGGCTTCATGGCTTTGAAAACAACGCAACCCGCAACCGCATCAGTACCAGAGATGTTAGAGTTGTCGAAACACTCTATTTGATAAGGGAGTTTAGGAAGTTTTAGCGCATCTTGAAGTTCCTTCATCAATCGGGTCTGCTTCTGTTCGGGATTCAGTTTCTCTGCTTGTTTCAGACGGTCAAATTTGTACTGTTTGCCATTCATTTCAGAGAGCTCCAACAAATGGTTCTTATCACCTCTGACAGGATGCGTAATCACGACGTCTTTTAATTCTATATCTATCCCATCTGGCAGGATAATTTCCTTGGCTTCACTCTGAAAACGCTCCCTCATTTCAATGATACCCAACTGCAACAGTTCTTCATCCGTTTCGTTCAGTTTCTTTTTATATTCAAACGTAAAACTTTGGTTGATCTGCCCATTCTCCACATGGATATAATTGATATAAGCGTTCTTGTCATCGCTTGTGATGGAGAAGACATCCACGTTGTTGATGGTGTAACTGACCACCTCACTTTTAGCCGCGAAATTATCCAAAGCAGCATAACGTAATTTGAGAATTTGGGCGTCCTCAAAACGCAATTCCTCGGCAGCTTTCAGCATCTCGTCGAAAAGCAGTTTCTGAACCTCGCGTGTATGTCCTTTCAGAATCTCCCGGGCTTGATTCATGTTCGTCTGATAGTCCTCGTAAGATTGTTTGCCGATACAAGGCGCTCCACAATTGTGGATGTGGTATTCCAGGCAAGGCCTGTATTTGCCCTCTTCAATACCTTCCTTCGTAATAGGGAACCGACAGGTTCGTGGCTTATACACCTTCTTGATGACGTCAAGCATGGCGTACATATTTCCGATGTGTGAATATGGTCCGAAATATTGACCCCATTTTTTGTTGATTGTACGCGTTTTGAAAATACGTGGCAGATACTCCTTTGTCATGCAGATAGACGGGTAGGTTTTGCCATCTTTAAGCAGCACGTTATAGCGGGGATTGTATTTCTTGATGAGAGCGTTTTCAAGAAGCAAGGCGTCCTCTTCTGTGTTGACAACGGTATAGGAAATATCCCAAATTTTTGAGACAAGCACTTTCGTCTTGAACCGATCCACCTCTTTATGAAAGTAAGACGAAACGCGGGCCTTAAGGTTTTTTGCCTTGCCAACATAGATGATTGTTCCCTCATGGTCGCGGAATTGGTAGCTGCCCGGTTTCTCGGGCAGGTTCAAAACTATGTTTTTAAGCTTGGCTAACCTTGCTTCGTTTTCTTCCTTTGTCATTCTTCAACTGCCTTGTCTTAAGAACTTTACCACCGAATTGTTTCACGTGAAACGTTTCCGAAGCTTTAGGGACTTTAAGGACTTTAAGGTCCCTAAGGCTGTTTGTTAGATGGTCAAGAGGGTGGTCAGTTCGATGCCGTCAAACTCATCACGCCCATGGAGGCCTTCATCGGTAATCTCAATAATGAAGTTTATGTAGGTCTTCTTGGGATGGAAATGCTGTACCAGTTTGTAGGCGGCTTTGGCTGTTCCGCCGGTAGCCAATAAATCGTCGTGGATAAGTACCACATCATTCTCGTTGATGGAATCGACGTGCATTTCAATGGTGTCTACACCATATTCTTTAGAGAATGATTCTTTAATGGTCGTGTAGGGGAGTTTTCCTGGCTTTCTTGCTAAGACGACACCGCAACCCAGCTTAACGGCTAAAGCTGCTGCCATGATGAAACCGCGGCTTTCAATTCCAACGATTTTGGTGATACCTTTATCTTTGTATATTTCATAAAGTTCGTCTACCATAATCTTCATGCATTCGGCACTTTTGTAGAGTGTCACGTGAAACACAAAGGGTTCCTAAGGTGGCTGTCGGGACTGTAGATTCTATAATTATCTTCCTAAAAGAACCAGAAGAACATTAATGTCGCTCGGTGAAACGCCGGGAATTCTACTTGCCTGTGCCAGTGTTTCCGGATTAATGCGATTCAGTTTTTGCCGACATTCTATAGAGAGACTCTGCAAAGAATCGTAATCGAAGCGACCTTTAATCTTAATATTTTCCAAACGGTGCATCTTGTTAGCCACCATTCGCTCGCGTTCAATATATCCTTTGTATTTCATCTCCACCTCAGCGGCTTCAATGATTTCTTCTTGCCTCTTACGGATCGTATCCCGTTCTTCTCCCTTTTGGTTGCGGCAGTCTTCCATTACTGCTTTTAAACCAGGAACCAGTTCGGATAGATTCTTCAAATTAATCTGCGGACGGCCAATTAAGTCGATGGCTTTACAACCAGCTCTGAGTGGCGTGGTGCCGAGTGCTTCCAAAGCCCCGTTGATTTCATTCATTTTGACCGAAGTCTCTTCGCAAAAATGAATGATTCTGGCAATCGCTGTTTTCTTTTCAAGCCAATAGTCATAACGGTCACGTTTAGCCAAGCCAATCTCATAGCATTTTTCAGTCAATCGCGCATCTGCATCATCTTGTCGCAGCAGGATACGATACTCTGCACGAGAGGTAAACATACGGTATGGTTCGTCCACACCTTTAGTCACCAAGTCGTCGATGAGCACGCCGATATAGGCTTCGTCACGATGGAGAATGAAGGGTGTGTGGTTTGTTGCGACTGAGTCACAACTTACGGAACCCGCATAAAGCGCGGCATTAATGCCTGCCATCGTGCCCTGACCTCCTGCCTCTTCGTAGCCAGTTGTACCGTTTACCTGTCCGGCCAGGAAGAGACCGCTGATTATTTTCGATTCCAGCGAATGTTTCAATTGGGTGGGGTCGAAGAAATCGTATTCAATGGCGTAACCTGGACGATATACTTTCAAGTCTCGCAAGGCTGGAATTTTCTTTAGTGCTGCTATCTGTACGTCCATGGGCATACTCGATGAGAAGCCATTCAAGTACATCTCATTGGTATCTGTACCTTCTGGTTCGAGGAAAAGCGGATGGCTTTCACGTTCTGGGAAAGTCATCAGTTTGGTTTCCACAGACGGACAATAACGCGGTCCTATTGATTGAATCTGACCGTTGTATAAAGGTGAATCCTCAATACCACTCATCAGAATTTCATGGCATTCTTTATTGGTGTTAAAAGTCCAGCAAGGCAGTTGGGGTAGGGGGCGCTGCTCACCCATAAAGGAGAAACGGTGGTAATCGTTTTCTCCTGGTTGTATTTCTGTATTTTCAAAGTGTACGCTTCGCTTGTCAATTCTTACGGGAGTGCCTGTTTTCATGCGCGCTGCGGTAATGCCGTGCCGTGTAATGCTTTCTGTGAAATGGAGCACGGCTGGTTCGGCAATACGGCCACCGGGTACCATCTTACGACCGATATGCATCAGACCGTTGAGGAAAGTGCCGGCGGTAATGATAACTGCTTTGCCACGAAGTTCACAGCCCCAGATGGTTTTTACGCCGATGACTGATTTTCCAGATGCTCCGGATATACCGGGTTTTACGGAGTCTTCCACTAAAAGCTCTTCTGCTTGGTCTTGCCAGATGTCAAGATTGGCAGTTTCATCGAGTTTACGTCGCCATTCCCATATGAATTTACCACGATCGCACTGGGCTCTTGGACTCCACATGGCAGGACCTTTCGAACGATTGAGCATACGAAACTGGATGGCTGTGGCATCAGTGACCAGAGCCATCTGTCCGCCCATGGCATCAATCTCACGCACAATCTGTCCTTTGGCAATACCACCGATGGCCGGATTGCACGACATTTGTGCAATCTTGTTCATGTCCATGGTTACCAAACAAGTCTTTGCGCCCATGTTGGCAGCAGCGCAAGCCGCTTCACAACCGGCGTGTCCTCCTCCAATGACTAGTACGTCGTACTTTAATATCATCACTTATCACTCCTCACTTATCACTTCTTCAGTGCCAAGTTGTAATTATAGTAGTCGGTATCACCCGTCACGTCTTTGACGAATCGTACAAATGGCGGGAATTTCACGTCTTCATGACAAAGCATTCCTTTTGTTTCGAGCATCACCAGTCCCTCAAGAGGTCCCCAATAGGTGTCGAGTTCAAAGAACTGTCCTTTCCAGATAAAGCTTCGGCGGGTCTTGTGAATCGTCTGGCGATAGGGATCGGCCTGCTGTAGTAAAGACTCATAGAGAGCGTTGCTTACCTGCCGTTCGGTGACAATCTCTTCCGATCCCGATACCTTCTTCTTGTTTGTGTGTACATTGACATATTTTCCTTCCCAGCCGCGGCGTCTCAGACGAACTTCACTGCCTGGCTCGGCAACCAAATATGTTTGAGAGATATCACTCACGATGGCATCAGGCATTTCGCCTGTAATTTCCACGATATATTTACGTTCCTCCTCGATAGGACGTGGAAGACCGAGTACGTTACAGATTTCCTTCAAAACGCGGTTCATCTTGCGGTCGAAGTCCACGCTGTTGTTGATGACACGCAAATGAGGATGACCTGTCCACGCCTCAATGACCTTCTTGTCCAACATTCGCGCAATTTTCAGTCCTTCTTCATCGGCACTTTCGTTGCGAGAAGCGTTGTTGGAAGTCGTATAGAACTGTTCGGCACCATCAGCGGCACTCACCAAATGGAGCACAGCATCATAGCGGCTGCGGAGTTCTGGCGTGCTTGTTCCAACGGCTTGGGTGATGTCTTCCCAGACTTCCGGCTTCATATAGGCAGAGATGTCCATCGTACCTCGGTCACATACGATGACGGCAGGAGCCTTACAGGCCTGGGCCATTTTCATGAACTTGTCCTCCAAGGCCAACTGAATTTCCAGTGTGGCTTTCTCGCCTTCATAGAAGAAATCACGGTTGTCAGTCAGATAGTTCATGCCAGCCTGCGTAAACATGGTGGGCACTTCCGGGATGGTAAAAACCTTATAGCCAAGACCTGAAAAATGCTCAATAACACGTACTAATGCCGTGGTCTTTCCCGCACAAGGACCACCGGTGAGAACGATTCGTTTGATTTCCTTCATATTTTGATTTTATATCATCAAAGTGATTGTGTCCGCAAAGGTATGGAATTTTTTGTTTTTTTTCTTCATTTTCATACGATTTTTCGTGGAAAATCTTTGATTTCTCATTAAAATATGGTATATTTGCAACCTAAAACGGTGCGTGAAATACCTATTTCAAGGTATTGCACAACAAAAGCAAGGCTTAAGAGTCAACTATTCCATCACTGGAAAACAATCAACATATTACAATTAAATAATTAAAAATCAACAACTTATGTGGTTAATCAATTCACCGATTGGTAGAAAAGTGGTAATGTCGGTCACCGGCATCTGCCTCATTCTCTTCCTGACGTTCCATGCGTGCATGAACGTCGTAGCCCTTTTCTCAGGAAAGGCCTACAACATGATTTGTGAACTGCTGGGTGCCAACTGGTATGCCGTAGTGGCAACCTTGGGTTTGGCATTCTTGGCTGTTTGTCACATCTTTTTCGCTTTCTGGCTTACGGCTCAGAACCGTAAGGCCCGCGGCACGGAGCGCTATGCTGTTACCGAGCGTCGCTCGGAAGTGTCTTGGGCTTCTCAGAACATGCTGGTGCTGGGCATCATCATCCTGTTGGGTCTGCTGCTCCACCTGTTCAATTTCTGGTACAACATGATGTTTGCCGAGTTGGTGGGTATCGAAGGTCTGGCTCACGGACCAGCTGACGGATTCGGCTGGATCAAGGAAACGTTCTCACAGCCAGTCTACGTTGTCCTTTATGTCATCTGGATTGTGGCTATCTGGTTCCATCTCTCTCACGGATTCTGGAGCGCTATGCAGACCATCGGCATCAATGGCAAGATCTGGTTCAATCGCTGGAAGGTTATCGGCATTATCTACGTGACCATCCTGATGGCTCTGTTCCTCATTGTGGTGCTGGCATTTGCTTTCGGCTGTGCTCCCAGTCTCTGTTGTGATGCTGCCTGTGCGGCCTGATGAATTAATAGTTAAGAGTTAAGAATTAAGAATTAAAACAACTATGGCTAAAGTATTAGATTCTAAAATACCTGCAGGACCAGTAGCTGAGAAATGGAAGGAATACAAGGCTCATCAGCGTCTGGTGAATCCAAAGAATAAACTGAAACTCGATGTCATCGTAGTGGGAACAGGTCTGGCTGGTGCCTCTGCTGCCGCTTCTCTTGCCGAAATGGGTTTCAACGTGCTGAACTTCTGCATTCAGGACTCTCCCCGTCGTGCTCACTCTATTGCTGCTCAGGGTGGTATCAACGCCGCCAAGTGCTATCAGAACGACGGTGACTCTATATATCGTCTGTTCTATGACACCGTGAAGGGTGGTGACTATCGTGCCCGCGAGGCCAACGTTTATCGTTTGGCTGAGGTGTCAAACAATATCATCGACCAGTGCGTGGCACAGGGCGTTCCCTTTGCCCGTGAATATGGCGGCATGCTCGCCAACCGTTCATTCGGTGGTGCTCAGGTGAGCCGTACATTCTATGCCAAGGGTCAGACGGGTCAGCAGCTCCTGCTGGGTGCCTACTCTTCACTGATGTGTCAGGTGAATGCCGGCAAGGTGAAGCTCTACACCCGCTACGAAATGGAAGATGTGGTCATCGTTGACGGCCGCGCCCGCGGTATCATTGCCAAGAACCTCGTAACAGGTAAGCTGGAGCGCTTCTCTGCAAACGCTGTGGTTATCGGTACCGGTGGTTATGGTAACACCTACTTCCTCTCAACCAATGCTATGGGCTGCAACTGTACAGCTGCTGTTCAGTGCTATCGTAAGGGTGCTTATTTTGCAAATCCTTCTTACGTTCAGATTCACCCCACTTGTATCCCCGTTCATGGTGACAAGCAGTCTAAGCTGACGCTGATGTCTGAGTCTCTCCGTAACGATGGTCGTATTTGGGTTCCTAAGAAGATCGAAGATGCCAAGGCACTGCAGGCCGGTACCAAGAAGGGCTCGGATATTCCTGAGGAAGACCGCGACTACTATCTGGAGCGTCGCTATCCCGCCTTCGGTAACCTCGTGCCTCGTGACGTGGCCTCTCGTGCCGCCAAGGAGCGCTGCGACAAGGGCTTCGGTGTGAACAACACGGGTCTGGCTGTATTCCTCGATTTCTCTGAGTCTATCAACCGTCTGGGTCTTGACGTCATCATGCAGCGT
>CACZVX010000106.1 GCA_902784755.1 uncultured Prevotellaceae bacterium
AATTGGCGCAAGGGTGGACTTCAGGATCGTCGCAACCAATTGCTCCACGAATATAATTTCTACAATCAGCAATACTGCGGTTGCGAGTTCAGCATGCGCCAATCCGTAGTGTGCTCAACGTTCAGATGTCAGGACCTGAAGCCATAGAGTGGCCTGACCTTGATGTGGATTTTGTGAAAGCATAACGCAACGTATAATGAGAAATCGCTCAAGGATGTTGTCCCTGAGCGATTCTCGTTTCTACGCCATCTTGCCTCAAATCATGATTTTACCAGTCTTTTTGTAGATGGCCTTGGTGGTGCCATTATCTACATAGGTGCCATCCTTGACAACCAGTCCGTCCTTCATCAGTCGGTTGATGCGCTTGCAGGCAGAGTCCGTGCTGTTCAGTCCAAAGCAGTTCTGGGCGACGTTCACAGTGAATGTCTCTGGCAGATTGCTGAACTGCTCGATAGTCTTCTGCTTACGCTGCACATTGCAGGCGGCATCGCGCTCTTTGTCGTCAAAGTACTTTTCAGCCATAGCGCCAAAGTAGTGTTTCTGACAACCGTACTGAATGTCTACCAACAACTCTGCCAATTCCCAGTCGATATCGTCCGTTTCGAACTCTCCGCACCAGTATTCTCCTTCCTGATGCATCTTGTCCCAGTGGCGGACGACAATGAAGGGAGAGGCATTGTTCACAGCATGATAACCACAGCGCCTTGCCAATAGGGCGTCAGCAGGTGAATTGTTAAGCTCGGCATCTTTGATGCGTCGGTCTGTCCATCCTTTCAACTCCATAACGATTTTCTTGATGGTCAGCTCACCCTTCATCTTGTCCAGCTTATAGCCCCACTCCTTCAGTCGCTTGTCGGGTTCCAAATCTATTGTATCTACGACTTCCAAAGTATCAAACATGTCCGTCGGCATAGGGATGCAGGTGTAACGCGTGGCTGCACCAGTAGCGATGCCCTGCGCGCCCGCTTTCTTCTTGAGTGCCAGGGGCGTACCTGTGCTGATGGAGTTCCATGTGACGTTGAAGTTGATAATAGGGCTATCCACATTAGAGTAAGCCTGTCCGTCTTCTTCATTATGGAATGCTTTCAGCTCAAGCGCCTGCTTTGCAATCCATGTTCCGCCTGTCTGGAAAGCCAGTGTGTTGTCCAACTCCGTGTCAAAAGTCAGCATGTGCAGCTGCATGGGCATTCCGTCAATCATCTCCACACAATTCACCATGTCCTGAATAAACTGGGCATTCGAAGTACGTGCAGGGTGGATGCGCACTTTAGCTTTGGGTTTGGCCGACTTTTTGTCGTTGGCACCAGCCATCTTCATTTCCTCACGATACTTGTTGATTTTCCCTTTCTCAAAGTCATCACTCTCTCGGACAGGAGCCATCAGCAGTTTGTAAAGTCGGGAGGCATATGATTTACCCGCAGTAGGGTCACCAATGATCAGCGTCGAGCAGTTCAAACGTCGCAGTTCTTCGGGTCGATGATAGAATCGATAGGTGCATCGAGTCATCAGCGTCATCATAAATGCACTTGCTGTAAACACGGCCGCAGGATACTGATTGCGCTTCAAATCCTTGCAGATGTCGCGCAGAATGGGATAGTGGGGCATCAGTGCCTCAATGTGTTCACCCCATGCTTCCAGCTTTTCTTCTATGTCCGTGTGTCCGTCTGTCCTTGCGCCAGCGGTGATGGGCTTAATTAGTTTCTCCCAACTCTTGCCCGTAACCTCAAGGATAGCAGTCTGCATGTCTTTTGATGGCGACTGCGTGGAATATTTCTTCTCGTTGGTTTTCAGTCGCTCTGCTGCCGACTTCACCGTTTGCTCCACATCCTCATCGCGCTCGTCTACGATTTCCTGTACCCACGACTGACGCATCAGTATGTCAAGTACCAGCTTCTTGTCGCCATCCAGCAGTACCAACAAGTCGGAGGCCAACTTCAGACTCTCTGCGTGTCGATTGGATTTCTCCTTGCAAGGCAGATTCTCCTCATAACGCTTGTCAATGAGCTGCTGCACATCGTAGCCCAGCCACATGATGGTGTCTTGACGCAGAGCCTGCTCTGCGGGTTTCTCTGCCTTCTTCTCCTCGCGTTCAGCATCGTCAAAATGCTGGTTCTGAGGCTGTGTGTTCTTTTCCCTATACGCGGGCGTGTACATTTTATCAAATGTCTCGTCGTAGTAATCGAACAGCAATGCCTCGTTGATGTAGAGGATGTCATCTTCCTTGGGCACAAACGAATTGCGAGTGGCATCAATACAACTCTGGTCGGCCTGATAGCCCAGCCTGCGCGCAAACACAATTTGGTTGTCAGCCAAGTTACCATCCTTGATGTTGGCAGTGAACACGATGCGGATGCCCTTCTTCGAACTGGTTATGTGTACCAGTGCTGTGCGAGCCATCAGCTCTTCGTGCTTCTTCAACTCGTCGAATACAGCCATGGGGTTCTCCACATGGTCGATGTCGAGCATTACCAATCCGTTCAGATGACAATCAGCCAATCGACGATGTCGAAACATGGTGCCCTTGCCGGTCTCCATCTCGTCAAATTCGCGACAACTGAAGATGAATGCTGTCAGATTGTTCTTCAGTTCCTGAGCAAAAGCCATCAGGCGCTCTGCATCCGTTTTCTGGAAGAACTTCTGGCGCGCGGTCTCATTCTTCATGCTACGCTTCCTGCCCAGAAACTTCTGATACTCCACCTCTTTCGTCCATGCTTCGATAGCCTTGAGGTCATTGCTCTCTACAGCCTCGAGAATAGCTCGGCGACTGTCTATTTTCCACTGGTTTGAGGTGTTTCGTACTTCGCCCCAGAAGGTTTCACGGCTGCACTGAATGGCCTGTGAGAAGTGTGTGTTCTGCTGATAGCAGAAACCATTGATTTTTGAATTTTCTTGTAACATACAAATCCTTTCTTTTTGGCGAACCCTTGGGTAAAGCGTGAGGCTTTAGTCAGTGCACTGTTTTCCGGAAACATTTCCTCGTGCTCACCCGCAGGCTCTGGTTTGACAATAAGTAATGAGCAATCCGCACAGAGCGTCCCCTGGTTGGAAGCTCGGTGCAAAGATTCTAAAAAATAATCATTGCCTATCGCATTAATCAAGAAAATCTTTTGGAATATTGTTTATGGTAAGTCGCTGATAATCAGTTATAACCAGCCAAACTTTTGAATAATGTGCCAAAAGTGGCAAATTATTCTAGATTATTCTGGACGCTGTGTGCTCTTCAAAACGCCAATAAAGGTCTGTAGGCATAGCAAATCATCGTCGCTATACTTCTTGCAGCTTAAATAGTTCAGTACGGTGGCAGGATTTTGATAGTCTTCGAAGGCCGATGTCAGGTCTTTCATCATCAAGTTCTGGTCGTTGATAATCTGCTCTCTAATAACAAAACCAATGAACATGCCCACTTTTGATATCTGCACATTGCCCATGTCGCCACCCAGATAATCGCACAACTTGTCGTAGTGCATTTCCTCCATACGCTCAATGGCTGCACAGAATCGTGTGGCATCTATATTATAAATGTACGCGCCATCGTGCCCGCGCGAGCGTGTACTTATTCGCTCGCCATTCCGCTCTGCTGCTTTCGTCACAATCTTCTTTACCCTGCTGCAGAAATCGTCGAGTTTCAAGATCTTTTTGCTGCCCTTGTCCAGTGTTTTTTCTGACGTAGGAGGCATGGAGAAAGGCTTGCCACCGTGTTTGGTTTTCAGTTGTTGGCAGACACTCCACAATCCCTTTACGTTTGACTGCGACGCAAAGAACATCAGCGACATGAGGTAGGGCATCATTTCAACATCCGACGTGCTGTTTTCAGCCAATTGCAACACCTGCCCAATGGTCATTTCTACACCGTTGTGCATGATGTGTGCCTGCTGCACTCGTTCTGATAGCCTTATTGTTGTTTCCATCCCCATTATTTCACGCCCATCCACTTGTTCAATCGTTCTGCCAGCGATTTCATTTCTTCGCCATGATAGCCAAAGTGGAACATCAGGTCACTGCCCACCACTAGCTGATAGGCTCGCACCTCCAAATGCAGGATATCAAACATCTGCTCTTCGTCGGCTATCTTTGTCCACATCGGAAAGTTGCACGCGAGGGCAAACATCTCGTCATTGCCAAAGCCGCTGACTTCCATCACCGTAGAACGGCAGGCAGGCATCTCGCTGTCCAGTTCCGTCTGTCGAGCCAACACCTGATCATAGACCCCTGACGTTGGGGGCAGGGCTACTTTGATGCCTAAACCTAAGAGTTGGTGGTGCAAATCGAAGGCATATAGCACATCTACCATATCTTCGTCCATCATCGAGTTAAACAAGCGGATGTCAACCAGACGTTCGAAGTCGCGCCACGCCATCACCTTGTCGTCGTCGGTGCAAAGTGTAGTCACTTGGCCCAGTTCTACCTGATCCCAAATCACAACTTTCTTATTCTTGCGGTTATACTTCACCACAGGGTGTATTCCGTTTTCATCCACCTGCGTACCTATCTGCATGGCAACTTCTTTTCCGTAGAAAATGATAGGATAGGGGCGTTGCAGCATTGTATATTCAGCTTGTGCCATATTCACTTGATTTCAATTGGAGTGCAAAGGTACTAAGAAGTAGGCGAAATGCCAAAGGGAAACGGCTTTTTCTTGAAGGATTATGCTGTTGAGCACGGACGGACGCTCGGACGCACGGACACACGGACGTAGCTTTATTGCCGCTGTCAGCCTTGTTATGAAGAATACAATGACAATTAATATGGGTATATTAGTGAATAAATATTAATAAAATATGCAATATTTATGACTCGTTATTGATTTAATGTAATGATACCTACCATTCATTACCTCAGTTACAGCCCCTCTCATTGCTCAAAGTCCGTGCGTCAGGGCGTCCGTGCGTCTGGGTGAATACTGTGCGCGCGGAGCGTATGGAGGGCATGCAAGAAAAGGCTCCGCACCATGTGCCGAGCCTATGCGGACATGATGCGGAGCCTATGCGGACAGGGTGCGCAGGCGCTCGGCACGGGGTGTGAGGCGCCTTTACTTTCCCAGCCTTAGTTGACAATTTCGAACTTATAGCCGATGGT
>CACZVX010000107.1 GCA_902784755.1 uncultured Prevotellaceae bacterium
GAGAAGAATCCCGTTTTCCTGGAGAAGCGTGTGTATCAGGGATCGAGCGGGGTGGTGTATCCTTATCCCGTCATCGAAAGTATCGCTGACGAGAAGACCGACCGTTCCTATCATGCGGTATTTCTGGAGAATGAATACCTGAAGGTAATGATTCTGCCGGAACTGGGCGGTCGCGTGCAGATGGCTTACGACAAAATCAAGCAACGTCACTTCGTTTACTATAATCATGTTATCAAGCCGGCACTGGTAGGTCTGGCGGGACCTTGGATCAGCGGCGGTATTGAATTCAACTGGCCACAGCATCACCGTCCATCTACCTTTATGCCCGTGGACTGCACCATCGAAGCGCATGACGACGGATCGGTGACGGTATGGGTGAGCGAGATGGAACGCATGTTCCACCAGAAGGGAATGGCAGGTTTCACGCTGCGTCCCGGACATGCCTGTCTGGAAATCAAAGGCGTGCTTTATAACCGTACGGAGATCCCCCAGACTTTCCTCTGGTGGGCAAACCCCGCCGTATACGTGAACGATGCCTATCAGAGTGTTTTCCCGCAGGACGTGAATGCCGTTTTCGACCATGGGAAGCGCGCCGTGAGTACCTTCCCCATCGCTACGGGTACTTATTATAAGATGGACTACAGCGCCGGCGTGGACATCTCCAACTACAAGAATATCAAGGTGCCAACGAGCTACATGGCAGTGAACTCGAAATTTGACTTTGAGGGCGGTTATGAGAATGATACGCATGGCGGTATGCTGCATGTGGCTAACCACCATGTGAGTCCTGGCAAGAAACAGTGGACATGGGGCAACGGTGACTTCGGGCAGGCATGGGACCGTAACCTCACGGATGAGGACGGCCCCTATATCGAACTGATGGCGGGTGTTTATACCGAGAACCAACCTGACTTCTCGTGGATAATGCCCGGTGAGGAAAAGGAATTCACGCAGTATTTCATGCCTTACCGCGAACTGGGCATCGTGAAACAAGCTTCGAAGGATATCATCATGAACCTCACGCCAGCCCTCCCCCAAGAGGGAGCTCCTGTCGTTTTGAAACTTCTGGCAACGCATAAACAGGATTGGCGTATCGTGGTTAAAAATGATGACGAGACGGTCTATTATGATGAGTTGAAAACCCTTTCGCCCACGGAAGTCTTTGAACAAGAAATCGACGTAAAAGGTGCGAAACTCAACCATTTGACTGTAACAGTATTCCCCGCCTTTGGAAAGGGCAGGGGAGGTTTTACCTGGCATGCAGAGAGCGATGAGGTGAAGAAGGTGCCCGATGCCGCGGAGGCAGCCCTGCTTCCAGAAGAAACGAAGACCGTGGAACAACTCTATCTCACGGGCCTGCATCTGGAGCAGTATCGCCATGCCACCTGGAGTGCCATCGACTACTATGAGGAAGGTTTGCGGCGTGATCCTTTGGATGTGCGCTGCAACAATGCCCTTGGTCTGTGGTATGTGCGCAGGGGCCGTTTTGAAAAGGCGGAACCCTATCTGCGCACAGCTGTGAAGGTGCTCCAGAAGCGCAATCCCAATCCCTACGACGGAGAGCCGCTCTATAACTTAGGTCTCTGTCTGAAATATTCTTCACTCTTCACTCTAAACTCTTCACTTTTAGAAGAAGCCTACGACTGGTTCTACAAGGCCACATGGAATGGAGGCTGGCAGAATGCTGCCTATTTCGCCTGTGCACAGATTAGTGCGATGCAGGGCCGTCTGGAGGATGCGCTCTATGAGTGTGAGCGCAGCATCCGTGCCGGATGGCATCATCATCAGGCACGTGCCCTGAAAGCTGCTGTGCTGAGGAAGTTAGGACGCGAGGAGGAGGCCATCATCTTCTGCGTGGAATCCCTGAAATTGGACCACTTCAACTATGGATGCCGTTTTGAGAAATACCTGCTCACCGGGAATCAGACAGAGCTCGACACGATGAACTCCTTGATGCACGGTAATGCGCTGAACTATCATGAACTGGCCCTCGATTATGCACAGGCTGGCCTTTGGGAGGAATGCCTGAAGGTGCTCTCTGTTGCTGAGCAACAAACGGTGCACCCTATGACTTTTTATTATAAAGGATGGGCAGAGATGCGTCTCGGTGATGTGGTGGAGGCCAATGCCAGTTTCGAAAAGGCAGAGCAAACCGACAGTTACTGCTGTTTCCCCAACCGTTTGGAGGATATTCTTGTCCTGCGTTGCGCTGGGACACTGAATCCCGACGGAGCCAAGGGGTGGTATTATTTGGGCTGTCTCTATTATGATAAGCGGCAATATGATGTGGCCACTGAGGCATGGGAAACATCCCTCAGGCTCGATGATACGTTCCCCGCCACGTGGCGTTGTCTGGCTTTGGCTGCCTACAACAAGGAGCATAATCCGCAGAAAGCACAGCAGTATATGGAACAAGCCTTCCGTCGGGATACCACCGATGCCCGGATTCTGATGGAACTCGACCAGTTGTATAAAGTAATGCAGAAGCCTCATGAAGAGCGGCTCCGCTTCCTGCAGCAGTATCCTGAACAAATACAGCAGCGCGACGATCTGGTATTGGAAGAGATAACCCTTTTGAATCAGACGGGGCACTACGAAGAAGCCATGGCAAGACTCGATGCCCGTCAGTTCCATCCATGGGAAGGCGGTGAAGGCAAGGTGACAGGTCAGTATCAATTCAGTCGCGTAGAACTTGCTAAGCTTTGCCTGAGACCTGAAGCCTTAGACCGGGAACGAGCCCTCCAGCTTCTCGAAGCGTGCTTGGAATATCCGCACCATTTGGGAGAAGGGAAACTTTATGGAGCTCAGGAGAATGACTTTTACTATCTGATGGGGTGCGCATACGAAGCGTTGGGACAGACGGACAAAGCCCGTTTATGCTGGAAGAAAGCCACGGAAGGTCCGATGGAGCCTGCTGCTGCTTTGTATTATAATGATGCGAAACCCGACAAGATCTTCTATGCGGGACTGGCTTGGCGCAAACTCGGTGAAGACGGCAAGGCCAACGGCGTCTTCTATCGTCTGATTACCTACGGAGAGAAGCATCTTTTCGACACCGTGAAGATGGACTACTTTGCCGTTTCGCTTCCCGATCTCCTTATCTGGGACGGTGACCTGCAGCTGAACAACACCATACATTGCAAGTACATGATGGCCCTCGGCTACTATGGCATTGGCAGTCTTGAGAAGAGTGAGCACTATCTGAAGGAAGTGGAACAGTTGAATATCAATCATCAGGGGATTCAAGCGACCCACTCTGCCATCAAGATAATCTGCTAATAAAATTGCTATTTTGTTCGTTCAGATAAATTTACTTCCCGTTGGTCAGTGACACATTATTTTTTAGAGAAAAAGGTACGTTCTCACGCTTGAGAAAGCAAATATATTTGTTTTCTCTTCGCTTAATCGGAATTTTGCACTATCTTTGTCCCCGCAAAACCATTTACTACAGATGTCGTTCCTAACCCGGAAATATCCGTTTGAGCAAAGCAAGCACTGGCTGAAAGAGTGTCTGCTCTACTGTGTGATTGTCTTTCTGATACTCTATCTGCTGCAGCCTTTCGGGTTCAGTCACTATGGGGGGAGCAAACTGCTGGTGTCTCTTCTTTTTGGGGCGGTGACGTTCGGGTGTTGTGCCTTCTATGGCCATTTTTTGAAACAGCGGGTGCAGCATAAGGTAAAGCCTTGGCTCATCTGGCATCAGGCGCTGGCGATTATCGGCATGGTGCTGCTGATAGGCATTTGCAATTTTCTGCTGTTTTCGTTGGTTTTCCATTATTCTCTCAACCTAATCGCCTTCCTGCAGTTCCTTTACTGGACTTTTGTTATTGGTATTTTTATCACGATGGTTTCGATGAGCATCAACTATAACCACTATCTGCGCAGCCGGATGGAGGAACTGCTCGACAAAACGACGGAGGAACAGCAGAACATCACCGTGACGATTCACGACAGCAGCGTGAGGGGGAACGACCTGACGCTGCCAATCAATAACCTGCTTTATATGGAGGCTCAGAAAAACAATGTGGTGGTCTATTACGCGGATCAAGGAAAGACCGTAGCCAAGGAACTGCACGCAACGCTGACTTCCGTGCTTGCTGATTTGCAAGATTATGAAAACATCTTCCAGTGTCACCGTTCGTTTGTGGTGAACCTGAACAACATCACCTCAGCAAAGGGTAACAGCAACGGCTACCAGTTGATGCTCGGGAAATGCACGACGGCAGTTCCTGTTTCACGTACCTATGTGCCGCGGCTCAAGTCGTTTATTGCTTAGTCATTCGTCCCGAAAAGTAGCTGTTCGTCCAAGCGCTTAGTTTTTCGTCCTCGTTTCTAGCCGAGTATCACGGATATTTGGAGGTATGGTTTTTCATATCTAATTTTGCGGTATGAAACAACGATTGACATATCTCATTCTTTTGCTGCTGAACGCTGTGTGCGTGATGGCGCAGACCACCGTTTCCGGAATCGTTAAGGACAAGCGGGAGCCCCTTGCAGGTGCAAACGTATTTATATTAGGTACGATAGACGGATGTCTGACGGACTCAGCGGGCCACTTCTCGTTCACTACGATGCAGAAGGGAGAAGTGACACTGAAGGCTACTTTCGTGGGTTTTGACGACTATGTGCTGACTGCTGACGTAAATGGCCTCTGCAACCATACCGTCGTGATGCACGAAAAAGCTACCACTATCGATGAGGTGGTCGTCATGGCAAGCACCTACAGTTTTGGTAAGAGTGACAATTTCAAGACAATGGATGCCCTCGACGTGGTGATGACCGGCAGTTCGTGCGGTGATATCGTGGCAGCTCTCCAGACGCTGCCTGGTACGCAGAAGGTAGGCGAAGACGGAAAACTCTACGTGCGTGGCGGAGAGAGTGAGGAATGCCAGACGTTTGTCAACGGGATGCACGTGCTTGTCCCCTACAGTACGAATGTGGAGGGACAGGCACAGCGCGGACGTTTCTCACCCTTTCTCTTCAAAGGGATGAACTTCTCGCTGGGAGGCTATGGCGGCGAATACGGACAGGC
>CACZVX010000108.1 GCA_902784755.1 uncultured Prevotellaceae bacterium
CCCACTATCTTTATCTATGGTGAAGGATGGAGTGCCGGACAATGTGCTCTTCCTACCGAACAATTGGCTACTAAGGCCAATATCCCGCATCTGCCGCGTATCGCTGCTTTCTCTGATGAACTCCGTGATGCGCTTCGCGGACCTTTCTCTGATGATACCAAAGGTGCTTTCTTGGCAGGAATCCCAGGTGAAGAAGAGAGTATTAAGTTTGGCATTGCCGGTTGTATTGAGCATCCGCAGGTGGATATGTCGAAGGTGAACTACAGCAAACAGGCATGGGCCACCGAACCCACACAGATGATTTCTTACGTGAGTTGCCATGATGATATGTGTCTGGTGGACCGTCTGAAAACCAGCATTCCCGGTATTTCGATGGATGAGCTAATCCGTTTGGACTTATTGGCACAGACAGCGGTTTTCACTTCTCAGGGTGTTCCCTTTATGCTTTGTGGAGAGGAAATGCTGCGCGACAAGAAAGGCGTGCATAATTCCTTTGAGTCACCTGACAGTGTAAACCATTTAGACTGGGACAATCTGAAGCGCTATCCGCAGGTGTTCAAATATTACAAGGATCTCATTAAGCTTCGCAAAGACCATCCCGCTTTCCGTTTGGGCAACGCTGACCTTGTCCGTAAGCATTTGGAATTTTTGGACGTGGCTAATAACTCCTCCCCTGTAGGGGAGGCAGGAGAGGGGGCTGCTCTCGTTGCCTTCCACTTGAAAGACCATGCCGGTGGCGATGTGTGGAAGGATATCTTTGTTATCCTGAATGCCAGCCGTGATTCCCAGACTGTTTCACTTCCTTTCGACAGTTATGAGACCGTCTGCGATGGAGGCCGCTTCTGTGAAACGGGTATCCGTCACTTCACAGCCGATCGTGTTACCGTTGCTCCTCAATCCGCATTAATCATTCACAACTAAAGATATGAAAAAGAGTATTCTTACTATTGTATTGTTATCTGTTGTACTTGTCATGAATGCCGCTATCAAAATCACCCGCATCGACCCTACTGACTGGTTTGTTGGGATGAAGAATCCACAGTTGCAGCTGATGGTCTATGGAGAAGGCATTCGCGAAGCCGATGTCACAACCGACTATCCCGGAGTGGTCATTGAGAATCTGGTTCGTCTGGACAGTCCTAATTATTTGCTGGTTTATCTGAACTTAAAAGACGCCCAGCCTGGTGAGATGACACTAAAGTTTCAAGTTAAGGGCTCCAAAACTCAGGTGAAATACCAGCTGAAACAGCGTGAGATGAGCGGTGATAAGCGCATGGGATTCACTAATGCCGACGTGCTTTATATGCTCATGCCCGACCGCTTTGCTTCTTCTGGGAAGTATCTGGAAAAGGCGAAGAAGTTAAAGGGTAAAAAGGTGAAAAATGCTGATGACAGGCGCCTGATGGAACTCAATACCTATGTTGTTGACCGCAAGCAGCCTTCTCTCCGCCATGGTGGCGACTTGGAGGGTATCCGCCAGCATTTGGATTACTTTAATGAATTAGGTGTAACAGCCCTTTGGTTTACACCAGTTTTGGAGAACAACAGTCCTGATAACGAGGCGGGCTACAGTACTTACCATGGTTATGCCACTACCGATTATTATCGGGTGGATCCCCGTTTTGGAACGAATGCTGAGTACCGTCAGTTGGCCGATGAGGCGCATGCCAAAGGACTGAAAATCGTGATGGACATGATTTTCAACCATTGCGGATTCGAGCATCCTTGGGTAAAGGACCGTCCTTCGAAAGACTGGTTCAACCTTTACGAATGGCTCGAGGGTAAGGACAAGGCGAATTTCAACAGCGACCCACGAGGAACGAATTTCCAGCAGACCAGTTATAAACTGACACCCGTGAAAGATCCGTATGCTTCGGATGTTGACCTGAAGGAAACCGTTGACGGTTGGTTCGTGCCTACCATGCCTGACTTGAATCAGCGCAATCCGCACGTGATGACCTATCTCATCCAGAACTCCATCTGGTGGATTGAGACAGTAGGTATCGACGGTATTCGTATGGACACCTATCCTTATGCCGATGCGAAGGGTATGGCTCGTTGGATGAAAACCCTCGATGAGGAATATCCCAACTTCAATGTGGTGGGTGAGACTTGGGTGACGGAACCTGCCTATACCGCTGCATGGCAGAAGGATTCTAAGCTCTCGGAGGAGAATTCTTATTTGAAGACCGTGATGGACTTCTCTTTCTTTGAGAAACTCTCACAGGCTAAGAACGAGGAAACGGATGCGTGGTGGAACGGTCTGAACCGTCTTTATAATAGTTTCGTCTATGATTATCTATACGAGGATCCGAACAACGTGATGGCCTTTATCGATAATCACGATACCGACCGCTTCCTGGGCAATGGTAAGGATTCATTGGCTTTGAAACAGGCATTGGCCTTGCTGCTCACTGTGAAGCGTATCCCGCAAATCTATTACGGTACGGAGATTCTGATGAACGGCACGAAGGAAGTGACCGATGGAAACGTGCGTAAGGACTTCCCTGGCGGATTCCCCGGAGATACGAAGAACTGTTTTACCGCTGAAGGACGCACGAAAGCCGAACAGTCGATGTTTCAATGGCTTTCGAACATCCTGCACTGGCGCAACGGCAACGAGACCATTATCCGTGGCATGCAGAAGCAGTTTATCCCCTACAATGGTATTTATGTAGTGGCACGTAGCTGGCATCGTAATAACGTGGTGACGATTCTCAACGGTACCTCCAAACCTGCTACGATGGAGATTGCCCGCTATGCAGAACTTATCGAGAACCAGACAGAGGCCGTAGATATCACTACGGGCAAAACAGTAAGTCTGACGAAAGACATCAAACTGCGTCCTCGTCAGACGATGATTCTGGAATATTAAAATTTATATTTGTACACAGAGACACGGAGACATAGAGCATTTAATAACGAAAAAACTCTTTGTCTCCGTGTCTCTGTGTACTATTATTATTTATTCAAGCTGAGGCTATAAAGCGTGCAAAGTGAATGTTTCTTAGTAGGGGATGAAAATACAAGGAACAGAGCATGTTTGCCTGTCTTTCCTTTTAATCCTTTCAGCTCGATTTTGAAGTCCTTAGCCTTACCGCTCTTTCCGCTAATCTTCATCTCTCCGACACACTTGCCGCCACAGTTCTCCCACGGATTGTCAAGCATTACCTTGATTTGGCCTTTCACGCCCGTAGACTTCATATTCAGCAGCAAACAGGCTTTGTCGCCTTTGACAGCGTCAAGGCTGAAATACTTATAGCCCACGATGGAGCCGTCGGTATTGTTAATCACGGGATTCATATTCCATTTGATGTCGTAGGGGTCCCCCTGTGGGATCTCTTTCAGATAGGTGGCCTCCACATAAGAACCGGTATAAACGGAGTTGCCCTTGCTGTCGCGAGTAGTAGGTTCCGGACAGGTAAGCCAGCAGGCAATGGCAGCGGGATAACGCTTATTCATCTGCAGCCCGTTCAATTCAAAGCCTTCAGAGGTGTATTCGCCTTCAGAGATTTCCACCTTGCCGCCCAGTCCTTCCTGCACCTTTACAGTAACGGGAGCCACCATGGCCTGACGGGAATACTCGTTGACACCCGTCTGACGGTGGTAGAATATATACCACTGGCCGTTGATTTCACAAAGTGAACCATGGGTGTTGCCGGTTGGATTTGCTGTCGGGATGATATTGCCGTTAGCATCCTTCCCGCGGGCACGGCCGTCAATCAGCGTACCACCGTATGTAAACGGACCAAGGGGATAGTCGCTGTAGGCATAGGCCAGCGTATAGTTCACCATGGGCAGTCCAAACTCCCCTTCACGGGTGAAGCGGCTATAGACAAGCACATACTTGTCTTTAATCTTTCGCATCGAAGAAGCCTCGAAGAAACGGAATATATCATCTTGTTGGTAGCCGGGAATCAGATTCTCGATATTTTGTCCACCCTTCTTCAGTGTTGCCATCGTGGTGGGATCGAGTTCCGCGCCGTGTGAATCACCAAACCCCCAATAGCCATATACGCGGCCGTCATCGTCCACGAATACACCTGGGTCGAAATGCAGAATGCCCACCGTTTCATGAGGCTTCTCTGGGTTCCAGTTGCATACTTCAAAAGGACCATCAGGTCTTTTGCTCTTGGCAATCATGGTCTGGCGACCTCCGTTCTGCGTGTTAGGGTAGAGATAATAGGTCTTTGAGCCGTCTTTCTCTTTTACCATGGCCACATCGGGTGCAAAGAGCACGTCGGCAGCCCCGTCAGCATTAAGCAGTTTGCCGTCAGCACCCTTTTTTGATTCGAAGATGATGCCGTCGTAGCGCCAATGAGTCAAGTCGTTTACGGATGCTGACCACACCACCTGATCTGGTCCACAATAGGCCGTACGGTAGATATCGTGCGAACCATAGATATACACGCGGTATTCACCGGGTTTGTCGGGGTCCTCAAATACATAGGGTTCGCCGTCGGGGATATGCTCCCACAGAGGCAGATAAGGATTTTGTGCCGTGATGTTTAAAGTTGCCGCAGAGCAGAGCAGCAAAAGCAGGTAAAGCCATTCTTTTCTCATAATTCTTTTTAGGTTTAAAGTCATGTTTTTTCATTTGGATACAAAGATAATAAAAAATGAAGAATGAAGACTAAAGAATGAAGAATATTTTATATTTTGCATCAGAATCCAATTGACTGAATCCTATGCAATCACGGAGTAGGTTCTCCGTTCATATATAACCATATTTCAGCCTTATTTTTGGCCGTTTCAGATAAAAGCATTATCTTTGGCATCGCTAAACGGAAAAGACAAAGAATCACAGGGACTCTTTGACTCATTTTTATAAAGAATATTTGGTGGTAACAAGAATAAAGAGTATTTTTGCACCATATAGTATAAACAAGTCCCCGTGATCTTTTGCAAGCATTGAAGGAATTTGGTGGTGGGGTACGGCAACTCTCCAGAATTACAGGTGTCTCTTATGGTATCATTCATCTCCAGAATTACAGGTGTCTCTTATGGTATCATTCAACGGATATAGAATAAATCAAAGAACCGTCCCTGTGATCACATTTAGTGATGCGCCCCGAAAAGGGCATCTCCCAAGAGGATACAAAAAGCCATTTTAGTTTTTACTTATATTATATAGTATGGAAATAATTAACATATATCAGGCGGTGAATGATTACCTTACGAAATGGGATCCCATCAACTTGCCGCAGGAGATTGCCAGAGTAGAATATGTAAGCTATGTACCTGGCATCGTGGAAGTCCTGGCTGATAAGGACAAACTATGTTCTTTACTGATGTCTTTTTTGGAAAGTATTGGAATCAGTCAGGAAAATGTAGATATGAATCTTCGAAAAGAAGTCAGTTTGAGGGCAGATGAACTTATGAAGCTCCATATTTTAGGCCGGTCTCACGAAGTATTCCTTTATATTATTAATAGACCCCCCCAAAAAGAGGTCTGTTCGTGGTATGTGGCATGCGATGATGTGAAGAACTGTGCTTGCCGTGAAATCAGAATGGGTGAATATGGAGAGATTATTGCTAAATTCGATAAATGTGGTCCTCATTCTCATTTTACCATTAAAGATTTGATACAAGATTTTTGTGCTGAGATTATTAGCAAAGGAGATTTTGAAAAGATTTGGGATAAATAAAATACGTTCTAAATAATCAATGGAAATAAATATTTGTTTGAAAAAATATTCTGGCAGTTATTACGAAGACATGTTTGGTCTTTCTAATACTAAAACTATTGATAGCTTTGGTTGCGCATCGAAGTTCTTATCAGAGTTCGCTCTAAGTGCTGATGAGTATCAGTATGAATGTGTTCCTAAAATGCAGAAAGTTTTCTGCTCCGTTGAAGTTGACGAATTTGATATATGCACATCTCCTGTCAGTATGCTGTTTCAACCTGATTTTAAAACGACGCTTCAGATTTCCTCTCCGATGTTTACGGAAGAGACTTATCATCTAATCCAAAAGATTTGTCACGCATGTAGTGACCGCTATTTCTATATTGTTGAGGATAGCCTTGAAGATACAATGTTTCAACTGAAAATACCAGTTACAACTAGTTGGGAGCAATTAAAGTCTGGAAGTTTCATCTCGGCGGTTTTATTCAATATGCCATATAACAAGTATCGCATCTTTGGTGATAGTTGCAGCTGGGGAAAATGGTGCGATTACGAAAATTCTTGGGCAGATTATGAGATCTTTGGCAGCATACTTGATATACCTGAAATTAGGAACTATAATCAAAAGATGGCTTTGTCTGTTGAAGATTATTTATATATTCAAAACACTATAGGCTTCCCTAAAAACATACAAATAGCGAGGCTCGAATAATTAAAGAACGGGAATCACAGGAACTCTAATTCTTCACTGATATATTCTATCAGAGTGGAATCACAGGGACGGTTCTTTGACTCATTTTTATAAAGAATATTTGGTGGTAACAAGAATAAAGAGTATCTTTGCACCATATAGTATAAACAAGTCCCC
>CACZVX010000109.1 GCA_902784755.1 uncultured Prevotellaceae bacterium
AGGCCGCACATTGAGATACACGCCTGGTGCAGAATCCCTTCCTTGTCATCGGGTGGTGAATAAGGATGGACGCACAGCACCTGGGTGGAGTCGTCAGCGCACGCTCTTAGAAGAAGAGGGCGTCCAGTTTAAGTCTAATGGGCATGTGGATATGGCGCGGCATCTGTGGGAGCCGGAGTGATAGACTAATATCGCGTTTTTTTTGTTTTTCGTTGAAAAAAGTGCAGAAATAGTTGTTTTTTCTTTTAAGAAAGTGTATCTTTGCGGCGGAAAGTCGTTTAAAAAAGTGTAACGATTCAATAAAAAGTCGTTAAGAAAAGTGTGATATTTTTAATGTGATTCACTTGAAAAATGCTGAGAAGAAAGATTGAAAACACGCTGGAACAGTGGAAAAGCACCTCTGGGCATAAGCCTTTGGTGATTATGGGTATCCGCCAATGCGGAAAGACGTTCATCGTGCAACATTTTGCAGCCGCCCACTACAAGACGGTTGTATATATCAATTTCATCAAGCAACCTGAGCGTATCAATGCGTTTGTGGGTTCGAAAGATGTAAACGTTATCCTGCTGAACCTTTCTGCTCAGATTCAGGGCGTTTCGTTCACACCTGGCGATACCTGTTTCATCTTTGATGAGATTCAGGAGTGTCCCGAAGCACGCACCTCGCTCAAGTTCTTCAAGGAAGACGGGCGTTTTGATGTGATTGCCACAGGTTCATTGTTGGGTGTTCAGGGATATGGTGACGAGAAGAAAAAGCAACGTCGCAGACTTGTGGAGCTGAAAGAGCCTGGCATTAATTCCGTACCAGTCGGCTCGGAAGATATTATAGAGATGTATCCACTGGATTTTGAGGAATTCCTTTGGGCAAATGGTCTCAGCGAGGATGTTGTCGAGACTCTCAGGAAGTGCTATCGCGAGGAAAAACCTGTTCCTGCTGGCATTCATGTAGCAATGAAGCAATTTTTGAATTTGTATGTAACTATCGGTGGGCTACCAGAACCTATCAATGTCTTTCTCAAGACCAACAACATGAACGAGGTTAGCAAGGCTTATAAGTCGATTTTGAAAGAATATCGCGACGATATGGTGAAGTATGCTCCAGATAAAGACAAGCCGCATATCCGAGAGTGCTTCAATTCCATCCCCAAGCAGTTGGCGAAGGATAATAAGAAGTTCCAATATAACAAGGTGAAACCAGGTGGTAGAAGTGATACCTATCTGGGGTCGCTACAATGGCTGGAGGATGCAGGCATCATCTGTCGATGCTATAATACTGACATCACAGGTTTGCCAATGGAAGGAAATGCGAAGGATAATGTGTTTAAGGTCTATACGGCTGATATAGGTCTGCTTGTCGAAATGCTGGGGCCTGGTGTTCGTGCGGACATCCTTCAGGGTAATCTGGGTGGATTCAAAGGAGCAATCTATGAGAATCTGATGGCTGATACGCTGCATAAGAAGGAACAGAACCTTTATTATTTCCAGAAGGATTCTGGTATGGAATTGGATTTCCTGGTGCGGATAAATGGCGAATGTGTACCGCTTGAGGTTAAGGCAAAGACGGCGCAAGCCAAAAGCGTTAAAACTGTGTTGAACCATCCTGAGAAGTACAAGGTCAAGCACGTCATCAAGTTTGGTGATTTCAATATCGGTAGGGACGGACAGTTGCTGACACTTCCCAATTATATGCAATTCCTGCTGAATTTGGAGCCAGAAGAAATTGTCTTGGAGCCAATCGATGTGGATGCTGTAAATGCATTGGCCAGTGAGATCATAAAAGAATGATATTTTTAGGCGCTAACGGCAATGAATGAAGATCATATCGCACAGTTGGAGTCGGAAATACGGTATCTGAAGGGATTGCTGGACGAGAACGGGATTCCATATGACTATCAGGCTTTTGTTGAGGCAGTCAATCGGGAGGTGCCTGTGGAGATTGAGCTTCCTGAGTTGTCGGCTGAGCATGCGATACTGTTCTATTCCTTCTTTCGAGGGCGCAAGGATGTGTATGTGAAGCGAAATGCGAAAAAGGGATATTATACGCAATGCAAGAATTTCTGGACGGCGGGGATATGTCCCAAAGAGAGAGGCGAAAAGGTAAAGTGCCAAGACTGTTCGGCAAAGGATTATAAGGAACTGAAGATTTCGGTCATGTTGGAGCACTTGAAGGGGACGAAGGAGGATTGTTCGGATGTTATAGGTCTGTACCCGCTGTTTCCTGACGGGTCTTGTTGGTTTCTGGTGTTCGATTTTGATAATCACGATGAGGATGCGACTCCAACAAAGGATTGGGAGCAGGAGGTGGATGTTCTGCGGAAGATTTGCCTATCTGTGGGAATAGATGCGCTAGTAGAACGGTCCCGTTCTGGGCGAGGCGCTCATGTGTGGATATTCTTCAGCGAGGCCATCCAAGCCACGAAGGTGCGCAGGTTTGGTGAGGCGTTGCTGGCAAAAGGTGCAGAATCGGTGAGCCTCAAGAGCTTTCGCTACTATGACCGGATGATGCCAATGCAGGATAGCCTGCCAGAAGGTAAATTGGGCAACCTCATTGCGCTTCCTCTTCAGGGGCAGGCACTTCGTAAGGGCAACAGCGCGTTTGTAGATGAATATTGGAGACCATATAGAGACCAATGGAGCAAGTTGCTGCATACACGGAAGTTGTCTGAGGCTGAGGTGGATGCGTATGTGAAGTCATGGTGTCCAGATGATAATACGATGGAGATGTTCCAGAGTGATAAAGTGGATGAACAAGAGGACTGTAATCTGCTTCTCTTTGGTATAAGTCCCAAGTCATCAGTTCGATATTTTAAGAATGAGGATGCCACGGGAACGATCAAGATAATACTGGCCGATGGTATGTACATCGACAAACGGAGTCTTAAGCCGCGTTTGCAGAATGCCATCAGACGATTGGCTGCATATTCTAATCCGCAGTTCTTCCAGAATTTGGCTTTAGGGTTTTCTACGCGCGAAACACCTCGGATAGTCTATGATGGCTATGACGAGGGTGGTTATATCGTTCTGCCAAGAGGATGCTTCGAAGAACTGAAGAGGCATTTGTCGGATGCTGAAATCCCGTATGACATTGTGGACAAAAGGCAGGTGGGAAGGAAGATAGATGTTTTTTTCAATGGAGAACTTTATCCTGAGCAGAAGGTTGCCGCAGAACGATTGTTGTCATACGATATGGGTATGCTGGCTGCTGCCACGGCTTTCGGTAAGACGGTTATCGGTGCGAACCTGATTGCCCATCGGAAGGTCAATACATTGGTGCTGGTGCATACCGTTGAGATTATGAACAACTGGGTTCGGGACTTGAATCGGTTCCTGACCATCAATGAAGAACTGCCGACCTATACCACTCCCAAGGGACGTGTCAAACAACGTGATTCCGTCATTGGCACGTTCTCCTCGCAGAAAAGGGCGGCGACGGGCATTATCGACATCGCCATGATTGGTTCGCTGGGGAAGGAGGACGAAATCAATCCGATGGTGCGCGACTATGGGATGATTATCGTGGACGAGTGCCACCATGCCGCTGCGGCCACTTTTGAAAATGTGCTACGGGCATCTGCGGCCAAATATGTGTATGGCATGAGTGCGACTGTGAAGCGTGGTGACAAGCAGGAACGGAAACTGTTGATGCAGCTTGGTCCTATACGGCATCGATATACTGCCAAGGAACGAGCTATGAAACAGGGAATCGGTCACTATGTTTATCCTCGTTTTACAAGGATGGTAGATCTCTTTCCCTCAGATGCTAGGCATATTTCTGAACTATACCGACTGATTGTCGATAGCGAACTGCGGAATATGCAGATTGTGGCTGATGCGGTGGATTGTGTTAAGAAAGGTCGTACGCCAGTGGTGATGACTAAGTATCGGGAGCATGCGGAAATGCTTTACGCGCTTCTCCAAGGTATGGCAGACCATGTGTTTCTGCTGCAAGGCGGTAAGAGTCTGAAGGCACGAGCTGAATTGCGGGAGAAAATGGCTGCCGTTGGTCGAGACGAAAGCATGATTATGGTTGCTACCGGACAGTATATTGGTGAGGGTTTCAATTATCCAAGGCTCGACACGATGCTGTTGGCCATGCCTATCTCATTCGAGGGGAACGTGGAGCAGTATGCCGGCCGATTGAATCGCGATTACGAGGGGAAAAAGGATGTCATCATCTTCGATTATATCGACCAACACATCCCCGTGTTGCAACGGATGTATCATAGGCGGCTACGGACGTACAAGAAGATTGGGTTTGAAGTGTGTACGGAAGTGATGGATAAGCAGGAGGTGAGCAATTCTATCTTCGACAGCATTGGATATTGGGAGGTGTTTGAGAAGGATGTCTTTTCTGCATCTAAGAGCATTGTTATCTCCAGTCCTTTTCTGAGTTCACGTAAGGTTGAATGGCTTGTTAGTCAGTCTGAGATGTTACAGAGAAAGGGCATTACTATCACAGTCCTTTCTTTGAGTCCAGAAGCGTACCCTGAGGACGGTCGGGAGCATCATGCAGAACTATTGAAACGACTTACATCAGCTGGAATATGTGTGAAAACACAGAGCCATTGTCACGAACGTTATGCCGTCATCGACCTGTCTCTTGTCTGGTACGGCAGCATGAATATACTGTCGAGAGGTCGAGAGGATGATAGTCTGATGCGGATTGTAAGTCCGGAGATTGCAGCAGAATTGTTGGAAATGGGTGTGAAATAGTTTTTTATATATACTTGTGCATAAGTGGTTGGAAAGTCAGCAATGCTTTCCAACCTTTTTTTGTTTTTGCCTATCATTTTTTTTCTTTTTTGATGTAACATTTCGGTTTTATTCCTACTTATAGGTAGAAAGT
>CACZVX010000110.1:0-5265 GCA_902784755.1 uncultured Prevotellaceae bacterium
GTAGCTAAGGATACCTTAGAGCCTTCTGTTGTCGTCGGTGAGATGAAGGCGGCAGTCAACCATTTTGTCGATGATGCTGAGCAAAGCGACGACCTGACGCTGCTCGCCATCAGTTATAAATAACAATGGAAAACAAAAATTCTAACGAGTATGTGCGCAGCATAGCCGAACAGAAATACGAGTTTGGCTTTACTACCGATGTGCATACAGATATTATTGAAAAGGGACTTAATGAAGATGTGGTACGCCTGATCTCCGAGAAGAAGGGTGAACCCGAGTGGATGCTGGAGTTCCGTCTGAAGGCTTTCCGCTATTGGCAGACGCTCACACAACCGTCCTGGGGACATGTGCATCTGCCTGAGATTGACTATCAGGAGATCTCCTATTATGCGGATCCGCTTGCCAAAAAGAGGAGAGAGGAGGGGAGAGAGGCTACTGTTGATGATATTGATCCCGAACTGATGAAGACCTTTGACAAGCTGGGTATTCCCTTGGAGGAGCGTCTGGCATTGAGTGGTATCCCGAACTGATGAAGACCTTTGACAAGCTGGGTATTCCCTTGGAGGAGCGTCTGGCATTGAGTGGTGTGGCCGTAGATGCCATTATGGATTCCGTCTCTGTGAAGACCACCTACAAGGATAAGCTCCGCGAGATGGGCATCATCTTTATGAGTATCGGTGAGGCCATCAAGTTACATCCCGACTTGGTCCGTCAATATCTGGGCACGGTTGTTCCCTATCGTGATAACTTCTATGCAGCGTTGAATTCGGCCGTTTTCTCCGATGGTTCGTTCGTTTATATCCCCAAGGGTGTGCGCTGTCCGATGGAACTGAGTTCATATTTCCGTATCAATGCCCGCAACACGGGACAGTTTGAACGTACGCTCATCATTGCCGATGATGATGCCTACGTGAGCTATCTGGAAGGATGCACGGCGCCGATGCGTGATGAGAACCAGTTGCATGCAGCCATTGTGGAAATCATTGTGAACAAGAATGCAGAGGTGAAATACTCCACCGTGCAGAACTGGTATCCTGGTGACGAAGAAGGAAAAGGCGGTGTGCTGAATCTGGTCACCAAACGTGGCGAGTGTCGCGGTGAAAACTCCAAACTCTCCTGGACACAGGTGGAGACGGGAAGTGCCATTACGTGGAAATATCCCTCGTGTGTGCTGAAGGGCGATAATTCACAGGCTGAGTTCTATTCCGTAGCTGTCACCAACAACTATCAGGAGGCTGACACCGGCACGAAGATGATTCACATCGGCAAGAATACCCGGAGCACGATTATCTCAAAAGGTATTTCTGCCGGACATTCCCAAAACTCCTATCGTGGACTGGTGCGTGCTACGAGTAATGCCGACAATGCCCGCAACTATTCTTCGTGTGACTCTCTGTTGCTGGGCAGTGACTGCGGTGCGCATACCTTCCCCTATATGGATGCTCATAACGACACGGCTATCTTCGAACATGAGGCCACGACTTCCAAAATTAGTGAAGACCAGCTCTTCTACTGCAATCAGCGCGGTATTCCTACCGAGGAAGCTGTGGGGCTGATAGTGAACGGTTATTCCAAGGAAGTGCTCGATAAACTCCCCATGGAGTTTGCGGTGGAAGCCCGCAAATTACTCAGCGTCACGCTGGAGGGAACGGTGGGGTAAATTTGTTTTTAGAACCTCTGTCTTTTGTCTTATGAAGAAAATACTCACACTTTTGGTTATGTCGGTTTTCACACTGGCAGCCATTGCGCAAAAAGCCCCGGCGAAGAAGGTCTTTACGATTGTGAAGGCCAATCCTATTACCTCAGTGAAGAACCAGAACCGTTCGGGTACGTGCTGGGATTATGCCACCATCGGTTTTCTGGAGAGTGAGATTCTCCGTAAGACAGGAAAGACTTACGATCTCTGTGAGATGTTCGTAGCGCATAACGACTATGTGGACTGTGCGGAGTATCATGTCCGCATGCATGGCGACAGCCGTTTTTCGCAAGGCGGTTCCTGTGACGATGTGATCAGCGTGATTCGGCGCCACGGCATTTGTCCTGAGGAAGCAATGACCAAGCCCGGAACACTTGTGGGCGATACGCTTGCCAACTTCAATGAGTTTTTTGCCGTACTGGAACCTTATGTGGAAGCAGTTGCCAAAAGCAGTGCTAAAAAGTTGAGTCCACAGTGGAAAGTGGGACTGGAGAGTATTTTGGATGCCTATATTGGCAAGAAACCGGAAACATTTACTTACGAAGGCCGTAGCTATACGCCACAGTCGTTTGCCCAAAGTCTGGGACTGAATCTCGACGATTATGTGTCGTTGACTTCTTTCACCCATCATCCTTTTTATTCATGGTTCACTATTGAGGCACCTTACAAGTGGCGTCCGGGTTTGAGCTATAACCTGCCACTTGATGAAATGATGAAAACCATCGATGATGCCCTCGACAAAGGCTACAATGTAGCGTGGGGAGGAGACGTCAGCGGCAATGGCTTTTCCCGAACAGGAACGGCCGAATTGGAGGATTCTCTCCATCTGGAAGTTACCCAACAGCAGCGTCAGCAGCTTTTTGACGGTTGGGACGCCACTTACGACCATGTGATGCTTATCTATGGCAAGGCCAAGGATGCGGAGGGGCGTGATTACTATCTGGTGAAAAACTCCTGGGGCAAGGCTGGTGACTATGAAGGCATCTGGTATATGAGCCGTGACTATATCGCCTTATATACCACCTATATTTTCCTTAACCGACATGCACTGAGCATTCCTGCGTCGGCTTCTTGAAAACAATTAAACTTGTTTTTTCCCTCACGTTCTGAAAAGCAAAAAAAAATTTTTTTCCCTCACTTAATCGTACCTTTGAACATACGTTCGAAGATCCTCACGTTCGGAAAAGCAAAAAAAAATTTTGTATTTCCCTCACTTAATCGTACCTTTGAACATACGTTCGAAGGTACTTGCGCTCGACAAAGCAAATTAAAAAACAAGTTTTTATTTGTTTTGTGCTCACTTATTCGTACCTTTGAACATAGGTTCGAAGGTACTTGCGCTCGACAAAGCAAATTAAAAACAAGTTTTTTATTTGTTTTGTGCTCACTTATTCGTACCTTTGTACCCAAATAAGAAAACGATATGTTAGAAGTAAGAAATCTGCATGCCAGTATTGGCGATAAAGAGATATTGCGCGGTATCAATCTTACCGTGAAAGACGGGGAGACGCATGCTATCATGGGACCTAACGGTTCCGGAAAATCAACATTGAGTGCTGTTCTCGTAGGTAATCCACTCTATGAGGTAACCGAAGGTGAAGCATGGTTCAACGGTAAGAATCTGTTGGAGATGAAGCCAGAAGACCGTGCTCATGAAGGTATGTTCCTCTCGTTCCAGTATCCTGTGGAGATTCCAGGTGTGTCGATGACCAATTTCATGAAGGCAGCCATCAATGCAAAGCGCGAGTATGAAGGAAAAGAACCCCTGAAAGCTGCTGATTTCCTGAAGATGATGCGTGAGAAGCGAAAGGTGGTGGAACTGGATTCAAAACTCTCCAACCGCAGTGTGAACGAAGGCTTTTCTGGTGGTGAGAAAAAACGCAATGAGATTTTCCAGATGGCTATGCTCGAACCGAAGTTGGCTATTCTTGACGAGACTGATTCGGGTTTGGATGTGGATGCCATGCGTATTGTGGCTGAAGGAGTGAACAAATTGATGACGCCTCAGAAATCTTGCATCGTGATTACCCATTATGACCGCCTGTTGGAAATGATTCGTCCGCAGTATGTCCATGTACTGTATAAAGGTCGTATTGTGAAAACGGCGGGGCCGGAACTGGCCAAACAGATTCAGGAACATGGCTATGACTGGTTAAAAGACTCTCCCCTGACCCCTCCCTGTGAGGGAGGGGAATAGAATGACTTTGTGATGGGGTACAAGACTGCTTCGCCTGACAGATATGGGCTACTGAAAGGTTATGCACGAGAGAATCGTAAGAACGCCACATTAGCAGAAGATGTCTTGTGGAACTATTTGAGAAGAGGTGTCTCAGGGGTGAAGTTCCTGCGTCAGCATGTAATAGGTGATTATATTGTTGATTTTGTGTCTCGTCATGAAGGGTTGGTTGTTGAGGTAGATGGTGGATATCATTCCGAACCACGACAGCAGGAAAGCGACGAACTACGTGAAGAAGAATTGGAGCGAATGGGTTATCACGTGATACGCTTTAGCAATGAGGAAGTTATGAATGATATAGAATCCGTCTTAGATGAAATAAGAGAAAGACTCTCCCCTGACCCCTCCCTGTGAGGGAGGGGAATAGAATGATATCAATGGATAAAGATAAAAAACAGCAAGAGAAGGACTCTCCCCTAACCCCTCCCTGTGAGGGAGGGGAATAGAATGATATTTCAATGGAAAAAGATAATAAACAGCAAAGGAAAGATACTACTCCCCTCCCTCACAGGGAGGGGCAGGGGGAGAGTCTTCAGTATATCGAATTATACCAAGAGGCAGGGAATCTGATTAAATCCCAGTCGGCCGACGTGATGAACGCCGTGCGTGATGAGGCTTTTGCAGATTTCCAGCGGCTGGGTTTCCCCTCCAAGAAGGTGGAACGCTATAAATATACGGATATTGCGCCCCTCTTCGCTCCTGACTATGGACTGAACCTGAACCGTTTTCCTATTCCTGTAGATCCCTACGAGGCTTTCCGCTGTGATGTGCCTAATCTGAGTACAAGTCTCTATTTTGTGGTGAACGATTCTTTCTATAGAGGAGAGAAGAAAGAGGAGAGAGGAGAGAGAATACATTTAAGACCATCTCTCCCTGAAGGCGTAATCATCGAGAGTCTTTCTAAAGTAGCTGCCGAAAAGCCAGAACTGGTAGCCAAATATTACGGAAAGATTGCGAAAACCAGTGAGGACGGTATCACAGCCTTGAATACCATGTTGGCGCAGGATGGTTTGTTTGTCTATGTACCGCGCGGTGTGCAGGTAGAGCGTTGCATTCAGGTGATTAATATTTTAAAGTCGCCCTTTGCCGGTAGTCAGACTTCTGGTTCTTCCAGAACCAATGAAGGTGGATTGATGGTCAATCGCCGTGTGTTGATAGTTGTTGATGAAGGAGCTTCTTTGAAGATGCTCTTCTGCGACCATGCTGCTGATGACTGTCATTTCCTGACTACCCAGGTGGTGGAGGCTTTTGTCAACGACAATGCCCATCTGGAATTCTACTGCATGGAAGAAACCCATGCCAAGAATGTCCGCGTGAGTAATGTCTATATCGA
>CACZVX010000110.1:5294-8010 GCA_902784755.1 uncultured Prevotellaceae bacterium
ATTACCCGCAACAAGACAGATTTCGTCTTCAATGGAGAAGGAGCTGAATGTAGCCTTTCCGGCTGCGTGATAGCTGATAAAAAACAGCATGTTGATAACAACACGCTGATTGACCACAAGGTGGGGCACTGTACCTCGACGGAACTTTATAAATATGTACTCGATGATCAGGCCGTAGGTGCTTTTGCCGGTAAAGTGCTCGTGGAGCATGATGCGCAGAAGACTTCCTCACAGGAGACCAATCAGAATCTCTGTGCTTCGAAGACAGCTCGGATGTACACGCAGCCGATGCTCGAAATCTATGCCGACGATGTGAAATGTGCTCATGGCAGTACCGTGGGGCAGTTAAACGATCAGGCCCTGTTTTATATGCAGCAGCGTGGTATTTCCATCAAGGAAGCCAAGCTACTGCTGGAGTTTGCCTTTATCAACGAGGTCATCGACAAGATGGAATTGATTCCGCTCCGTGACCGTCTTCACTATCTTGTGGAGCAGCGTTTCCGTGGGCAACTCAGCAAGTGTGCGGGATGCAGATTATGTAAGTAAACGAATATTATGCGAGTTGCATTATTCGGTTTGCATAATTTAATTTGCATAATTCATATAATAAGATGTACGATATAAATAAGGTACGGGAAGATTTCCCGATTCTTTCGAGAGAAGTTTACGGCAAACCGCTCATTTATCTCGATAATGGGGCAACGACACAGAAACCGCGGCAGGTGGTAGAGGCGTTGGTTGACGAATATTATAATGTGAATGCCAATGTGCACCGTGGTGTCCATTTCTTGTCGCAAAGGGCCACCGATTTGCATGAGGAGGCCCGTGAGAAAGTGCGTCAGTTTATCCATGCGGCTAAAGTGGAGGAAATCGTATTTACCCGTGGTACCACGGAAAGTATCAATCTGGTGGCCCAGACCTTCTGTGAGTCGCAGATGAAGGCGGGTGACGAGGTGATTATTTCGTGCATGGAACATCACTCAAACATTGTGCCCTGGCAATTGCAGGCTGAGAAAAGGGGAATTGTTCTGCGGGTGATTCCGATGACGGATGAGGGTATCCTGAAACTCGATGAATACGAGAAGCTGTTTAATGAACGTACGAAACTGGTGAGCTGTACACAGGTGAGTAATGTGCTGGGTACGGTGAATCCGGTGAAGGAAATGATAGCCACGGCTCATGCCCATGGTGTTCCCTTCCTGGTGGATGGTGCGCAGAGTGCACCCCATCTGAAGATTGATGTGCAGGATATGGATTGTGATTTCTTCGCTTTCTCCGGACATAAGATGTACGGCCCCACAGGTGTGGGTGTACTCTATGGCAAAGAAGAATGGCTGGAAAAACTGCCTCCGTATCAGGGTGGAGGAGAGATGATTGCCACGGTAACCTTTGAGAAGACAACCTTTGAAAAGCCACCCTTGAAATTTGAGGCAGGAACGCCCGACTATGTAGCAACAACGGGACTGGCTCGTGCCATTGATTACCTGAACGAATTAGGCATGGGGAACGTCATGGCATACGAACAGGAACTGACGCGCTACGCTTTGGAAGAGTTGGGAAAGATTGAGGGGATGATGATCTATGGACAGACCCACCCCCTTACGTCTCCCTTTGAAGGCGGGGAGGAATTACCTCACGATGCCGTCATTTCTTTTAATGTATTTACTTCCCTCCCTTCGGGAGGGATCAAGGGTGGGTTAATCCACCACATGGACATGGGCACGCTCCTTGACCGTTTAGGTATTGCCGTTCGTACTGGCCATCATTGTGCCCAGCCGCTAATGGACCGTTTGGGTATCCTTGGCACCGTGCGTGCTTCTTTCGCTTTGTATAATACGAAGGAAGAGGTGGATGCACTGGTTGCAGGAATCCGTCGCGTCAGTCAGATGTTTTAAGACATAAGAATAAAAGAGACATAAGGGACGAACTTATGTCTCTTTTTATGTCATTATAAAAAACTTCTGGCCCTCTGTTTAAAACAAGCCACGGCACCGCTTCAAGGCCATGAGGAACCATGCGCAGAATGCTGCACGCAGCAGCAGACTGTAGTTGGCGGGCATGATGCCGGCGAAGAAGGCAACCTGAACCTCGATGAGGCTCCATGTCTGACGCATGTTGATGTCGCGCTCCAAAACTGACGAATAGTATTGGCGGAGCCACTCCACTGGGCGGTTAGCCACTTTTTTTACATTCTCCATGAGCATCCAAGTGCTCTGCATTGTTATTTGCTTTTCCATAATTTTTTAACGATAACGATAACCTTAACGATAACTATTATAATTTGAAACTTGAAACCTGAATCTTGAATCTTTTTCGTCAGGTTCTTGTTTCTGTGGCAAAATTATCGTATCTTTGTGCACAATATGTTCATGGTGAGAACTATTTTCGTAAATGAAAGTTAAATATTGCCTAATTGACCATTTAAATATTTATATATGTTAAAGAGTCACTATTATGAAGGTAAAATAGAAGCCGGTTGCGACGAAGCTGGACGTGGATGTCTGGCAGGCAGTGTATATGCCGCTGCCGTGATTTTCCCGGAAGATTATCAGAATGAGGAATTGAACGACTCCAAACAGCTTACTGACAAGAAGCGTCATGCGCTGCGGGAGATTATTGAGCGTGATGCCTTGGCCTGGGCTGTGGGTATCGTCACACCTGAAGAAATCGATAAGATCAATATTCTCAACGCTTCGATTCTGGCGATGCATCGTGC
>CACZVX010000111.1 GCA_902784755.1 uncultured Prevotellaceae bacterium
GCACATACTCATCCGGCACTATGACGTAGAAGCCGCGTAGGGGCGACATAATCCGTCCCTTGCTCACCTCCCTGGTCAGTGCCCGTGCAATGCTGCCGGCACTCATGCCAGGGAATGCCTGCGCCACCTCATCGTGTGTGAAGGTGTAATTGCCTCTAAGCGGCTTATCATATATCCAGCTTGCTATGCTCGCCATTATCTCGTGCTTGTTATTTTGTTTGCAAAGATAGACATTTTTTGTCTAACTGCGCAAACTATTAACGTTTTTCTTTTTCAATTATTGCGTATTGACTAATTTTATTGACCAGCATCAATTCTCATTGTACGCTTCCCCAGTAATCCAAAGTAGAAAAGGCTCACTTGACTTATTGAGTTCCTTTAAGGCATTCGCATCCTCTATGGTGTAATCACGGGAACTGACATTATAGATGGCGACACAGTCGTTGAACTCTAAGCCAATTAACAAACCGCCCAACGACAGGAGCTTGCTTGTGAGCAGGGCGATACCAAAACAGACGTTCTCACTGATGGGCTTTAAAGTTTTCTTGTGCTCACGTATCATCTGAGATACAATACGGTAGAGTTCAAAGGGGTTCTGCTCATCAGCGTAGGTAATACTCAATGGATCGTGAAACAATTTCTCCTCAAAGAACTGGTGGTATTCCTGCATCAGGTCATCCGCTCTACGTGGACTATTATTGGATGGGAACGGCAAAACCGGGAACATATCCGAGGGTTTGAAGGTATCATAAATACCTCTCAACAATTTCACATGACGTTCCCCAATCAAGGCTATCAGAATGCAGATTCTGTCAAGAATAGCCTCAACACTCAACATAGACTTAAAACCAGGCAAAGCTTCCACGTTGTCAGTAGCTACATTGGTCTCAATGCCTTTGTCAATCTCCACATTCTCAGACACAGTGATGAACAGGTTCTTGGCCTTTTCATCCTTCATCTTGTTGAACAAGGCCTTGGCAATGTTGAAATAGAAGGCTCGGGGCAGCGAACTCACATCCAAAATCACATCACGATACGGGGTCAGATCACGCTCAGACACCTGACGACTCATCATGGCAATGCGCTTCTCCCAACTTTGGGTGGTGTCAATCGGAATCTCAAAAAGCGAGAATCCATATTTCTTCTGGAGGGCTTCCAGCTCCTTAATGTTGTCCTTATAGAGTTTGCGGTTCTGAGCATGGTTGCCACTGTCGGGGAAATCGAAGGTGAGGCAATCCAACTGTAACCCTTTCACGTTTTCAAGTAACAGAGCCAGCGTATTGTTCATACGGGGGTCAAAGCCCTTGCCCAATAGGAACAATACCTTCTCTTTAGGATTGTCACCGTAAAACTCCTTGCAGAATTTTACCAACTCATCCTTTCCGTGGTATTTAACGTATGATTCCCATCTATACTTCATCGCAGTGTCTCTTATTTTGCAGAATGTGCCCATTGATTCAGGCGGTACAATGACAGTTTACGCCAACCGCCACGACGCAGGGGCAGGTGTGCATAGGCGCACAACCATTCGTTCAAGTAAAATACAGCCCAATTCTGATCTTTCTTACCTTGTGTACGGGGTACTTTATAAAGCAAGTTATTGGCCATACAGTCTTTCAGTAAAGTTGCCAACTCTTCATTGGTCTTGTCTTGGAACCAGAAGCCATCCTGACCATACTGGCCAGTGTTCTCTTCCTTCACGGCAAAACCACTTACCGTGCGGTAAGAATAGGTGGGGCTGAAGGTCTGCTCACGGCAATATTCAATCAGATGCATCAGGAAGGCGTAGATTTTGTTTCCACGTTGCAGTTGCTTGATGTCCTCCAAACGACTTTTGCAGTATTCGTCCACAATTTTGTTCTGGTCTTCAGGTGTAAGGTCATAACGGGCAGTATCCATGATCTTCTTGGAGAGTAGCATTTCATACATTTTGGAGGCTATGCTCAGGAATTGCTCAATATTACCGGAAGCCAGGTCAATCAGGGTCTGCTGTCCGTAATACTGTGGCAACTTACTAATTTCACCTGGCAGCAACTCTTCTGCATAGTCGTTATAGTCCTTGCTCAGAATGCCCATGATTTCCTGATAGTCATATTCAAACAGACGGGGAGCATTATCCTCACGGGAAGCGTAAATCAGTATGGCCCGGCTGTGCTTGGCCCGGTCATATGGGTCTTCCTGACTGATAGCTTTTAGACATGTCTCATAATTGGGATAGCTTGCCAACTTTTCTAGCAGGGCAAAATATCTCTTACTGGCTTCGTTATAAACCGCATTATAGTTTTCTGTGGATATCTCAGACAGATAAGTGAAAAGATCCACCCCATCGTAAGACACCTTGGAACGCATGGATGCCACGCCCTTGGCCATCTGATTGAAAAGACGCTGGGAAAGCATCTCCAGCTTGATGACTTGATAATCGCGGCCCTGAACGTTATTGTCACTCAGGATATCCTCGGTACTCAAGGTTTCCAGACGCTCCGCAACCCACAAAGTAGCATGGATGCGACGCTCAGCTACCTCACCACGGATGATGCGCTTCTGGAGTTCAGTAAGCTTATGGGCATCGTCTATCTGGAAGATAAATTCACCGCACAGAGGCTCACCCTTATAGCTGAACCATTCAGCTTTCATGGCATTCAAGGCAAACAGTTCATCGTTGCCATCAATACCATCAGCAGGCACCACAAAAGTATCCAGGAACTCACAGACCTTCCGCTCCTGCTTGGTCGCCCAATCGAGCAAATCTTTGCCCGTATAGCTTTCCCTCAGCTCCCCGAACTGGTGTATTGGATCTTCGGGGGTATAGACAATATCTTGGAGGGAAGTATATTTGATACTCGCTAGCGTCATGCAAGTCTTGAGGGTTGCCAGCACAATACGTGCATTGAGCAATGAGAGGAAATAGCGCCGCTGCTCTCTGCGGCCAAACAACTCATCGTCTTCAAGGAACTCATAGTCGCGCCCCATCAGGAGATAGACGCCGCACTTCTGAATCAGACCATTATTATCCTTTACGCCAAGTTTTACCAATTTCTTAAAAATGATATTATGGCTCTTGGCCGTAACACGTTGCAGAACTGAGGGCGAGAAGAGTCGTAACAGGGTGGTCTTACCCGCCCCCGGTGAACTCAGAATATATGTCAGCGTACCCCATAGCGAATCATTCGCATGGTTATCCTCCAGATATGACAAAGGCTCTACGGAAAACAGTTCAAGGAACCGCTCGTCGGTCTCAATCCTTTCAGAGGCTCGTATGGCAAATGGGTTCTTGTAATTCATACTGAGTCAATTAATGACGGCTAATACGGGGGAACAGTCCTTTAAACTCCTGGTCATTGTCGGTATCCTGCCACAGGATGGGCAGTGAATTGTTAGGCGTGTTGTGAGACAGCACCACGGGCAGCGCACACTCATCGAAGCCTAAGTAAGGTTTGTTGACACTGCCCACCTTGTAGGCTGTATCATCTTTCAAGTTTTGATGTAGATACTTTGGGTTCTCCAACACTTTCATCAGTTCAGGGTCACCGGTAATATCTGTACTTAAAGATTCATCCAACTTCTGCACAACGTGGATGTGATACTTCACCTTGTTATAACCCTGTTTATCTAAAAAGTCATCAAGCCCCTTACTAATGTTCTTCACAGCCTTATCTGTAGCCATGCAGAACAGTATGTCAATATGAATTTCAGGTTGGTTGGCATCCAGCAGATAACTCAAGTGTAGTTCTTCCTTTTGCCCGGCAGCTATTTCTTCATCTGTACGTTCTATGTTTCTAGCACAAAGCTGGTCGATGATCTTAGATAGTTTTCCTTTGAACTTCTTCGCATTTTCATCATAGCGCACAAAACTCTTACCACTGGCCGTGAAATCGTCAATCAAAAATATGTTGCGGAAATAAGTTCTTTCAACTCCCTTCAGCTTTTTGTCTTCTCTCAAATCCAAAAGCATATCTTTGAGTTTTTTTTCATCGGGATAATAGTTGGTGAGCACCTGCTCATTGCTAAAACCAGCACTGCGGCGCAGGATGTCGGTATGAGCACCGTCGCTGAGTCCAACAACTAATGACGAACGCTTCTCAATGTCAAACTGCTTCTGAACCTTTTGATTACACAACATATAGGAAGGCATCTGGGCGTTCTCCGTAGCCTTCTTTAACAGAATAGGACGGATTTTGGAGTCGTAAAGTAAGTCCACCAGATAGTTCATCTGGGTGGAAGAGATGAACACCAGTTTCTTTTTCACGAAATTGAGCGCAGTTTCTCTATCCTCTTCATCAAACTGGTTCAGCCATTGTACCAAACTGCTCATGAAGCGAGTACCAGGCATGAAGCGGTCATATGCATCATATTTCATGCTGCCCATGAATTCGAGCTCAGGACGTTCGGAGTTTAATCCCACATAATCCCAGTCCATTACGCTTGACAATAGCAGGCTGGCTAAATTACTATTCATACACTAAACTTACATTTGATGATACCGCCACTTATGGCGAGATGGCTTAAATAATATAAGGTGGCGTCCAAGCCCTTCATACCTGACGGGGCAATGTTCCAACAACTCTTTGCATTCTTTGATACACGGTCAACGCTCAATGAAAACTTACTGGTCAGCATTTCATAATCGTTGCCTTCCACGGTTCCGTAATCACCAATACACAAGGTGTGATTAGGATCTTCTATTACTCGTAGTTTGCTCACTTCACGGAAAACCACAATATCCATGCTGTGACTGCTGCGCCAAACACGGATGCCTTTCATCTGCTTGTCC
>CACZVX010000112.1:0-4637 GCA_902784755.1 uncultured Prevotellaceae bacterium
GGGCATCAAGGTGCGAAAAAAAGCTGGGGTCAAGCAGTAGAGCGCCTGAACGGCAATACGGGCTATCCTATAACGTATTGCTGTGAGCTGCTTGACCGAACGAAACAGGCCTATTACAAGAAGCAGAAGCGTGACCAGGAGTACCTCTTCCGCGTCATGCGCATCGTGGACGCAGTGAAGCTGATCCGCCAGATGGATCCAGGTATCGGCTACTACAAGCTGTGGCTGATGTCGAAGCGGATGTTCCTTTGCGACTGGGTGCCCGGACGTGATGCTTTCCTGCAGCTACTGCGTGACTTCCAGCTGACGCAGAAGCGCCCCAAGCCTCGCCACACGACGAACTCGAACCACCGGTACCACAGGTACAAGAACCTCATCCGCGGCTTCGTTCCCACACGTCCTAACCAGCTGTGGGTGAGCGACATCACCTACATCGACCTGGTTGACGACTGCTGCTACCTTCATCTGGTAACGGATGCCTATTCGCACAAGATCGTGGGCTGGTGCCTGTCCGAGACGCTGGAGGCGGAGCACACGCTCGAGGCCCTCAGGATGGCCATCTCGCAGGCTACGGCAGATGAGCTGAAAGGACTTATCCATCACTCTGACAGAGGCGTACAGTACTGCTGCAATGCCTATACGGACGAACTGAAAAAGTACGGCATCAAGATTAGCATGACGGAAGACTACAAGCCCACGGACAACGCCATTGCAGAGCGTATGAACGGAATCCTCAAGACGGAGGTGATCTATCGCGAGAAACGCTTTAAAACGTACCATGACGCACTGGAGCGCATATCCGGCTTCATCGCTTTCTACAACGACACTCGCCCGCACTCCAGTATCGGCATGAAGGCTCCCTCTGAGGCTCATCAGGAGCAAGGTCCACAGCGAGTCATGTGGAAGCCTGCGAGAGAGCTCTCGGGGGCTGTCTGCCCCCTGCCGCAAGGCACCCCCTGAGTGTTTTTCATAGGTCGGCTGCGCCCGGGAGTAGTCAACCATTTCAGTACAAAGTAAACAAAAACAGATGAAGAGTAAACAATATCCGTACGAAGTATACGTTCTTAGGAAAGAAGGCAACCAATCCAGGAAAACTGTCAACTATTCCTCGGTAAGGAAGTCAACTAAATCCGTATGGATAGGCAATTGTTAAATTAGAAGGCCTAAAAGGAGTCAACCTCCTACAGGAAAAGACAACATTTAGGTTTTATACTATAAGAGAGCCCGATAATAGCTTAAAGGGTAATCATTAAATTATATCTCTCTATATATATTTAATATTATATATTATATATAATATATAATATTAAAATTTTCGTTTTGGTAAAATCGAAAATACAAATGTCAAAAGTGGGAAAGTGGGAAAGTGGGAAACTCACTCAAAAAAAAATTCGATTTTGAGTGAAAAAAGTCGCTTAAAAATTTGGTAAATTCACCAAAAATTCGTACCTTTGTATCGTTGTTAGAAACAGACATCGGCAACAAAAATTTGCGGTTAAGCCAAAGAAAAAAATTTTGTAGGCCTACCAGAAAAAAATCCTAGGTGATACCGCAAAACATCGACTAAGGAACAAGTTTTAAGGAAAAGGAAAAACATTTACACCCTTAAAATTTTAATTAATTATGGCATTAAAAGTAAAAGCAGTAGAACGACTGCTGAAGTTTGACAAGGAATCTGCGGGCAAGTACCGCTATGTGTTGAAACCCGACCTCTACACCAGCCTCTCTCAGGCAAAGGTCATCAAGGAGGCAGCCCTCCGCAGTGGCGTGAGCCGTGGCGTGATGCAGGCCTGCTGGGATGCAGCCGGTGAGGTGATCAAAGCCTGGGCTACCGAAGGCCACTCTGTGGCACTCCCCGGACTCGGCACCATGCGATTCGGACTCCGTTCGAAGGCAGTGGAGAAGGTGGAGGACGTGAAGACCGGACTCATCGAGACCCGTCGTATCATCTTCACTCCCGACGTGGATCTGAAGGATGAGTTGAAGAACACCACGATCCAGATCACCTGTATCGACCGCAACGGTAAGGAGGTGAAGCGTGTGACTTCTGACGACGCGGGCGACATCGAGGATCCTGAGAATGAGAATCAGGGCGGCGAGAACCAGAATGGCGGTAACACCAACCAGGGCGGTACTCAGAGCGGTGGCAACACCGGTGGCGGTGACGACAACGGCGGCGGCGAGAACGGTGATGACATTTAGTCGGAAGGAGGATTAGCGTATGAAGAGCAATCGCATAGTTGAGATCGCGGTGAAGGTCGTAGTAGCCGCTCTCACAGCCTTCCTCACGGCAGTCTCCACCACGAGCTGCATGGGTTATGGTCCAGTATTCTTCTAAATGACAGCCCTGCCGTTTTTAGCGGCAGGGCTGTTTTCTTTGTTTCTCGAAAAATTAAGAAAATGGCAAAAATATTTGGAGTGTATTTAGATTATTCCCATCCTTGTTGCGTGTTCTGTTGAATCACCCTCACAGCATCGTTAATATAGGTGTTACGCTTAATGTCACTAGGCAGCGCATTCAAGAGTAACTGCAAAGTGTTTTCAGAAAGATCGTCATTTATTTGATTGCTGTGTGACATACTTACTTTCTCAGACGGTAAGACCAAGGGGGATCGTTTTCATAAAGAGTGAAAGAGCAATATTTAATTTCTTTATAATATAAAATAAATTTGGTTTTTGTATAATAGTTATGGTGTTTGGCGGGGCCTGCAGCGATGCACGCCTCGCTTTTTTTAGCCCCCATCAAAAAGGGGGCATTTTCATGCCCCCGTCATTCTTGAAATCTTCAGCTATAGATTATTCGACTTTCTTCATTTCAAAGGTGGCGGTGTAGGTTGTACCATCTTCATTAGCACGCAGGCCTTTCCACTTCATTACGTCGTTTTTGATGGAAACAATCTCCCACCATTCGCGGTTTTCGACGTCGTTGTCAATCCAACGGGTAGCCAGCAAAATACCATCTACGAAATATTCATTCAGGTCATTGGCACTTGGTACCCAGTCGTCTCCATCCTTTACATAATAAACGTAAGTTCCATCAGCCTTGTACTCCCAACGGTGTGTCTCACCATCGTCAAATTCTGAACCCTCACTATTAGTCACATGGCCTTCCCAAGTACCAAGGATTGCCTCGCTGTAGTCGCGATTGACTTTTGTGAGGCGGACAACATTTTCTGTTTTATCAACGACGTTGCCATCAATTATCACGGTTAACTTGTGTTTGGCGATTAACTCAGTGTTATCAATGTCGGTGACGATAAATTCCTCTAACGTCGTCGCACTCTCGTCGGCCGTATAGATGAGGGACATTTCATTACCTTTAATGACGACATCGGCTTCTACATTGTTCAACCAGACGCCGACATCCTCTCTTTGGTTTAATGAGGCACTCACATAGGCTTTTGTGGTAGAGACAAAGGTGTAGACCTTCTTCTCGTTGGTTGGTAAGGGCTGTCCATTCTCGTCGGCAGTAATCCACTTCCCAAGAATCATTTCAGCGAGGTTATCCGCAGGATTTACGGGATTGTCTTGCTTCGTACACGATGTGAACACCGTTGCGCCGCAAATCAGGATGGCGGCCATCACCCATTGCATAAGTCTGTTCATAAGTAATACTGTTTAGTTTAAACATATATATTTGGTTGCAATGCTGCGGTTTAGCGAGAGACATGATGCTTGCATCGATGTCCGAGCGTGAGCAGCTTCGCAGTCATTCGACTGCAAAGATAAGAAAATAAAAAATAAAAAGCAAATTTTTGGCACAATTATTTCAACTTAATAATATCACTCCATCTGGTAGTGGGATTCTTGCTCTTAAAGTCCTGCTTCATGGCACTTGAGAAGACATCGGCTTTAATCTTCGTTCGGAGTTATTTTCACTCGAAACTGAAAATAAATTGAGATTTATTTGGTAGTTTGCACACTTATTCGTATCTTTGCAGCGTCAAATGTATGTTTGACTATCCGGTAAACATTCCAAGTGAATGCCGAGGGGAGCAAGCCAGAACCGACACTACTCCATTTAAAAGTCACCTTCGGGTGGCTTTTATTTTTCATACCTTTTCTTAAATAACCGATAGAATGAAGGGTGATTCAAGACGAATTTATCAATTGAGATTCGTTTTCGACCCTTAAAAATTGAGTGCAAAGATAACGCAAATTATCCAATCTGCCAAACTTATAAGCTAAAAATACATATTCACGACATGAAAAAGCTTCATACCCCTACTCTGTCGCGAATTGATTGGGTTGTCGTAACAAGTGAGATAAGAATCCTTTTGATTATTTGGAATCGGCTAAAAGTCATCGTATCTTTGCATCAGAATTAAGATTCATACGATAGTAGTTTTTTCATATTTGTTTTGGTTATTTGGTTTTAGGTTAGTTAGCATACAGGGTTCGCAGGGATGCGAGCCCTTTGCTGTATAATGGCTATAATCAAAAATCCCTGCCGATTGGCAGGGATTCTATGTTTTTATAATTATACTTTTACGGCACAAGGCTGCGGTTATTATTTAATCATATATTTCTTTCCGTTTTGGATATAGATGCCGGGGTGAGTGGGTTTGCCGTCGAGCTTGCGGCCGTCGAGCGTGTACCAGGCATCGTCTGACATCCGACCTTGGTTGCTTGGATTG
>CACZVX010000112.1:4670-7413 GCA_902784755.1 uncultured Prevotellaceae bacterium
GTAGAGCTTGGTGTTGTCGCCCTCTTCGCCAATCTCCACAGGGTCGTAAGTGCCAACGAAGGTGACGCTGCAGTCGCCATCGGTGCCAGTATTAAGTCCCGGTGTGATGTTGATGGGATTCGTGGCGGTGAGGTTCACGTCATTGAAAGTAATACCGAAGATGGTGTTACCATCGTAGCTTACTTCCTTAACGGGTAGTACCTCGCCGTCCTTCACCTCCCAGCCGTCGCCGAGGGCGGCAGCCAACTGCTCATTGGTCATATCACCGATAGGTGTACCCTGTTCAGCTTTTACAGGGAACTCAGTGGATGTGTAGCAGTCCGTAGTTGCTGCTCCCAAAGTCGATGTGCCAAATGGGAAAAGATTGATGTTGTCACCTTCTACATTCTTAGGCTTGTTCAGGCAGTTAAAGTATTGGGTCACGTCTATAAGCGGGTTTGCTACAAAACCTCCACAATTCAGAATACCGGATTTGTTGGTGAAACTGCCGTCGAAGCGGCTATTTCTGATGGTTGCAAAGAAATCAGCAAGAGCACCTATAAAAGCGCCAATGTAAGTACCCTTGTCAGCCACGAAGTCAACGCTGACGCGGCAGTTGCTGATAGTGACTGGTCCCTTGTTGGTACCCACAAGTCCTGAAACATAATCATGGTTAGCGGTGACGGTGCCCGTGGTGTGCAGGTTCTTGATGGTGGCATCTCTGACGTAATAGAACGGTCCCCAGAACCGATCGCTGGTGGTTGAGTTGAAGGTCAAGGTGTGGCCATTGCCGTCGAAGGTGCCACTAAAAGGATGATCTTGTGTACCCACTGTAGTCGATACGGTGATGTCAGCCCCCAGATTCACAGTCATTTCGGAGAAGTCAACACCTTTGTTCACCGAGTCGGCAAAGGCATCCCAGTCTTCGGTTGACCAAATGATGTAGATGCTGCTTATCGCCTTCTTATCCAACTTAATAATATAAGGTGTGCCGGCGGTGAGCTTCTCCACGGGCTCGCTGAAGTTCAGCGTCAGCGTGCCATCATTGAGCGTAGCCCCGGTCAGGGTGCGTGCTTCGGCGCCGCCGAGGGGCGAGTCTGCCAGCGTCACGTCGAAGGGCAGGCAGATGGTGTTCCAGTTGTTATCGATGTAGAACGTGCGGCCCAGGATCGTTGCATTTACTGGATGTCCGCTGTATAGGTCGGCAGTCTCACTGATCAGGCTGCTGTTGGGGGCGTTGTCTGCGAGTTCCAAAGCGAAAATCTTCTTGTACCACCATCCGTTATACTCCAAGCCTAACTCGTAGGACGTGATGCCGCTGACACTATAGGTTTCTACGGCTTCACCGAGACCCTCAGACTTGGTGTCGGCGCTGCTGACACCCTGAACCATGCCTAACGGACGGCTGTAGCCGCAGTTGCTGATGCTGGCGGAAGAGCCATTGTTGTAGCGTACCAGCGTGGCGCTGTTGTTGGTCGCCTCCTTCTCGCCGTCAGCCAGTTCGGCAGGGGCGTAGATGCAGTTGGTGATGGTGAGATTGCCGCGGTTGCTCTTTTCGCCCACGAAGCCGCCACAACCGGTGGTGTTTGCATCGCCCACCGAAAGTATCTTGCCGTCGAAGAGGCAACCGTCGAAGCTGACACTAGTATGTTTTCCGTCTAAGCTGCCAACGAAGCCGCCGTGACCACCGATGCCGTTGACGCTGCTGAGAATGTTGACGCTGCTGCGACAGTTGATGATGCTGACCTGATTAATCCAACCCAAAAGCCCCCCGCTGAATGTCTTGTCGGTAGTGATGGTGCCCGCCACGTGCAGATTCTTGAACGTGGAAGACCATGATTCAGTGAATGGCGCGCAGTGAGAATCGTTGGCGGTCAGATTGACGTTCATCGTGTGGCCGTCGCCATCGAAGGTGCCCTCGAAGAACGGCATCGGGGCTGATATGTTGATATCGGCACCGAGCTTGAAGTATGCTTCATAGGTCCGCCCTTGGTTGTACATATTGATGAGCCGGGTCCACTGCTTGTCGGCTGTCAGCATATAGGGGTCGGCTTCGGTGCCACTGCCGGTAATGCCCGTCGCTTCGTACTCTACGTTGATGGAGTAGTCTGTACCTTCAGCAACCTTGAAACTATGACTGAGTCCATTCTTCTCACCATTTAGCGACGTGCCGATAAGGTCGTAGCCGATCGTATTGACGCTCGCGGTGTATTCCACCTTCGATCCGGGCTTGCAATAAGGAACGCCGTTATACCAATAGCAGTCAGAATAGTTGATGCTGATGTTGATGCCTTCTGGTGGGTGGTCTTTTGAGATTGCCATAGATGGGGCATACCTGTGAGCCACCAAGATACGCACAGTTCACGAGGTCAACTCCAATATAGACTTCTTCCCAATCAAAAGCTTCACCGTCACCGTATCCGATGATGCCGCCAACATCATTACGACCGGAAACCTTGCCTTGGGTCACCACATTTTCAATGGTGAACTCATAATAGCCATATCCCGCCAAAATGCCAACGTGGTCAGTGCCCTTTACGTTGGCATCGACAATATTCAAATTCTTAATCCAATTGCTACGACCATTATCGCCCACAATACAGGCAAAAAGGCCAGCGTCATTACCAGATTTGTCCACATAGAGTCCACGGATGGTATGTCCACATCCGTCGAGATTGCCTCTAAACCCGACACGGGTCCACCAAGTAGTCCAGCCAATTGTAGAGTTGGGCACTTCGCGGTAGTATTCATAGCCCGGAGGATT
>CACZVX010000113.1 GCA_902784755.1 uncultured Prevotellaceae bacterium
GCTGTAAACATAATCAAACTGTTTTTGGTAATTCATGACTATTTTCTTCTTCCTCTGGCAAATCAACAAGAATATTCCATGTTGAGCAATTCAGTGCTCCACCCTCGCGAACAAAGCTTTCACAATGGTATACAGGATGACATTTGCATTGAGGGAAAGCATCGGCAATCTGCCTGAAGGCCATTTCGCCTAATTTTTCGTTCATCATTGGAATAAAGATATGATAGCCCACGTGCAGGAAATTGAGATAAGCCCAACTCATGTCGGTATGAGTGCCGTAGTGGAGTTCTGTGATGTCAAAATGAGGACTGAGTGCAGCCAATAGCTTCTTCCGTAGAGCCTTGTCAAAGTCGCAGTAATTATTGAGCAATACACGTCCTTCGCCCATATAACGCACCATCCCGTCAGCATGACCATATTCATCGTAATAATCTTCAGGTATCAGCACTATTTCTGCTTCCAGAAGTTGACCCAGCGTGTCGATAAGTCCATTGTGGTCGTAGTGTGGATTCTCTCTGAAAATCTTGTCAGTCATGATGACTTTATTACCACAACTAATGACATTGCCACCATCAATAATAATGTCAGAGTCTATCACTTTTACTTTTAGCTCTGAAAGGATTGCAGATGTATCTGGCTTGTATTTGGGATTGTCTTTCAGATAGTCCGGACTATAATTGAAACGGACAAACTTATTTTTGCTAACCTGCACAGGCATATAGTCACGAGCCCAAATGTGGAGCGGAGATGTCGTTTGGGGTAAGAAGTCCCAATGAACCTTTTGGTTATGTAACGTACCTAAAAGACACCCTGTCGCATCTACATATTTTTCCGAGGTCATTCCTTTTGCAATATAAACTTTGTTTGTATTAAAATTTGTAATCATATTGTAGGTAATATATTGATAATTAGATATTTAACTTTGTTTGCAAAGGTATTAAAAGGATTCCAAACTTCCAAACTTTTTTCGTTAAAACTGCGTTAAGATTTCCGAAGGAATTATTATAATAATTATGTGGAAAAAATAATTATATCTTTTCTGAAATAATTGCTAATATATGCTGGAATTTTTGTACCTTTGCAGATTGATATGTGACAAGATATAATTGAAAGAATAGACTATGGAGCAGATAAAAACAGCCAAAGAGATGCTGGCACGGATTGAGGATGATTTCTTCAGGGGAGTTGACCTTACAGGGGCTAGCCTGTTAGAGGGTGACGAACGAAGGAATTTCAAGCTCTTGCAGGTGGAGCGATTGCTGTCGGAAGAGCATGGATCGTCGCCGATGGCAATGTGGCTGTCGGACGAGTTCTGGACGGCTGATGAGGGTAGAATGTTACCTGAGAAACCCAATCCGCTGACGTCACTACAGGAACAGCAGACGCTGACAGACGAGGAAATGGCCCGTCTGCGACTGATACTGAATGTGGCAGGCCTCTGTCACGACCTTAGCCTACACTTTACATTCGACCTGACGGAGGCCTTCGGCGTGAAGAATGACTGGTGGGTGTCGAACAAGCAACTGGTGGAATGGCTCACCACAACGGCGTATGAACGGATAGCGATGCACACGGCGTACATCATGAAGAAGTTCGCCATCGGTGTGTATGAATACGGTCATTATCAACCGGCACAAGACGAGTTAGCCGAGCTTTACTCGATGGAGTATCACGAACTGGTACGCGACCCGGATAGAACAAAGATACCACCTCGCGGATATGTAAAGACTATCATCGACGCTATTCAGCAGATAGAGCGTCATTGGCAGCGGGGACGCAGGCTGAAACTGAGACCCGACTTGGTGATGCTGCACGATGAGATATACGGTGTTGTGCCCCGTCAGTTCGACAAGGGGGTGCTGGCGGCTGCTCAGGCTCTTTATGACTACATGGACAAGGAACTTTGCGGGCGACTGGTGCTGAAAGAATATAATTATAATGCATCATCGTGGAGCGACCAGCCCGAATCTGTAAGGCGTACTACGACTGAGGTGCTGAATCAATTTGCTGAGAAAGTGCGTGAAGTGCGAGCAGAGTATCTTGCAGAAGGCTGGGTGACTGACGACTCATTGTCGTTCAGCTATCTGATGGCTCATGCCCAACGATGTGGGCATGGTTGGTGGCGCGAGGAGGACGAGGCCCTATGATGAGCAGTAATCGTGGGGATTATGCCTCGGCCTCAGAGTGGCTTTCCGCTCTCAGGCAGGATGAAGCCTGGCTTGGTCAGCAGCAACGACTACAGACATCGGCAGCTACAGATGTCAGCGTTCATCGTGAGGATGCCATCAGGAGAATCGGACAAGGCGATACCTTTGAATTCTGGGAGATCTACGGTCATCAGGTGGAGAAAGTGGTCTGTGAGGTTTGGGAGATTGCCGAATTGTCGCTGCCCAAACTGAAGATTCAGACCATTGGTATGCTTTCGATGGAGTGGATAGAGCAGCAGACGAAGACCGGCATTTCAAAAGAAACGAAAAAACCAATGGCGAAGAAAAAGCCAGAGAAACCCGAAAAGCCTCGTGAGACGATGACCTTCAAACGAAAAGGGAGTGTGACTGAGCCGCACCTGCTGTTGTTGTATATGGCTCTGACTAAAGAGCAGTGGATTGACGGCAACGATGCAGATTTCAAAGCCCTGTTCTCCGGTAGTCGTGATGAGGACTGCGAACTGGTGTGGCTTGGCAAGTACGGTAAGGGTACGTTGGTGGAGCTATTCAAGCAGATGGTTGGAGCAGGGCTGATAGAGGTGCCGCAAGGCTTTACGCTGTCGGCTATTCTCGAAGGTCATTTCAAGGATAAGAATGGCCAGTGGCTAACGGGGCTGGATAAGGGCGACGCTGCCAACGACAAGGCCATGCCGGTGATTAAGGAGTGTATCAAACAGATGAAGACCGACCCGCAGCGGTTGCTCAATGGTGACTATGAGGAAGATGAGGATTTCCGTTCGGAATATGACCAGTTTGACCAGCAGGATATGCATTGGCATAAGCGATAGATAAGGCTTCGGGAAATCTTTCGGGAAAGCACAGATTTTTTTGAAAAATTTTCGCATATAGCGGAATCTCTTTGAAACACAAGGGGTTCCGCTTTTCTTTTTTCTTCGCTCGGAGGGGTGAAGTACGCCCTTCCCGAAAGTTTACCCGAACGTTTTCCCGAAGAAACTGGGGGTAGGACGGGGATTATGGATGCTGACCCAGAACAAAGCACATCCAGCGAACCAATTAAGACCCCGCCTAAGGAGCGGTAAACAAAAGAAAGATGTACAAGAGAATGATTGTTAAGGACGAGTATCGTTCAAAGATGGCCACTGAGGCCCGTAAGCAACTGGCGCTGATGAACAGATGCCGAATGCACAAAGGAGGCAACGGAGTAGCGAACCAACCCTTCTACACAAAGTTTCTTTATCGCTAACAACTAAAGTTTAACTCTGAGTTGAGGTGAACGGAGTCTCGCGAGATTTCTATCACAAACGAAAGGTGGCCACCCTTCTGACACTTCGCTCTACCAAAATTCAGAAAACAATGAACACAACAAAATTCCAAGAGCAGATTTTACAGAACGCAGTCCAGATGGACGCAAGTATTAACTTCCAGACCAACGGCAACTTGCTGATAGTGCCGTGCCCGTGGGAGAGTGACAAGGAGGTGACAGGCGGTGAACGTGTGAAGTATCGTGCAGGCATCGAGGTGGATGCCGACGGACGCACCAGAGTGAAGCGTTACAACGATGGCAAGAACGGTCCCAAGTTGGAAACCCTCTACGAGACCCCTCACGGAGCCGTGAAGATGACCCGTCCGCAGATTCGACCCTATAATGGTCGCCGCCGTATGGATGAGGAGTTCGTCTATGTCACGTTCAAGTTCCCGAAGAAGTACGGGCTGGCACTGACCAAAGCCCTCTACGAGGAGGAAGCCGACGAAATTATGTCTTACTTTAAAACAAGAAAGGAGGAAACCATATGGAAATGAATCTTATCCGATTGATAGCACTCAATCCCCGTCAGATGAAGGAGCAAACCAGGGCATTCGTAAAAGAATGCCCGCTCCAAGACTACGATCAGATTAGCAGTTCACCACGCCTGAAGCAGTTGGAGCAGCGCATCAACGGCACAGCCGACGAAGAGGAACAAAGGAAACTGAAAAGCTGGCTGCCCTTCCGATGCCCGCACTACACCCGGTATCGTGACAGCCATCGCGACCGTGAGCACATTGTGCCCGAGTCGTTCACTTGGCAGACGTGCATCGACATCGATGATCCCGATATGGTGGAGAAAGCCAACATGATGTCATCGGCACTCGACACCGTGCCCGGTGGTGAATGGGAGGGGCTGATGCTGCACAAGGATTACTCCATCCGTCGCAAGCTGCATATCGACCTCCGACTGCCCGTTGGCATGACCGTGCCCGAAGCACAAAGAGCCTATTGCAAGGCACTTGGAGTGGCATGCGATACTTCATGCTTCACGCCTGAGAGGTTTATATATGTCTCGCCTGCTGATTTTGAAATCTATCGCAGCGAGGGATGGTATGCACA
>CACZVX010000114.1:0-825 GCA_902784755.1 uncultured Prevotellaceae bacterium
TGATGCTGATGACGAAGGACAACTTCAGTTCTCTCGCCGAAAGTCCCTGGCAGTTCTGCATCAGCGTGTTCCTTTTTGCCGCTACTTTCATCGGCACCTATTGGATGAAAATCAATCCCATCCGCATGATTATCTATTCGGCGGTGGCTGGCCTGCTACTGCTCTACTAATCTTTGACTCAGTTATGCCTAGGAGGATTATCTTTGCCGCAGTCCTGCTACTTCTCGTCATAGGCTGTACCCGTCAGGAGTTACCGCAGGGAAACATTTTTCCTGTCGGCAACCATTATGACAGAGCCATGCAGCTATGCGAGGGAAATCACTATGCCGAGGCAGAGCTCATCCTGAAAGAGGGAGAGTTGGCAGCAGAGGCCAGCGATAACAAACTTGAACTTCAGAAATGTCAGGAGACCCGCTATCTGGTAGCGCGCATCCTGAATGCCACCACACAGCAACGCGACTTTGAGTTGCTTCACGACCAAGAGAAAGCAAAGACAATGGGGCAGTTCATCACACTGGCCAAAGAACTGCTTCACCACACTTATGAACAGGAGAAGATTGCCGAACTGCAGCATCAATACGAGCAACAGACTTCCGACCGCCGTCATTACCAATTGCTCGCCTATCTTTTTGGCCTTCTATTATTGGTTATCCTTATGGTGTTGGCCATTCTTTACTTCAACCGCCGGCGCATAGAGCAGTACAACAGCATCATCGACCTCAATGCCCAGACCATAGAGCAGGCCCAGCAGCGCATCGAAATGTTGTCCTCTGAGAGTGAGGCCCACGACAAAGAAATCAACCGCCTTAACGACAAGATCACTTC
>CACZVX010000114.1:896-5425 GCA_902784755.1 uncultured Prevotellaceae bacterium
GAATGGACAACCCGTTTCGATCATCTTTCCGCCCGTCTCTACACCTATTTAATATTACAGGACATGGGCAAGACCGATGATGATATTGCCCAAATTCTCTGCGTCAGTCCTTCCGCCATCCGCTCTATCAAGTCGAGAGTGAAAGCCCGGAAGAAGTGACTAATCGTTTTCCTCCAACAGAAAAAACTCATTTACTGGTTTATCGAAGATAGCCGACATCTTGAGTGCCAACACCGTGGAAGGCACGTATTTTCCAGCTTCGATAGCATTAATAGTCTGACGGCTTACACCTATGCGCTCCGCCAACTGCGCTTGTGTCATCCTGAGGATGGCACGTTCCACCCGAATGCTATTCTTCATTGATGGCCTCCTTTCTGAATTTGTGTAACTCATAGTAGAACTTGCCGATGAATAACAAGAAAGCAAGATACACAAAAACCAGCATGACATAGTACCACCCAAGGCCATAGATGGTCAGTGTAGCGATAATCACGATGACGCCATACACTTTGAAGGCCCATGCCATCGACTTCATTCGCAAGTTAATGGTGTATTCGTCTTCTTCTTTCAATCGGGCAAACGAGATGAATAACAAGGAGAGCACTAAACCAACCATGCAGATTTCATCTTCCCAGCCATCATTCTGCTGAATAAAGCTATTTTCACTAAGAAATGTGAAGGGCAGCAAACTGAATACTTTACACGGGAACAGACTAGAGAGAACCCCTGCAAAACTCAGTACGTAAAGTACTGAAAAGACCACAAACATAACCCATCCAATCTTCTTATAGACTTCAGGGAAAAGATACTCGAATTTCATAATCAAATCAAATTAATGGTTATACATCATGATTGTAATCGATTACGGTTGCAAATGTAGTGTTTTCTTTTCTAAATGTAAAGCAAACATGACATAAAGTATATAATACTTAACATAATTTATAATAATTATCTGCCCGATTATCCGTTGTTAACAAAAATTCTCCCCCAAACTGTCAATATCAGGTTTTCCAACCATCCAGAATGATACGTCGTCCAAGTTTTGCATTTACTCAACTTGCAATGTTTTAAGGTCACTTCGCAGTCTGGTTTTAAGGTGATAACAGCCATTACTTTGTTGCAATTTCGTAGCGCAAATATTCCAAAATCCGAATTTAAATATCTGATTATTAACATATTGCAAAGAAACAGCCTTTGCAACACACGCAGAAAATAATTGCTTAAATATTTGCAGCCTTGCCATTCGCTTTCTAATTTTGTCCTAGAGAATTTCACTTTATAACGAACTTATAAAAAGTAAAGACTATGGCAAAGTTAGATTTGATATCCGCTGAATGGACCAACCTCGTGTTTGAAGGACGCAATCAGGATTACGGCGCCTACCAGCTTCGCAAGGACACTTCCAAGCGAAACATCTGGTCCATCATTATTGTAGCCCTTGCGGCTGTACTCCTCTACCTCGGACTAACCCTCCATCGGATGGCAGAAGCCAATCGCACAGTGGAGAATACTCAGGCGATTCAACTCACAAACCTTGAGAATAAGAAGAAGGAAGCCAAGGTGGAAAAGAAAGAGCAGATTAAAGTGGAACCCGAGAAAACCGTGGAAAGGGTGAAGTCTTCCGTAAAGTTCACCGCCCCTGTCATCAAGAAGGATAATTTGGTGAAGGAAGAAGACGAGATCAAACTCGACGAAATTGAGAAGAGCAACAAGGCCATTGGTGCCCTCACCGTTGAAGGCAACGATGAAGTTGGCGGTGAGGTACTCCAACTGAGGGAACAGATTGCGGCACCCGAACCTCCCAAGCCCGCTGAAGAAAACAAGGTGCACGATTTCGTGGAGCAGATGCCCTCCTTCCCTGGCGGTATGGGTGCGCTGATGTCGTGGCTCAGTCAAAACATCAAGTATCCTGTCATAGCTGCAGAAAACGGTGTTGAGGGCCGCGTAATCGTTCAGTTCGTGGTTGAGAAAGACGGTTCCATTACCGATGTGAAGATTGCCAAATCAGTAGATCCCTCCCTCGACAAGGAGGCCACCCGTGTGGTGAGCAGCATGCCACACTGGATAGCTGGCCGACAGAACGGTAATCCAGTCCGCGTGAAATACACCGTACCCGTCACCTTCAAACTTCAGTAAAACCCCAAAATATTCCCGGAATAATTTGCAGCCATGCGAATTGTTCCTTACCTTTGCATACATTAAAAAAATGTCAGATGAAAAATAGGATTATAATTGGAATCATCATGCTCCTGACTGGCTTCTTGTCCGTCAGTGCACAAACGATGAGTGAAAGGCAGGCAGCCAAAATGGACAGTATGGCCATAGCCCTTTTCAAAGACGGGAACTTCAAGAAGAGCATCGAACTGATGAACAAGTGGCTTGCCGACAGACTGCAGGCAAAGGGCGAGCAGGATTCACTCTATATCCAGCGAACCGCCCTGCTGGCAAAGGCCTACTTCAGAGACCAGCAACTCGACAAGGCCATCAGCAGTATCGACAAGGCCATGAACCTGTACGCCAAATACAAAAGCGACAACGACACGCTCTACGCCTTCTATCTGGACAACAAAGCCCTCTATCTGAACACGAAAGAAGACTACAAGGCCGCACTCCCCCTAATCAGAAAAGCCCTCGACATCTACGAACCGCTTCACAAACGCGATTTCGACATGGCCATGATGCTCATCCACATGGCAGAAGCCTGTCACTATAACAATCTCCATCAGGATGCCATTCGGTATGAACTGCGCGGTCTCGACCTCTATAAGGAACTGTTTGGCGAGGCCTCTGAACCTTATGTTTCTGAACTGAACTACCTGAAACAATATTACGAAGGAGCCGGCGAAACGCAGAAAGCCAACCAGTTGGAAAAGCAGATGGAGCAGTTGGTCGCCAAAATCAAGGAAAAAGAGAAAGGCGTTCAATATGCCCAGTTTGCCTCCGCTGAAGAATGTCGCGAGCACAATGCCGATGCCCTCTCTGCCGCCAAGACCTACCTGAGCGGAAGAATCGACGACAAGAAGTCGGTGGATGCCGCTGCTTACGTGATGGGATGGTCGCAGGCTTCGCCAGACATCAATATCGTGGTTGCCGACGAGAATATGTACTACCTTCAGAATCAGTGGCAGCTGCTGGCCTACTTCTGCGGCTGTACGGAATACGCCCTGGAGCAGCAGCAGAAGGATTTCTCCCCGGAAATGCATATCGCTGCCATGAAGCGCGTCCTGGAACACTACAAAGCCAACCGCCAGCTGACAGGCATTGTTGCTGAAATGGAAACCCTCTCCAATCTTGAAAAGAACGGCAAACTGGAAGAAACGCTCCGTCAGGATGCCGAGAAGATTCTTAAAAACGTAGAGAAAACTGATAAAAATTGACACACATCAGTTCAGATAGGTTTTTTGCATTTGTAGGTCTGAGGGTGCAAATAATGAATTCGTGGAACATGGGCAATGTTCCACGAATTCGTAAATCAGCCTAAATTCAAGTATTGTAAACAACTAAAAAAGGTGGTTAAAGATACAAAATGTCAGTAAAACTGACATAATCGAGGGGGATGAAGCAACAAACGGAAACGACCCCATAATAGTAAAAAACAAGATTACGAAAAAAAGTTCAGGGAAATGCGGGATATTTCCCTGAACTGTTCGTATAACAAGTAGAGTGAGAAAAGAAAAAAGCGCTTTGACAGAGAAGCAGATCGTGGAAGCCGTCTGCAAAGGACATCATGAGGGACAGACCGAAATGGTATGCCGCTATGCGGATCGTGTCTTCGCCATGATTGTCCGTCAGGTGACCGACGTGATGGACGCCCAGGAACTGACGCAGGACACCTTCCTACGCGCCTTCCGCCATATCGGCAGCTACGATGCCCGCAAGGCCTCGCTCTCTACCTGGCTCTGCCGCATCGCCTACCGACTGACGCTCGACTTCCAGAAACGCCGACGGCCACGGATCATATCCATGGAAGACTCTTCGGTCTGGCAGACGGATATCAGCGACGAGCAACTGGAAGCAGAACTCTCAACAGGACGCGAAGAGCGCATCTGCCGACTGGAACAAATAATGGACGAACTGCCCGACGACGAACGGATGCTCTTGACGCTCTACTACTTCGAAGACCTCCCGCTGGCGGAGATTGCCTACATCACTGGCATCGAGGCCGGACCGCTGGCCAAACGACTGTACAGAATACGAAGGAAACTCTATAAGAAACTGAAAGAAGATGAACGAGAAATATAAGGATACCGACCTGCGCGAGGCATTAAGGCGCAAATATGCCGATACACCCAAGTTGCCCGCCGACTTTATGAGGGAACTCACCCCCAACCCCTCCCCAAGGGTGGGGAGGACAAGAGTCCTTCGATGGATGGCCGCTGCCGCTTGCCTGCTCGTCATCGTAGGTGTAGGCTTGACGATGCTACACAAAGAAAAGCCTGCAAAACCAGAGCAGATCATCGCTCAGCAGACGAAGCCCAGGCCTGTTCCTGTAAAAGACACTCCCACGTCTAATGGCGAGAACTCACAGC
>CACZVX010000115.1 GCA_902784755.1 uncultured Prevotellaceae bacterium
TTCTTCTTGAAGTAACGTGCCGTCTTTTCGTACCCTGGCATATAACGCTGCAAATCTGGCAGCACATCCTCGTAAGACGCATAATGCTTGGTGGAAAGTTGAGGCAGGAAGTGAAGCAGGAACCAAAACTCTGTACAAGGGCTTGTCTCAATCCAAATCACATTTTGACTGCTATTTTTTCTCAGTTGCTGATAAGTCGCCATTTCTGCGGGCAGTCTGAGCAGACGGTCCATGTCCACAAGGCATACCACGTAGTCCGTCTCGCGCTTCACATAGTCCTCCGCCAGTTTCGCCATGTGAGGAATGTCGGAATGTTGAGGGAAGTCGGGGGCCACCTTGAACTTATAGCGACAAGCGACACGGAGGGTTTCAAAGTACCACCACTCAGTTTCGCCTTCGCCTATGATTGCTATGCTCTTTTTTACTGCCATATCCAATTATTCTGTTTCAAGGTAAACACTTCCGAGGAAAGGCAGATCCACCAGCTTGCCCTGTTTGTAGGCGTTGTATGGGTTCATGGTCTTGTGGAGGCCGAGCGATGAGAGCCGTTTGAGTTGGGTGGCTCCCACTTGGCTCTTGTCCGTGAACCACACCACATCTCTGCGGATGAAATCTTCGTTCAGCAGGTTGATGTCGTGGGTGGTCATCAGTATCTGTGACGAGCCCTCGCTGTTGGCAAGGAACAGCTTGATGAAATACGAAAGGAGCTCATAATGGATGCTCGTCTCTACCTCATCAATGGGAATAAAACTGTTTGTGTGCAATACATAGTACAACACCATTGACATTCCTAAGAACCGATGCGTTCCGGCAGATTCCAGTTGCTCGTGCAACTCGTATTCTCCATCCTCGCCTATGTGTCTGAATATAATGTCATCATGCTTGATGGTGCCGCGCTTGAGCATCTCTATCTTCGCCTCTTCGGATATCGGAGCACTACTGATAGCCTTTTCCATTTCGGGCGTGATGGATTCTTCAAGTTCGTTAAGTGTCATGTCAACGATGTTAAAGTCGCTTGCCTTTAGCAATTGGAGCAGGAATCGCTTTTTCTTGCCATCCTTGTCATTCCTGAGTTCGCTTTTCACATCGAACGACAAAGAATTCCTTGGGCTCAAAACGGCATGTAAGCCAGAATAGAAAAACTCAAACACATCGTTAAGTTTTGAAGCACGAGCGTTCGACTGTCCGAAGGCGGCCATTACCGTACAGTTGTTGGTGGTATTTCCCGTGATAGCGCGCTGATCGGCTTTTTTTATTCCGGCGTTGTTGCCAAAGGTCACTTCCGTGTGGTCGGACTCTGGTTGATAGACACGTTTGTAAAGTGAGGCAGGGCGAGCGCTGGTATATACAAGCAGCGACTCTTCGTAAATCCGCTTACTATCGAATTCAAGATGTAGGATATACTTTTCTCCTTTTACCCAAAATGTCATCTGCATGTGCGAATGCTCCCCCTCGCTGTGTTTGTCGAGCAGGAATGGGAAGTATCCCATGTTGTCAATCTTCGATTCAGGTTTGTCGATCATGACGCTGCGGAAGAACGACAGGGCTTGGAGCAAGGTGGTCTTACCGCTGGCATTGCTACCATACACGATGCCTACCTTCAGCAGCCCGACACCATCTGCCACTTCATGGACATATTGCCCGCGCATATTGTCGTCATTGGTCGGCACAAAACTGATGGACTGCCGCTCCCTGATGCTATAGAAATTCTGAACTTGAAACTCCTGTATCATAGTTGTCATTGTTTAAAAAGTAATTCGGCTGCAAAGATATAAAACAAAAACCAAAAATCAATATATAATTCGCATTTTCGTGAAAAATTCACGAAATTTGCATATAAATAGATATTTTTATGTTGTGAAAACAGAAGATAATCGGCGATATTTAGGGTTCGAAAGAATTATAGTGGAGAAGCACAATCCATAAGCGCATAGTGACCCGAAGGCACAATACACTCCTATTAATCACATCTGTTCTCAGAACTTCCACTAATGCCAAACATCAGCCAAATTAAACAGTGGACGGCAAGCCGTCCTTTTATCTTGGCAGGAATGCGTAAAGTTTTCCGTAATTGATTATTTTGTTTGGTTTTTATAGTTATTAGTGGGCTGCAATGTAATAAGAATAGCAGTTTTTGTATTTATACCAATATAATATGGAACCTTGATGCGAAATAAAAAAGGAAGAAAGTATGTCAACTTGCCAGTACACTTTTATAATTCGCTATAGTTTATTTTTCGACTGTTTTTCCACAAGAATTGGCAAAGGCGGCCTGTCGGGTATGGAGGCTGAGGTCTCGGAGAACAAGGCTGAAACGGCAATGTCCATCAGTGCCGTGGCCTTCTCCGCCAGGCTGCGTGCGGCTCCCATTACGTTGTTCCAGGTCAGGTAGTTGTTGAGGTACTTGGTGGACACGCCCCTGAACGAGGCGAGGAAGGCTTTCAGCCTGGAGTGGTAGGCGTTGAGGTGCTGTATGTGGTAGATTCCCTTCACCGTGCCCTTCCCGCCCTTGATCTGCACCAGCCCGTTGCCGTTGCCCTTCGAGAACTTGCGGTACGAGGCCTCGCCGTCCGTGCAGAGCGTGGCCTTGGCGGACACGTGGCCTCCAAGGACGGCCTTGACGGCGGCAGCCGAGCACTTGCCCAGCTTGGCCACCCTGCCGATGGCCTTGCCCTTGCGGTCGACGGCGCACGGCAGGCAGACCAGCTCGTCCGACAGCCCGCGCTTGTGGTTGCAGCCGCCCCGCTTCCTCGGCTTGCGACCGCATCCGCCGCCGTCGAACGCCTTCCTGTCGCCCTTGTACGAGACCGGCAGGAAAGCCTCGTCGGCCTCCACGATGCCCGTCAGTTCCGTATCCTTCAGCGCATCGCCTATCGCGTCCAGCACCTTGTGCCTCCACACGAAAGCCGTCGCGTGCGTGATGCCGCAACGCTCCGCCGTCTTGTCCAGCGACAGGCCCTCCGACATGCACCGCAGGAACTCCTTCCACACCGACGCGCTCTTGTGCGTGCCGCTGAATATCGTGTTCTTCCTGATGGAGAACGTCTTGCCACAGTCCTTGCAGACGAACTTCTGGCTGCCGTTGGCACGCCTGCCGTTGCGCTGAACATGGACACCTCCGCATATCGGGCATACCCGACCGCCAGAGAACCGCTTCTCCGTCAGCATCGTCTCCAAATCCTCATTGCCGTCTTGGGCTTCTCCGAGCATCTTCAGGAGCTCGGCACGCTCTCCTTCCGGCAACTGCCTAAACAGTTCCATGACGCTCTTCGCCGTGTGTCTTTGCTTTTCCATGACTCAATAACGAAATAATCGGTCTATTATTGTACTACAGCCTTATAATTAAAAAAATGGACAAAAACATTGTCACATAAAATAAAAATGTATACATTTGCACCGAGTTGAATGTTGAAATAATCTATGAGAAATAACTCGCTTTTGATGTTTATTTATGCCTAAAAGAATACCATTTAAAGTTTCAGCTCGTACTGCTCGTCTTATTGGGCGAGAGAATGTTGCTACGTCTAAAGGTGCTATCATTGAGCTTGTGAAGAACGGATATGATGCAGATAGTCGGTTCTGTATTATACTGATTGATAATAGGTTTGGAGTGTATCATAATCAGCTCAGTAAGGACGATTATAATCACTTGCTTGTTCTTGGCATAGAACAATCCCTGCTTGATTCCATTTATCAGGAAAAAGAGGGGAACTATTATGAGAAAACAGATGTTGATATCGAGCAAATAGGACGATTAAAGAAACAACTTCAGCAAAACTCAACACTTTATATCATTGATGCAGGTGAAGGAATGACGGGTAATATCATTCAAAACTATTGGATGACGATTGGCACCGACAATAAATCTAACAATTACGTTACTCATGGCGGACGAGTTAAAGCTGGTGCCAAAGGGATTGGTCGCTTTGCACTCGACAAACTTGGTGAACGTTGCGAAATGTATACATTTTTTGATCCAAAGGTTCACACTGATACAAATGAAGAAGGAGAACCTACAAATTATGTTGGCTATCATTGGGTAGTAAATTGGGATGAGTTTGAAGGTGCCAACAAGACTATTGACAATGTGGGAGCCGAGTTGGAAGGGATTTCTGACAAAACTTATATGGATTGTTTGAACAATGTTCCTCTTACAGATGCTCTTAAAGATCTTATTGCAGAGAAGCCCGTGCTTCATGGTACAATCCTTAAGATTACTCAACTGCGAGACATTTGGGACTCTGATGCTACAAGTCGTATATATGATGATCTTGGAGTACTGGTTCCTCCAACAGAAAGCAGAGAGTTTGTCATCAGTCTGCAATCGCTTGATGAACCTAAGAAGTATGGCGAGGTTGAGAGCTCTTTCT
>CACZVX010000116.1 GCA_902784755.1 uncultured Prevotellaceae bacterium
TTCTCTCGGTTCGGTTTCCTTACGGTTGAGGCCTCGTTTCTCGTAATTCGACCGGTGCTCGCCTTACGATTGGCTTGCAGGTACAAAGGTACGGCTTTTCCGTCGGTTTTCCAAATCCGGAGGCTTGTGTCGTGTAAAAATATGTTAACGGATTTCGCACATGGCCAAAGGAACACGGCGGCGCGAAAAAGTGGACTTTGTGACTGTGACTTTGTGACGTTAAGCACCTTCCACAAATCTGCGCCCGAAAAAACCTATAGTATATTATAAATTATATAATATTATAATATTATAGAATTCTTATAACCACCCCGGCAGATATCGAAACACCTTAATGTCACAAAGTCACTGTCACAAAGTCCCAAAAATATTTGGAAGTTTAATAGAATTGTATTACCTTTGTACCGCAAAAGTAATACAAGTGTAATACAACTATAAAGATTATGGCACAAAAGCAGCATCGGAGTTTGAACAATTTGGTAGAGGTCTTTCTGCTCGAATCGCTCTACCGTAGACCGAATGCTGTGACTTTGGCAGCGATGGAAGAGGTTAAGTCAGGCGCTGAACTCGATGAACTGACCGACGAGAACATCGACAATCTTGAAGAATATATTGAGTCGCTATGATACTGAAAGTCAGTACGCAATACAAGAAAGACCTAAAGCGCTATCAGAACAAACCCGCGAAAATCGCAGCTCTTAAGGAGGTGTTGAAGCACCTGAAAAAGAGTGGGGCAGTGCCGGCCGAATACAAACCTCACATGCTTTCCGGCAAGTTGAAAGGCTTCATGGAATGTCATGTCGAGGACGATTTTCTGCTGATATGGATCGATGAAGAAGCCAATATCATAAAATTGGTACGTCTCGGCACGCATCATGAGTTATTTGGTAAGTAGCGTTCGGAAAAACATGAAAACCAAAATTTGATTTTAAAGATTAGGATCCACATATGCGATACAATATGTCTGACACTTTGTGAGGGTGTCTGTAAATAATTCATAAAATCCCGCTGACCAGATTAGTTTATCGGGATTTCTTTGTATCTTTGCATACAAAACAAATATCAATGATATGGAAACTCAGATTTTGAATCTTAAAGAGCCGTATGAGTACATTCACTGCAACGGCGAGGTGGGCAAGCATATTGCCACGTTTATTGTATATGAAACCACAAAGGGTGAGAACGGGAGCTACAAGTTGGAGTCACATAGCCATCCTATCGTGAAGTATTGGAATGCGCCTGGCGGTGTGGTGTGGAACAACGTAGAGCTCACTGACTGTGACGTGCTTTGCAGCGAGGACAAGAAAGAGGTTGACATCTATTACTTTTTCCGCATGGTACGCCGCAACTGGGGCGTTGATAACGAGACTGACTACTTGGAAAAGGCAAAGTCGTTGCAAAACACACTGCTCGACTATGAGATAAAGTTTATGGACCTGAGCGCAATGCCCCAATACCGTGGAAAGCTGCTTATCAGGGAGTGGAATCATGATATTCTTCTCGAATTTGAGGAGAAGGACAGCAAGATCATCTGTCGTGACAACGGTAAAAGTCAGTATCCTATCTATTGTGAGGCCGAGACTCGCGATGAACTATTGGACAAGTTAGCCGATTTGTGCTTTGAATGGGAGCGCTTTACAGACCGTCGTGTAAACATCCATGTCAAGACAGAGCAGAAAGAGTACGAGGAAATAATCAATCAAATAGAACTTGATCGTCTAAGCTGGGATCAATGAGGATAGACGTTCCCACTGAAGGGATTGAGGAGTTGATTGCTTCGCTGGGATTCGATGATGCTAGAAATGTGCTGGCTGGCAGAGCCATGAGTGTAGCACAACGCAGTATCGATGCCTGGATGGAGCAGTTTGCCGAGCGACGCGAAGCCCGACAGGGTAATCGTATAGTCGGTTCGCCTGCATCGGCCAACAATAAGCAGCGGCCGTCCGAACCCCCACCTACGGATCGTCCAGACTTGAACTACTTTGCTCCAAAGAAGATTCTTCAGGATCTGCTGGCAAAGGAGTGGTTCAACGAGGCGAGTGCTGACAAGAAGAAGTATACCGTAAAATGGCGTATTCAACTGATAGAAGATCTGATGGCGTCGGACTGTCGGGACGAAGTTGCCGAGGCTTGGGCGAACAAAGATCAGAGGCTTCAGATAAAGGGCCACGTCATGGGTGCATTGACGAAGGCTGGTGTCTTCCTTAAAAAGAAGTATACGCCTATTGCGCGTATATATTATGGTACGCGCGAAGATACCAAGGATTCGGATACCTTGGCTAAGTATATGGGTGATTACAAGAAAACCTATTATGGAGACTGGATTATCGATTATGTGACGAAATCAAACAACGTAGGCCAGACTTCTACAATCGAAAAATAGTAAAATCGGGCAGTTTTCAATCGAAAACGGATTTTAAGTGATAAGCGGATATTTTCAATAAAAGAAAATGTCCGCCTTTTCTTTTTGTAACTTACTGATTATCAATGTACTTAAATTGATACGTGAAAAATATAGCGTAAAATGTTGTGGGATGTTTTGCGCGTAACCAATCGGATTCTACTTTTGCACCAGAAAGTTAAAGTTGCAGCGGCAACGGCGATGTGGCGAGCCATCCGTAGGGCTCGGGCAGCGTGTATCTTTGACATGTTGAGACAACCACCCACACTGAAGGCAGGAGGGACACCAAAGAGAGGAGGAACAAACAAAACATTATTATTCACTTAGAGTCGCTTAAGGAGGCGACGTTAAACAAAAACAAAAATGAGTAGAAAAAGTAGATCATCGAATTTCAGGGCATGCGACAAGATCCGTGCCTGTCGTGACAAGATGGAGATGGCCAAGGTACGGTCGACCCCATGGGGCGCTTGCCTAAGCAAGAACCATTCCGGAGTGTTGAACTCCAAGCGTTTTTACATTAACTAATTATTCACCTGGGTGAAGTGAGCTGAAGAAATCTCATGAGTTAAAGCTGGCCAGCGTTTCAAAGGCTTCTTCTCTCACAAACATCCAAGTTTATGAAGAAATTTTTCAAAAAGAATCTTTTGCAGCAGAACGTCCAGATGGACGGCAGTATCAACTTCCAGACCAACGGCGACATCAACGTCTATCCCTGCCCTTGGGAGAGTGACAAGGAGGTCACAGACGGTAGCCGAGTGAAGTACAAGGGCGGCATCGAGGTAGACGCCGACGGCCGCACCCGAGTGAAGCGCTACAATGTGGGCAAGAACGGCCCGATGTATGAGACGATCTTCGAGACAGCCCATGCAGCCGTGAAGCTCACCCGCGAGCACTCGAAACACAATCCCAATCGCGGTCGTGTGAAGATCGACTTCTCGTTCCCGAAGAAGTATCCGCTGGAACTGATGAAGCAGCTCTTCCGCGAAGAGACACTGGAGATTGCAGCGTGGCTGATGACCCGCAAGACTAACACATTATGGACTGAAAACGATTAAAGAAAGGGGGAATTTTTATGACAAAAGAATCGATTATCGCAACTATGAAGTTCACTTGTATCGGCAGGGGGCACGGCGCCCCTTGCCTGCCCGCCAGCCGTGAGGATTGGGAACAGTTGAGGCGGGAGCCCTGGCTGGCGCAGATGTGCGCACGTATAGAGAAAGGTGACGCGGAGTTGAAGCATCGCCTGCCGGTGTGGACGCCGCATTGCGCTGAGTTTCGCGACAACCACAGGGCTGTGGCCGATGCCGTCAGGCCGTTGAGGAGGCTGATGCTCGACTTCGATGAGAAGGGGCATACGGACGAGATCGTCAAGACATTGACCATTGACCATGCACCATTGACCATTCTGCTCATTGAAGAGAGTGTGCGTCACGGTACGCATGTGCTGGTGGAACTGCCGGAAGGGATGACACCCGAAGAGGCTCAGCGACTGATGAAGGAGGCTACGGGATTTGAGCCCGATGCGGCTGTGAAGGATGTGGCGAGATGTATCTATATGGTGCCGGAAAGCCACACGAGGTATGTTAATGAGCGGCTGTTTGAGGCGGGGGATGAATGTGAGCCGAAAATTCGGCCGACATCCGACGAGCGCAAATCTGCGCCCGTTGAAGCGTGCAACTTGGGGCCTGGCCCCGATACTAAGTCGCAAGGGACAGGTCTGAGCGAAAAATGCAACTTGGGGCCTGGCCCCAGAAGTGAGTCGCAAGGGACGGGTCATCCGCTGGAGTTTAAGGGAATATCTTATTCATCGATTATAGCAGAGTGGTGGCGCAGGAATGGCGGCGAGCCTCAGGAGGGGGAGCGCAACGTGAAGTTGCACAAGCTGGCGGTGAACCTGCGAGCCATCTGCGACAATAAGAAAGAGGTGTTGATGCAGGTGATGCCACGGTTCGGACTTTCGGAAACGGAACTGAAATCGGTGGTCGACTCGGCTTGTAAGGAGCCGCCTAAGGGGATCTCGAAGCTGATGCAGCAGATTCTGGATGCGCTCGAATTCGGCATTTCGTCTGACGAGATCGAGGATGCCGAGGCGGCGGCAGAGGAAACGGGCGTGAAGGTCAATGTCAGGACACTGCCAATCGGTCTGAAAGAATCTCTGGTGGGCGTACCTGTCTCGATGCACATGCCCACAAGGTGGAGTATTGCGATGGCAATATACATCATCTTGGGCTGATGGCCATCGTTCATGGCGAGCAGGCCTCTAACAAATCGGTGGTCAAGAATGCCGTTGACGTGTGGAAGCGCCAGTTTGACGAGGAGGATGCCCTGGCCCGCAAGCGCGAAGAAGAATGGAAGGAGCGCAAGAAGGGCCGAAAAGCCAACGAGAAGGCTCCCGAGGATCCGCACGTGCTCATCCGTCAGGTGCCCGTAACCGTCTCGTGCTCAACGCTCTTGAAGCGTTTCAAGAACTCTGGCGGCCACACCTTGTTTAGTTTTGGCGAGGAATTGGACACGCTTCGGAAGACAAACGGTGCTGGCTCGTGGTCGTCGAAGTACGACATCTATCGTCTTTCGTTCGACCGGGGCGAATGGGGACAGGACTACAACTCTGATCAGGCCGAGTCG
>CACZVX010000117.1 GCA_902784755.1 uncultured Prevotellaceae bacterium
TGCAACGTAGGATTATGGAAACATGGTCGGCATCCGAACTATTTCGGCGAGATTCAGTTCTGGTGGGGCATATGGATTATGTATGCTGCGTTTGGCGGTATCGACTGGTTTATCTGCGGACCGATTGCCATGACAGCACTCTTTGTAGGAATCAGTATTCCCCTCATGGAGAAACGCCAACTACAAAACAAACCGGGCTATGCCGAGTATCGCAAACAAACACGAATGCTGATTTAATATGGCCCTTTTCACTTTTGCCCGACAAGCCAATAAGCTCTAATAGCGATTGCAATCTCCAAGTAGCAAAATGAAGATTTTCATCATTTTTTTCAGATAAATCGTTTGCGATATAAAACATTTGTTGTACTTTTGCATCGTTTACGATATAATTAAATTAAAAAGCGATATGAAAATCTATGATTTTAAGGCTCTGACGAGCCGTGGAAAAGAACTTGATTTTGCACAGTTCGAAGGTAAAGTGTTGCTGATTGTCAACACAGCAAGTAAGTGCGGTTTTACTCCGCAATTCAAAGGTTTGGAAGAACTGAACCGGAAATACAAAGACCAAGGATTGGTTATAATCGGCTTCCCCTGCAATCAGTTTAAAGAACAAGATCCGGGTAGCGATGGTCAGATTGAGGAGTTCTGCCAGCTCAACTATGGTGTGACCTTCCAAATCATGAGAAAGGGTGATGTCAACGGTCAAAATGCTCAGCCGATCTTTGAGTATCTGAAAGCACAGGCACCCACTGAGGAATACAAAGGACTGAAGGCAAAGGCTACCCGTACTCTACTGAAGACACTGAGCAAGAGTGTTGAGAAGGACAGCGACATTTTGTGGAACTTTACCAAATTTTTGATCTCAAAGGACGGTGAGACCATCAAGCGCTTTGCCCCCACTTCTGAGCCCAAGGACTTTGAGAAGTACATTGAGGAGATGCTTGGATAATTGAGAATTGAGGATATAACCGACACAAAAAATGAAATATATCAGATTATGTTTCCGTCTGCTACTTGGTCTCTTCATGACCTACGCAGGTATTAGTCATCTGACAACAGCTCGTCAGGAGTTCGTTGCACAAGTACCCACATGGCTTCAGTTCAGTCCGGGCTTTACTGATTTCGTCGTGCTGGCATCGGGCATGGTGGAGATAGCCCTCGGCCTTGGTATGTTGTTCCTTTGGAAAAAGAAAGCACTTGTCGGTGCGCTGCTCGCACTCTTCTATGTGCTCATCTTCCCAGGCAACATCAACCAGTATGTGAATCATATCGATGCCTTCGGTCTTGATACTGACCAAGCCCGTCTCATCCGATTGTTTTTCCAACCGGTACTCATTTTCCTCGCCCTTTGGTCAACAGGTGGCTGGGAATATTGCAAGAAACTCTGTAACAACTGCAGGAAAGGATAACTTCGAATGGGCATGAAGATCAAAGAGTGGCTGCAATCCCTTTCATTCAGGACTGGTGTCATTGTCCTGATGTGCTGCATACCGTTCTATATCCTGTCCTTCGCCCAGATGCTGCTGCCCATCAGTGCAACAGCAAAGGGCATCCTGTGGGCTGTGCTCTTCGGACTAGCCAAGACCTGCCAGTATGGTGGTCTGACGATTCTGGGTGTTGAAGGCTATAAACGGTTAAGGTATAAATTCAGAAAACATTAAACAAAACAAGACAATATGATTTACGGACTTACAAAAGGAACAGATTTTGAGAAATTGTGCGACGGAGCCGCCAAGGCAGAAGCCGCTGGAGTGATGACGTATTATGCCCTTGCACGTATGGCAAAAGAGCAAGGCTATCCCGAAGAGGTTTCAGATACCTTCATTGAAATGGCCAACCAGGAGGCCGTCCATGCAGGATTCTATGCCACGCTCAACGGCAAATATAATGCCGACATCTGGCAGATAGCAGAAAACTTTGCTGCTGGTGAGGAAAAGGGTGAAGAGCAAGTCAACCAGTTTGCCCAGGCTTTTCGGGCTGCAGGCATGAACGAGGCTGCCGACGAGATGGAAGTCTTTGCCAAGCAGGAAGGTCATCATGGTGATACCCTGCGGGCTATGATTAAGAAATATAAGAAATAAAAAGAATTACACCAAGCACAAGACAACAGACAATATCCGCCTGAAGCAGGCCTTCACCATCAGCTTCGCCACGAAGGGCGACATTACCCAGAGCGACTACTTCGGCATACCCGATAAGATGGCCAAGGCAGGATTCACCATCACGCCAAGTCCCAATGTCGATGCACCTATTATCAACGAGTACAAGCTGACGCTGGAGTGTAAGGTCGTGACCTTCGACTCTTCCAAGAACGAATACCGCGTCATCGGCGAGAAGATCGATACGGCATGGGGGGCAGGCAAGACCATTCATGAACGTGAAGTTAAATAACGAACAAGTTTATTAGATAACTGCAAAGAGCAGCACCCTGCGGGATGCTGCTCTTTTTCGACAGAAATCTGTCGAAATCGCTTATTTTTAACATCTATTATGAATTGCTTCATTATTATTCTATTACTGTGATTCTCATTTCGATGTCATCGATAGGACGATCACCACGGGCTGTTGCGGTCTGTTGGATCATTTCCACGACATCAAGAACCGCTGCTACGACGCTCTGGGTTCACCTCGTCACCCTGACGGGCTGCCGCCAAAACGCCACGCTTATGGAAGAGACCATCTTTGATCTCTGCTTCCAGCGTATAGTCTGGGCCACCGACACCCAACATCTTGCCAGCAGGTGCCCCCTTTGAATCAGGATCACCGCCCTGAATCATAAAGTCCTTAATCACGCGATGGAACAATGTACCATCATAATATCCATCCTTCACAAGCTTCACAAAGTTGTCACGGTGGATGGGAGTCTCGTCATACAGGCGAACAACGATGTCGCCCAGCATTGTCTGTATCTTTACTTTCATATCCTTTGTTATTTTAGGTGCAAAGGTAATGAATTATCCTCATAATCTGTACTATATAGGCATATTTCCAAGAATCTTTAAGTTTCTCGTGGGGATTTCCCCTATGCAATTTAGGAAAAGCCACCTTTCAGTTTAGGTTTTTTCCTTTGTAAACCTCACCAAAAGTACCGATCTTTGCAGCGTGAACATTTGAAGACCCTTGATAAGGGGCTGGCGTAAGCCGGGGATTAATAACAATTTAAAGTATAGGAGATAAAGATATGAAGAAGATGATGATCCTGGCAATGATGATGGTCATGACTATCTCAGCCAACGCAATGAGCTATAACGCAGCAAAGAACGAAGCCCTCTTCCTCTCTGACAAGATGGCTTACGAGCTCAACCTCACCGCTGCACAGTATGAGGCTGTCTATGAGATCAATCTCGACTACCTGATGAGCCTGAACGGACACGCTGATGTCTTCGGCATCTGGTGGGATCGCCGTAATGCAGACCTCCGCTATGTACTGACCAGCTGGCAGTTCGACAAGTATGTGGCTCTCTCCCACTTCTATCGTCCTGTAGCATGGAAGGCAGGCAGCTGGACGTTTGCAGTATATACTCACTATAACAGAGGGCATTTCTACAATAACCGTCCAACGGTGTTCGTGACCTACAAGGGTGGCCATAACAGGATTCACGGCTCACACTATGCTCACATGCACAAGCCCGCAGTACATCACCATGCTCCAGCTGTGCACCATCATGCACCTGCTCCGCATCACCCAAAGGCTCCTGTGAAAGTTGACAAGCGTCACGGTATTACAAACCACACCTTGGCAAACAACACACCACGCCACGGCCACAGCAATGCAGGTCATTTCGGACGCAGATAAGGATTCCGTTTTGCCTCTACATATGCCTTCAAAAAAGGACACGGGAATTCTCAGAAATGGGAGTTCTTGCGTCCTTTTAGTAGCAAGCGACAAGTCGATTACCCTTTTTACACGTAAAACACGAACTTTGTTCCTTTCGAGCCTACACCGTCATAGTCTGCAGGTACAGGAAACTGATTGATAAGCTTGTCAACCTCTTCCTCCTCCAAATACTTGGTCAACTCCAGTTCAATGGCCATCAGTCTCTCATTATAGCTCAGGTGCCAGATACATTCACCCAGAACAGCATTGACCACCGTCCTGATTTCATCCTGAGTGCGCCAGATGGAATCAAAGTCTGTCATTGCTCTGAGAACTTTTGAAATCGGTTAATGTTGTATTCCAGTTCCTCCAAATCAATGAACTGAGATCCACGATATACTTCCTTGCCATCCATCAGAAGCAATACCGTAGGGCCTGAATAGACTAGGAATCTACCTGCAATCAAAGGTTCT
>CACZVX010000118.1 GCA_902784755.1 uncultured Prevotellaceae bacterium
TGGTCTATAAGGTAAGTTTTACCAACACGTCTTCGTCCATAGACTATGACAAGTTCTGAACGATTGGAGTCCAAGCATCGTTGTAACTCAGCCATTTCAATATCTCTACCTATAATATTGCGACTTTCCATAAATAACCATCTTTTATAACTGAGTGCAAAGATACAACTTTTTTTCTAAAAATAGCACGAAATCCAACTTTTTTGCTGTATTTCTGCCAAGAAAAAGTTGGTTTTCGTGTATATTTTCATTCTCAAACCGGTTGAAAGTTGAAATTGCCTTAACATTTTTCTACTTGTCAACACGTTTTCTCGCTTCCATTGCTGCCTTAATCTTGTCGCCTACTCTTTGGCAACTTGATTAATGTCCCATGATCCTTTTTTCAGTTCAATAGTTTGTTGGTTCAGAATTATTTCGTATCTTTGCGGTCGGATTGTATACAGACGCTTGTTTAAGACAGAGCGCAAACAATGGAAAAGATTGAGAAATACGAACTGTTGGTTAGTCAGGTCCGCGCTCTTATCGAGGGCGAGACGGATGCTGTGGCGGTAATGAGCAATGTGGCAGCCGCCATTCACCACACGATGGGATTCTGGTGGACGGGATTCTATCGTGTGGTGAGTGATGAACTTCTGCTTGGGCCGTTCCAAGGGCCGGTGGCATGTATGCACATACCCTTCGGAAAAGGCGTTTGCGGTACGGCATGGAAGCAGGCAGAGACCATTATTGTGCCCGACGTGGAACAATTCCCCGGACATATCGCATGTAGCAGCGAGTCGAAGTCTGAGATTGTCGTGCCTGTGTTTGGAAGCAACAAGACCGTTGTCGCCGTGCTGGATATTGACAGCGAGAAGCTGAACACCTTCGACGAAACAGACCGCAAGTATCTGGAAGAGATCTGCAAGATGATCAGACCATGACGTCGCTCGAGATTGCCGAGCTGACGGGTAAGAACCATTTCGACCTCATGAGGGCTATTCGAAAGATGGAGCCGGCATGGGAGAAAACATGTGGGCGCAATTTTGCGCTGACATCCCGAACTATCGTTCAGCCTAACGGTGGAACGTGTGAGGGTTGATAGCGTTTCCGCGATTATTTTAAAAGATGAGCGATATGGATAGAAAAAATAGCAAACAAATATTGCGGTGGTGATAGACTTCCGAAAGTGATCACAGAACCGTCACCTGATCATCACATCCGTTACGACTTCAAGTAATCAAGAGGTAAGAGGCGAGAGGTCTAACCTTCCTGGTTTACCTGTTCCTGCCACTTGCTGACGCTGATGCCAGTGCATGAGACGAAAGCACGTGAGAAAGTGTTGTAGCTTAAGAAGCCGCTGTCTTTTGACAGCTTATTAATATATATATAATAGGTGATGCCCTGCGAGGCGAAATAGAGGCCCAGGTAGGTACGGTTAGTGTGGCAGGCCTGAGCCAGCGTTTTGAGCGACAGGTCACGCTGCAGGTATAGTTGCGCCTCCTCACAGTGCTTCCGCAGCAGTTCACCCGTCTTATAGATGATGATGTCTTTCCTCGAAGCAGGAACCTCATGGGTATTCGTTGTTTCCATAGCCTCCGTTTCCATGGTTCCCGGTTCCATAGCCTCCGTTTCCACAGCCTCTGCTTCCTGACTCTTTTGCACTTCCTCAACCGACTCCTCTGCCAACGGCTCCAGCACTTGCTGGTGGTCTATGTGCCAGACGATGAGGGCGATGAATATGGTGTCGGCAAGGTGGATGGCATACGTGCAGACAACAATGGTATGCATGTCGCTCTGGAACATTGTCAGCAGATAGTTGATGGTGGAGAGAAATATAGAACTCAGAATCATCCAACTCCATACAAGCTCCTTATGCTCCAGGTCGGCGTAGTTGTCGGCCAGAAAACGATGGTAGGCCTTCGTTGCCCTGACGTACCAGACGATGAAAGTGACCAGTTCAGTCAGGTACAAACCATACAACACCCCAATCCACCATGACCAGTGGGTGAGAAGCCACCCCGTCAGGGGCATCACCGCAAGCAGACTAAGCCACCACAGCCGGTTGTCCCAGCGCCGGCGGTCTTGCAGCAATTCAAGCATGAAGTACAACACCGTGGGATAAGTCACCATCATATCGAGCGTTACGGACACCATCTCCAAAAGCTGCTGGTTGTCGGAAAGCCAGAAACAGAGCGGAATGTTTGCCAGATAGACAAGTACATAAATGAGTATCATCCAGCCCGCCCTGCGCCGCAGACGCTGGTCGGTGACTATCTCACTTCCGAAAGCATTACGTTTCGACACCAGCAGATAGACGGCCATCGACGTCAAGATGGTCATCATCACCGCGAAGTGAATCACGTACTGGTAAAGCTCTACACTTGTCATACCACGCAGCAAAGGTACGAAATAATGCTGACGTGACAAAGGAATTTTAGAAGATTAACGAAAATCGGCGTTAAAACAAGCGCCATGCTTTTATGAAATATCAAGGAAAACGCGATGCTTCGCATTGTCAAATAAACAATCGTCAGTTGTCACGCAAACAAACTTTCAACATTTGCACAATTCGCTATCCATTTGAAATATTTAAATAGGCACACTGTTCTTAAAATGCAGTCCTTTTCCGATAAAGATAGTACCTTTGCGCTCGACTTATTTAAAAGTCTGCACTCGCGAAATATCATTTTAACAACAAAAAACAAATAACGTTTAACAATTTAAAACAAGTTTAACATGAAGAAAAGAAAATTACTCTTCACAATGCTTGCCCTATCGGGACGATCAAGGGGACAGGTCATTGATCTCTTATTTTGAAAGGGGAAGGGAATTTGGAGTTAGAGCGACTTCCGTTTTTTCGTGCGCGATCAATCCCTTAAAGATCCTTCCATATTTTACGCCAATTCGGGATAAATAAATTTAAAGATTCTACAAAAACGCTGCAAAGATACATATAAATAATGTAATTCGCAAGTTTTTATGAAAAATAGATCAATGTCCCTCTGATCTCCGCGACAGACACTAAGAAACAAACATTTTTTATAACAATTTTAATTCAATTCAAAAGACAATGAAAAGAAAAGACTATCAGAAACCGACGATGAAGGTCGTCAAGTTGCAACACCAGGCACACCTGCTGCAGGCCAGCGTCAACGGTCAGGTGAACGCCACAATGGAAAGCACATGGGAGGAGGAAGACATCTAAAGCCTCTGCCTCCATCCGAGTATTAACAACAAAACGAAAAGAAGAACAATGAAAACAAAGACTATCTTCAAGATGCTGGCCGCAGCCATGCTGATGCCCGCCATGCTGCTGACCACCGCCTGCAGCAATAGCGACGACGAAATCATCAACACCGAGAACCCCACCAACACGAAGGGCTATGCCCTGCCCGTCACCATCAACGTCACCCGTCAGGGCGATGCCACTACCCGCGCCACGTATACCGACAATGGTAATAAAACCGGTTCGCTCTCCTTCAGCGCGGGCGACAAGCTGTTTGTGCAGGGGTCTTATAATGAGGGTGCGTACATTTTTGCCGGCATGCTTGACTATGTGTCCGACGGAAAGTTCAGCGGAACCATTATGACCCAAACCGAGTGGACAAGCACTACCGAAGAACTTCTCTCTGCAGATGGTGGTGCTAACGCCACGCTGCTGCCTGCAGGCTACGGAGAATATGGGTATTTATCTATTGCAAATGAAGGTACCTATGTAGCTTTACTGAGCGAAAATCCTAACAAGGCGTTTGCCACCTCCAAGGCCACAGCCGTGGAGCAGTTCAGTTGGGAGGATGATAATGAATATTCCAGTGGTTTTGAACTGACACCTGCCAATGCCATCCTCAACTTTACCATCAACGGCTTGGGTGCCAGCGCCGAAGTCGATGTGTCGTTCTCGTATCCCAATTATCCTCCTACTGTCATTTCCGGGAAGGTAACAACCGACGGTGACGGCACCGCTACATTTGCTATCGGCATAATATATGGTACTAACTTAAAAGACTGCACCCTGACGGTGGACGGCAAAGCCATCACGCTGCCCGCTGACAAGGAGGTCGAGGCAGGCCACATCTACAACATCAGCAGGAGCGTGGCTCCCATCATCAGCCTCTCGGACAGAACCAAGCTCGACGATGAATTAGTGATTGCCGACGGCTATATCGTGACAGGCTGTGCTGTCGGCCTTTCTTGCAAAGTTGCTGTCGCAGATGGTGCTACGGTGACGCTCAGGGATGTGGAAAACAACGGGTACTTAGACGGCGACCCAACATGCCCTGGCATCAAATGCTTAGGTGATGCCACCATCATCCTCGAAGGAAATAATACCGTGACGGGAGGTGGTACGTATGCTGGAATCTATGTGCCGGAAGGTAAAACGCTCACCATCCGTGGCACTGGCTCACTCACCGTTACGGGGGGCAGCGGTGGAGCCGGCATCGGTGGCAACAACGAAGGCAGCTGCGGCAGCATCGTCATCAGCGGCGGCACCATTACGGCTACGGGTGGTTCTGGCGGAGCCGGCATCGGCCTCGGCTATTCATCTGGATGCGTCTTCGGCGACATCACCATCAGTGGCGGCACCGTGACGGCTACGGGTAGCGGTGATGCACCCGGCATCGGCGGCCCATATGCTAATTTCCAAGACATCACCATCACCGACGGCGTCACCAAAGTGACAGTTAATAAGGGTTCCGGTTCCACATACAGCATTGGAACTTCTGAGATCGATGAGTATGGATACTACGGCGCGATAACCATAGGCAGCACGGTGTACTTCAACGATGGGTCTTTCGAGAACGATGGCTATAGCTATCTCCAGACCAGCCCGCTAGTCTATCAGCCGTAAAACATAGCCAAGGAGGGCGGATCCGGAAGCTACGGCGCGGACGGCACCGCCCTCCTCTCTCTCGCCCCAGTCAGAGCAGTGCCGGGGGCTCCGGCAATGGAGAAAAAGGCAATTTACTCGCCACCTGATGCTCCGGCAATGGAGTACGTGAGGCAATAACACAAAAGGTTCCTTTTGTGTAAAGAAACGAAATCAAGAGCGAATATGAACGGGTGACATCAGGGACAGGTACGTGTTTCACATAACAACAGCAGGCTCCTGAAGTGGGAGTCTGCCGTTGTATATCCTTGATCCGCTTTGTCTGTTGTCTGATGAACAGAAGCAGGTCACTTTACTTGTACGCCAAAAACAGTTTGGAACATATTGACTACGAAATCTGTAAAACCTTCCTGTCCATTTTGCTTATTCTCGTTAGAAGTCGTCTTGACTCGGATTCCCAAATTGTTCTTTTGATTATTCTTATTAGAAGGCGTCTTGACTCGGATTCCCAGATTGTTCTTTTGCTTATTCTCGTTAGAAGTCGTCTTGACGCGGACTTCCAACTTGTCCTTTTGCCTGTTCTCTACTGATTGTGCGTTAGCATTGGTGGTGAACACGAATGAGAAAACTACTGCTGCAACTGCGCTCATGAGCACCTTCTTTGCATTGAAATTCTTTGTTGTCATAGTCTTTTGTTGTTATTTATGTCGTTGTTTCTTTTTGACAATGCGAAGTTACGGCGATTTTCTTCTGATTCCAAGAAAAATCGCGAATTCTTCTCAAACATGTATGGACAAACGTCCTATTTATGGACAAATCGCGGAAACAGGCCAAAAAGTTGTCCAAAGTGTCACTAGAAAACTCAAATTTATTTGATTTTTCGCTCGATTTGTCCACATGAAATGCAAGGACTACGACGGACCTATCGGCATCAAACTGAGGGGCAACAGTTCGCTGGGTTTCAATCAGAAGAAATACACGCAGGAAACGCGCGACCAGAACGGCCAGCGCCTCGATGCTCCCCAAAAGGGTATCAACATCATCAATGGTCGCAAGGTCGTGATTAAGTGAGTGAAGTGAAAGCTCACTTACACTTCGTGAGAATAAAGCAGAGCTTGCTCAACAATAAAAATCGGACTGACTAAACATCAGTCCGATTTTTTGTTGGGTGACATCAGGGACAGGACATCCGATTCAGAAAACTCACGAATGATGATTTGGATCACGATGGTAAGCCTTCGGCTATACTCACGATTTTTGTAGTTTAAGCGACAGTCGTGTCGTGACCCTCCCTTTACGCTATGGGGATCGATAATCATCCAAAGTTTTCTCCTAAAACCTTGGCGGTGTCGCCAAAAAGGTGTATCTTTGCACCAGAATTAAAATCAAACTCGTGCCGCAAGGAGAGCCCTAAAGGCTGGAAATTTGGGTAAAAATGTCATTTTCTACACTTTTTCTACACTTTTTGAGCATATCCGAAGACCTAAGTTATTGATATACACCCTTATACGGGTTTTAATCGATTCTCGGTCGGGGTACAACCTAGAAAAAGAATGCTCACAGACTTAGGACTTGATGCCTGGATTACTATCGTAACACTTGTTGCGTTGATGGCTACGCTGTTATTTACGCGGCTCAGGTCTGACGTGGCCTTTCTGGGTGCCATCGGCATATTGTTTTTGACGGGTGTGCTAGACTCCACCCAAGCTTTTTCAGGTTTCATCAATCCGTCGGTCATCACCGTGGGTGTCATGTTCGTCATAGCCACAGGACTATCCTACACGGGTGTGCTTCAGCGGATTACGAAACATGTGCTTGGACGGCCGAAGGGCGAGGCCGCGGCTCTGCTGCGCCTGATGCTGCCCGTAGGAATGCTGGGTGCGTTTGTGAACAACACCTCCGTTGTTGCACTCTTTGTGGGCGTTGTCAAGTTCTGGTCCAGGAAAATAGGCGTCAACCCCTCCAAGTTGCTCATACCTATGAGCTATGCCGCCGGCATGGGTGGCCCTCTGGTTGCTATCTCCACGCCGACGCCGTTGTTGCTCGTCGGCATGTATGAGCAACAAACTGGAGAGCCCCTGGGTATCCTTACCTCTTTCCTCCCCGCATTGTTGTGTTTTGCGGCTACCACGCTGGCACTCATCATCTTCCGCCGATTGTTGCCCGATATTACCAGTTCGGAATTGGTTTTTGACCGTACCAGCGACTATACAGTCGAAATGCTTGTCACTTCGAATAATCCCCATATCGGCAAGACCATCGGAGAACTGGGACTGAACCATGTGCAAGCCGGCAGTCTCGTGGAACTCATTCATTTTGACAACTACCGGCAAATGTCGCCAGTGAGTGACGACGAGCCCCTGATGGGCGGCGACAGGCTGATCTTTTCGGGACAGATTGACGATTTGCTTGAATTGGCTAAGGAGATGGGGTTTGTCTCTTCCGATCATCCCGTATTCAGCGTCAGTGGAAAAAGGGGTAAGCGGCAACTCAATACGGCCTACGTCTGTTTTGGCAGCAACCTGATAGGAAAACGCTTGAGTGATACCACTTTCGAGCATGATAGCAACATGACGCTGATAGCCGTGTCGCGTAAGGGTGAGCGTATCAAAGAACCACCTCGTGAGGTGGTTCTGCATGCCGGCGACTCGCTGCTTTTTGCCAGCACACCTCGCATTAAGGTCAATACCGATGCTATGAAGTCGATGGTGCATTTCTTCGACTCTACCGAAATACCTGTGCAAGGCTTGAAACCATTGATTTCGGCGGCCATTATGATTGGTATGGTGGTATTGACCACTACAGGCGTTATGTCGCTGCTGCAGAGCGCTTTCCTCGCCGCTAGCGCCATGTTGGTGTTCCGCTGCTGCACGCCAACGCAGGCCATGAACTCCATCAATTGGGGAATCATCATCACCCTGGCAGGCGGTATCGCCATCAGTACGGCCATCCAGAAGACCGGCATTGCCGATTATGTGGCGACGGGCGTATTCAGTCTTTGCGGCAACAATCCTCTCCTGGTATTGATTGCCCTTTGTGTGATGGCAGCGATAGTCACTGAGTTCGTGTCCAATTCGTCAGCCATCGTATTGATGTTCCCCATCGTCTATGCAACCACTGTAGATTTAGGGTGTCCGCTACTTCCGTATGCCATCGCCCTTTTGCTGTCGGTCAATTCAGCCTTCCTGACACCCGTCAGTTCACCGCTCAATCTGCTGGTCTATGGTCCGGGAGGTTATCGTTCAACGGACTACCTGCGTATCGGCCTTCCACTGAAACTGGTTTATCTGACGACCGCTATCGTCGCCATCTGCCTCATCTATGATATTTAACTGATAAAAATAGATTTTTGGAGGAAGTAAAGTCAACTGTTTCAGTAAAACGTCAACGAATCCAGTATGTAGAAGTCAACGAATGTAGTGCCACCTAACAACCTAACACCCTAACGCCCTCACATTAGGATTTTTGGTTGTCAGGCTAACATAGCTATTATATATAATATATTTTATATATATTATAATATATATAAAATTAATATAGAAAGATTCTCGTTAGTTTATCACTACGAAAACACAAAAGTGAGGGCGTTAGGGCGTTAGGGCGTTAGGGCCTGAACTTTGAATTTTAACATTTCAAATAAATCGAAAATAAAACACGAAAATGCTTTTTTTGCATCTATATTTTTCGTAACTTTGCATTGCATTTCAGAAGTGACGCGCACGGCGCTCGCAAGCCACGCGCACGGAGCGGAAGGGCCCTCCGCACGGAGCAAAGCAGGCGAGAGCGCGAAGCAACGCTTCGCTAGTGAAGAGTGAATAGTGAAGTCCTCGATTAAGCGAGAGCAGAGCTAAGCTTGCTTATGCTATGCCGAGCGTGAGAGGACTCGATACGAA
>CACZVX010000119.1 GCA_902784755.1 uncultured Prevotellaceae bacterium
ATTATTTATAATTAAGGCGCAAAGTTACACATTTTTCCCCATTTGTGCAAAAAAAAAGGGAGAAATTGAACATTTCCCCCTAATTTCTTGAAATACATACCAAATTTACAGAATTTGGCATTTGGCACTATGGCACTATTCAAACGATGATGGAACCGGTCTTTCGATAGAGTGTCTTGCCCCCGTTCGTTCTGCTATCATTGACCTTCACAATCAGATGATCGTCCATCAGTCGGCGGGTCTTGCTGTGAACAGCACCTTCACTTGACAGATTGAAGCAGCGCATCACATCTTCATTGGTGAACGTTTCCGGCAGACGGTTGAAGGCCTCGATGGTCTTCTGCTGACGGCGCACATTCATAGATGCGTCACGGTTCTTGTTGTCAAAATAATTCTCAGCCATCGCACCAAAATAATGACGCTGACAGGCATACTGGATATTGACAATCAATTCGGCGAGCTTCCAGTCCACTTCGTCGGTCTCGAACGCGCCACACCAGTAGTTGCCCTCCTGATGCATTTTGTCCCAGTGGCGCATCACGATGAACGGCGCAGCGAAGTTCAGGCCGTGGTAGGCGCAGCGCTTCAGCAGCATCTCGTCGGCCTTCGAGTCGTTCTCCTTGGCATCGGCCATGCGGCGCGAAGTCCATTCATAGAGCTCATCCACGAGTTTCTGAACGGTGAGTTCGCCCTTCATGCGATCCAGCTTCTCTGCCCACTCCTTCAGACGGTTGTCGCTCTCGTAGTCGACGGTCGCTTCGCGCGCCATCATCTCAAAGTTCGTGGCGGGCAGCGGGATGCAGGTCAGTCGGGTCGCCAAGCCTGAGCCGAAGTTCTGTTCGTTGACCTTCTTCTTCAGTGCGATGGGGGTGCCCGTGTAAATAAAATTCCAAGTCACCATGAAGTCCTGCAGAATCGAGTCGTTGTTGGAATACGCCTGACCATCCTCTTCGTTGTGGAAGGCTTTCAGTTCCAGCGACTGCTTGTCAATCCACGAACCACCCTTCTGCACCGTCACCGTGTTATCCAACTCGGTATCAAAGGTCAGCATGTGGAGCTGCATCGGCTGGCCATCCACCTCCTCCACCGAGTTCACCATGTCCTGGATGAACTGCGCATTCGAGGTTCTGGCCGGGTGGATGCGAAACACCACCTTGGGCTTCTTCGGCTTCTCCTTGCTCGCGGTAGGCATTGATGGCATCCTTGCCGATCTTGTCCGCTGCCACGATAGGCCCCGTCAATAGTTTATACAATCGAGTTGCGAATGATTTACCGCTGGCAGGATCACCAATAATGAAGGTCGAGTTGTTCAGTCTGCGGAGTTCCTCCGGCCGATGGTAGAACCGATAGATGCAGCGCGTCATCAGCGTCATCAGGAATCCCCCAGCCACGAACAATGCCGCCGGATACTGGTTCTTCTTCAGCCCCTTGCAGATATCCTTCAGGATGGGGAAATCCCCGAACATCCCTTCAATCTCCGCGCCCCACTCCAGAAGCCGCGCCCCAATCTCTTCTCCCCTCCCTTTTGGGTCAGTGGAGGCTCCTGCAATCTCGCGCATGAGCTTTGAGATTCCCTTCGGCGGCTCCTTGCAGGCCGATTCCACGATACTCTGCATCTCCTGTTCATCCAGCCCCAGCCGAGGCATCACCTGCAGCAACAACGCCTTGTTATTATCACAAATCGCCCTCAGGTTCACCGCCAACTGGTAAAGCTTCACATTCCGCTCCCCTTCCTGCGGCACGCCCCCATTCCGCTTCCACCACTCGTCGATAATCCAGCTATAAGGAATCCCCTTAAAGCAGAGCCTCCCCCTATCCCCCATTCCCGAGCAGAGCTCGCCTACCCGTTGCCTTTCCAAAGGGAGGGGGAACTCAGCTGCCGCTTGACTGCTTTCTGGGGTCTGGCCCAAAAGTGAAGTCGCCTGCGACTTTGCTTGGGGGCCTGACCCTAGCAAGCAGTCCCCCGCGCTCTTCAGAACGGAGTTGGAAGAACCTTGTGAACGCCCAGCCCGATACTCAGGCTCATACTTTTGAATAAATTCTTCATCTGCTTCATCTGCATACATTTGTTTTAAATCGTCATACAAAAAATTCTCTGTTGAGGTGAGGAAATACCCACGGCTGGCATCCTTACAGCTGGCATCAGGTTCTACTCCCAACTTCTCACACATCCACATCTGGTTATCAATCAGGTTGCCCCTTGACAACTCACAGCGGAAAACGACCCTCAAGCCCTTGCCACGAGGCGTAACATAGATAAGGTATATCTTCAGAGCCTTGAAGTCCACCTCCTTCTGCCAACGCTCGAAGACGGAATTGGGATTCTCCAAGTGGTCAATGTCAATAGCCACGAGACCTGACAGATGCACATACTTCTGCTTGCGCCAGGGCCCCTTTTTCTTCATCCCCGTCTTCTTGTCCTTAACCTCCGATTCGTCATACCCACGAGCACAGAAATTGATAAAAGGATGTTCACCTTTTTCGTACTCCGCAAACAGCAACAGCTTCTGTTTATTGGTCTTCTTCAGGAATGCCTGACCTTGCTCCTTGGTCATATCCTTGCAGTACTTCATGAACCGCTTTGAAAACCAATCGGGCATCGTGGCGGGATCTTCCTCTGCATATTGCAGGGCCAGACGGCAACAGTCAGTGAGCAGTTTAGTCTCTGGGCTGGCGGCCAACGCCCTGAGCTTTTTCTCAGGGCAGGCCTCCGTAAAGATAATCTGTTTCTTCTTCTGATAGCAAATATCCATAGCTTAAAGTATTTGAAGGTCAGTAATATAGAACATATTCTCATGGCGATCCTGATTGTCGCCCCAGGTCTTCATCTTCTAGAAGCCCTTCACGATGTAAGGCAACCCTTGCTGGAATTGCGTGTCTCGGTTCTTCGATGCCAGCTCGCCTGTCATCTCGCCGTAGATGATGTCTCCACCACGCTTCATTGTCACCCCACGGCTCTTGAAGTATTCAGTGCTGCCGTCCTGCTTCTGATACTGGCGCTCAGCGTATGCGCCTACCGCTACGATTGTTACTAATGCTTCCCGATTGTTACTAATGCTTCCATACATTTCCTGATTTTTAGTTATACACGGTTGATTAACTCAAAGTCAATAAGTGTCTCCTTGGCAATCTTGGTGTCGCGCTCCAGGATGCTGATCACGCTAGCCATGCCGACCTTCTTGGGGATGCTCTCGTAATATTTCAGATTCTTGGCCGACTCCTTCAGCCAACCATGCTCCAGATGGCGGATGGTCTTGTCCTTCTTGCGCTTCTTCCCACTGCGGTTGAAAGCCTTGAATGTTAGTTGACGCGTGACTTCATCGATGTAAAGTTCACCTACCAGTCTCTTGCCCGACGCCAGCGCTTCAAGCACCTGAAGGGCATTCATAATCCATATAAATTTCTTAATCATGATTTTGTCGAATTTGATGAGCATCGGAAAGCGAAGTGTTTTTCAGTTGAGCTCAATTTCTATCCGGATACTTTCCCACTCGCTCACTCCTCCGACTCGGTTAAAAACTAGATTTTTTTAATCGTTACAAGATAGTTCTCTACAGTCATGGCGTGAAACACGATCAACTTCTGCATGAAGATACCCTTGTGGTTGGCTGTGATGAGGATGGTGCAGAACACATCGTCCATATCGTCCGCAGACTCTGCTGCCAAGTGGTCGTTCCCATTCCAGAAGCTCTCGGTGCCCTCACAATTACCCTCCATCCACATCAGGTGATCACAGCGGATGCCGAAAATATAGTCATCCCCCATTCTGATACAGCCGCAGTTGCCGTTGGGGTGGAAGGCAAAGTCGTCCTGGTTAAACGACAGTTTCTCTCGGAAATTGGTTTCCAACGAGATCAGCTCCACTTTGCAGCTCATTAATCTGTTTGCCATTACGCTACATTTTGCCAATTTCAGCAAGTCATTCTCCAAATTGATTTCCATAATATTCCAAATTGATTAGTTACTACTCTTCTTGATTCTTCTCACCAGGTCGATCACGAAACTGCGACCGGCCTCTGTCCACACCATGTAGCGCCGCTGGCGACGGTCGCCCATCAGACTGTAACGCTCATGGAGCCGATAGGATTCGTAGCCCATGTATGTATAGGGCGGCAGCAGCTCGTAAGTGCCGTCTACATCGTTCATCACGTCGTGGGCCACCAGCATCTGGCACAAATCCCGATAGGTCATCCTCAGACTCGCAGCCACCGACTTCATCGTGTAGCACCCGACGGCATCGATGTTCAGCTGCGAGAGCTCGCGCTTCATGATCTCATCGCTCCGCATAATCACCTCGGCCTCCGTCTCCAGCAGGGCGCGATGGGCGATGTTCACGGTGCGCTTCCTGGCCGACAGCTCCAGCTCCTCCCAGCGCAGCACCAGCTTCGCACGCGCCACATCGTTGAACTTCGTGGCCACGAACAGACTCTCGGTCTTGGTCAGCACGAAACAGGGCCTCATCCTGTAGCCGCCGTTGGGCAACTTCTCCTGAATCTGCATCTGGGAAAATTTTCCCTGATGTACTTCCTGCCATGCAGGCTCCATCTTTCGGATAGCCTTCAGCACGTCGTTGTGGGGCTTGCCCAGCAGCGCAGCGATCTCGATCGAAGAGATGACCTTCTCCTCGCCCGGCGCCTCATGGCTGATTCCTCGCGTTCTTGTTACTTGTTTCATATACCTTGTCTCTTTGTTTAATGTCGCTTCCTTAGGGCGACGTTTGATTGTTTGACAAGGCAAAGTTAGGCATAAAAAAGAGGTGCATGAAGTAGTTACATGCACCTCTGTAGGTAATTCTGTAGGTTCTGTAGGTTTTTCTGTAGGTATTACTTTTTCAGTTCCTCATTCACAGCGTTTATATAGGCTCCAGCCAACTGCAGCACGCGCGGCTTCGCGCCGTTCTCCTTCCACTTGTCAATGGAGAGCCGCATGTAGGGATTGTTTCTGAAAGTATTCGAGATCAGCCCTTCCGAACAGTTGAATTCACGCTCGAACGAACTCATGTTGTCTTCATGCTTGAAGCAATCCCGGCAGACACAGAAGATGACTGCCATCGAACTGTCGCCCCAGAAGAGCTCGCGCACTCGATCCACGCACTTGACGAGCGTCTGGCAATCCACTTTCTTCTTCTCCTCGCCGACCACTTGCTCAAGGTAGACCACCTTGGCACCACTCTCTACAAACATGTTGAATTGTCCGATCTGTGCACCCTGCAGGAAGCCGGACATGCCTTCAAGCAGAGCTTTCTTCGTTTCTGTGTCCATAATGATCAATATTTAGTGTGTGTGACTTCCGCACCATCCTCTATCAGGCCATTCAGCTGATCCACCTTCCCGATGCCGGTAGTTTCATTCTGGTTCTGATTGAGGTTCTGGTTCTGATTGAGCAACAGGATTGAGGGAGCCCCGGCACGCTGGGCTTCCAGTTGTTCAGCAAACTTTTCACGCTGTTCCTTCCGGCGCGTCTCGGCAAAGAGCGCATGCACCGCCTTCTTGGTATCCGACCATCCCGCCAGAACCGAAAAGTAATCGTTCATGTTCTTGAAAGCCTGGCGCGCAGCTTCCAACCCCTCGACATCGATCAAGTCAATGAGAATCTGCATCACGTCGGCTTGCGTGATGTTGAGCGGTTGGGATGAGGGGCCGAGGGTCTGCATAGGGGCGACGGGGTTGGAGTGTTGGAAATTGAGTCTTTAATATAATAAGGTAAAGAGAGTGCGGCCTGATGCCTTTATTTCCGATGAATGTCGCCTCCGGGTTAGTCCAGTTAGCCGCCACCGTGTCCGCCTGCACCATCCTGGGTCGGATAGCAGCCGAGAGTGCCCGCCCGCAACGTCGTGCGGTTTCGACAGCACTCACTGAACGGTATGTTGCAGCGGTTACTTTCATTGTTTAAAGTGGGAATTGGCTGATTAGACCAAACCAGTTGCAAAGGTAGTCAATTATCTCCAAACGGAGAAATAAAAATCAAAGGAATTTCTGCTAATAAATATTAATTGCAGAGCCCTCTGCGGGGTATCTCCCAATACCACAAACAGATACCCTATTTTCTTTCAAGCAAACATGCTGTAAAGCATAATTTCATCCGGCTTTTCGAGGCAATAGTGCCTAGTGCCAAAATGCCATTTTCGTTTTGCATGTCCACCAATGCTGCACTATTATATTGATATTATATATATTATAATATATATAATATCAAAAGATATATAGAGAGGTTTGGGGCATTCAGTTACGAAAATCCGATTTGGCACTTTGGCACTTGGCATTATAGATAAAATTACCTTACAATATTAAGTAAACCAACTGTCTTCCGGAATCCCCTGGTAGCAAACTTCAATTCCCTCGTAAGCGGAAGCCTCTTCAACCGTAAGCGGAACGATGCTCGCATTACGATTGAGCAGAAATCATCAAAAAGTCCCTAAAACGGTGCGGTTCAGGGGTGCCCGAGCCGTTGGTAAATAATGTTTACTTCCGACGGCAGGAACGACCGGCGTTTCAGCGACGAAAGGTGCTGAAGGGCGGGATCTTCCATAAGGAGTGACTTCAACTTCTGCCAGGCCGAGCGCGGCAGGATGCAGGGGAAATAGAGCTGCGCAAGTTCCATGCGACCGAAAGATTTTACTGTCTGTGCCATATTATACAAGGTTGATGGTTATTGGTTCACATTGCAAAGATACAAAAAAATAGCGAGAAATCGGCACGAAAAGCGCAAAATAATTAGTATAAGTACTCATAAGTACTATTAATTCATTATAAGTACTTTCGTGTAATCAAATTATTTGCACAATTCAAAAAAATTGGCTAATTTTGTATCGTGATTCAGAAGAGATGAAGGCAGTGCGCAGGCTGGATGATCTGAAGATGAACAACGAGAACTACAAAGCTTATGTTTAATTAAAAAAAAGGAGAATCAATTATGGTACAGAGTCCACAGTTTCTAATCAACATTCGTAAGAACATCAACGCCAACAACCCCGGTTACGGCAAGTATTATCCCAAGGCGGTCGAGAAGGAGACCATCACGCTCCGAG
>CACZVX010000120.1:0-871 GCA_902784755.1 uncultured Prevotellaceae bacterium
AATTCAAATATTTGATCTTCAATTACTGTCGGTTTCATACAATGTGCAAAGATACGAAAAACTTTTGGAAAACAAATCTTTTGAGTAAAAAAAGGAAATAAATGGAAAAATATTTGGCGTATAGCAAATAATTATGTACCTTTGTGCTCAAAATTAAAGAATAACATGATTAACAAAGAGAATTTCAAATATTTTAATCAACCGAATGAAGCCGACAAATGGATTTGGAGGATTAAAAATGGTGTGGTAAATTGGGTAGAAAAGAACAAGAAGAGTTTTTGGTATATTGTTCTATGGGAGAGCAAGCGTATGGGAGTTCTGTGTAAAGATATCAGCCGTTTAGATTTTGCTGCGTTGATATATCAAGAGTGTAAGGATTCGCTTCCTGAAACCTACACGAAAGATACTATCTTTCACAATATAGAGAAGTTTAAGTATAAACGTCACCTACAGGAATTTGACAAGCAGCCCGATTCCAGCTTTGTTCGTAAGTATGTGAAAGAGGTTTCCGAATTATTAACTGCTGACATTCCTATTTCTTCTACTAACGAGGATTTCGTTTTGGAATTATGTGTGGAAGACTATCTCAAAAGGTATACGGTCAATGAGAGCTACACAAGAATCATAAGAAATCCTATTTATGAAGGAAAAACGACTACTTTGGCTTTTGAGAATTATGTGTCAAAGAAGTTCTGGGACGAAAACCGCCCTTCTCATAGGATTCTCTTTGAATGTGTCAATGAACGTCTGACAGCAGAAATGGTTGAGATTCTTCACGGGCGTTTCTGTTCGATGACCAATACCAAACTTTTCGTCGTATCTACTCATGCTTTCAGCGGACAGGTAAAGAAGGAAGCTGATCGGCATCATA
>CACZVX010000120.1:887-4894 GCA_902784755.1 uncultured Prevotellaceae bacterium
AAGTCAGAATGATGAGGAAGTGCTGTGGCATATGATGTTGGTAGGTACGAATGATATGACTAAGCCTATTCTTGTCTATGATAGTGGGCGTATTGACGACTCATTGTCATTTGCTCTCTATCAGTTTGGCTCATGTAATAAAGAAAACTTATTTGTAGCGGCACCAGTTTTGAGTGATGAGGAGATCGAGGCTGAGGCTTTCCGCTTTGTTCAACCTCAAGCCGATAGGTATGCGTCTGTGTTAAGTTGCTGCGATCTAAATGATAAAGTGCCAGTCTGTGAAATTGATCCATATCCTATCGCCATAGAAATGGGGCTAACAATGAAACGCGGCAAGACGGGCAGGAGCTTAGGGCACATTGATATAGGGCACAAGAGTGTGACACTCAGTGACCAGGTGGATATTAATTCGCCTAATGGTAGGTTCTTTATGGCTCATGAGATTGGGCATAACCATTTCCACCGTCGAGTCAGTGAAAAGGCCGAAGACGGCATTCACTCTATTGTTCAGAATACAAAAAAATGGCTGGAACACCATGCAAATTACTTCGCATCTTGTCTGTTGATGCCTGCTAATGTGGTTCGCCAGCTTTACTACATATATTGGAAAAAAGAGTTTCATAGTGAGAAAATCCGTCCGATAAGGGTCAATAAAGACTACTACCACGACCCTGTATTCCAACGTGTGGTTGGTCCTGTTGCTCGAAAGATGAACGTGTCGCTTCAGGCTGCTTATATCCGACTGAAGAAGATGGGCTTGCTTCTTGATGCGGCTTAATTACACCGTTTCTTTGTATAACTTTCCTGCGTTCCTTTCCTTTTTCGGGGAAGGAACGTTTTTCTATTCCTACTTGAGTGTTTATATGAAATTGGTTTCAAAAGAAATATCTAACTTCGCATCAGAATTCGACACCTGGGGCATAACCGAGCACGGGCCTTGGGGACGGATAAGGTGAAATCGGAACCACTATACCGAAGTCCGTTTGTGCAAGTGGGTAAACCTTCATCAACAAAACGTAAGAATAGTATGGAGGCAAAGAACAACCCAACACAATCCGCTGCCAGCTGGAATGCGGCTGATGTGCGGATGAGCTTCTTCAAGAAGCCGATTTCTAACAAGTGGCCCAGCGGACAGCCATTGTCGCTGTTTGAGGTCTATCGTTACATCTCTACCCGCAGGTATTTCCCCGAAACCCGCGATCTCAGACTCATCGCTGATGATGACGAGGCTCGTAGCTACAAGGGGCAGCACTTCGACTACGTGACGCCTTCCGGCGTTTTCACCTACTGCAGCGACACCTCGCTCGTGAAGCACTCGGGTGTGCTCTGCATGGATCTCGACCATCTGGATGGCAGGGTAGAGGAACTCTTTAGGCTCCTCGTCCACGAACCGATGTTCGACACACTGCTGCTTTTCCGCTCGCCTCGCGGCACAGGTCTGAAGTGGTTTATCCACATCGACCTATCGCGCTGCGACCATCGCACATGGTTCACGGCTGTCAGGAATTACCTGATGCATACTTATCATCTGACAGACAAACAGGTGGATAAGATGTGCGGCAATCCTTCAAGGGCCTGTTTCCTGTGTCACGACGCAGGCGCTTATCTCAAGCCCGACCTCTATGAGTATTTTTGATAGTAAACCTAAACACAGATAATTCAAGTATTGTATGGACAACAATCATATTTTCGACCCCCTGGCTTGGGCTTCAGCAAATGAGGCTTCGAAAGCCGATAACTCTAACGACCAGCAGACAGCCGGTCAGGTGAATCATCTCCAGCCAGCCGTTCCCGATATAGGGAACGAGCTGGCCAAGGCAAAGGCCACGACACAAGAGCTGTTGCGACTGGGTGCCAACATTGCCGAATCGTACGATGACTATCTTCATTTGGGATTCGCGCTGGCTAACGGACTCGGCGATGACGGTCGCGACCTGTTCCATCAGCTCTGCGCCCAAAGTGGTAAGTATAACCAGGCTGACTGCGAGAAGAAATGGCAGGAATGCCTCTCGAAACAAGACGGTCGTACGACAATCGCAAGTTTTTACAAAATGGCGCAGCAGGCCGGAGTAGACCTCAGTGCCATCAGCCGACAGTTTCCCTCAAATCCCTCAAACCCTCACGTCGATATGGGTAATACTGGCGACAAGACGACAGAGGATCATATTATATCTGGAACATCTTATAATAATGGTAATTCCAATAGCTTGTCTGCAGCCAGAAGCCTTGTTCCCTCAAAATCCCTCAGCCGTGAGGGAACTGAGGGAACTGAGGGAAACGCATCAGAACTTCCGAGTGCTGAGATTGTTCAGTACACAGAGACTTTTTCTGACAAACTGGATATCGGCATGCAGCCATCTCTGCTGCGTATACCAGTGGAAACGCAATCTGAACCAGAGGGGCGCGACAAGGTGATACTGGCTGCTCTGACGCTCTACTCGGGAGCAATGCCTGGAGTGTTCGGTATCTATGACGGCAAAAAAGTGTATCCTCCGTTCTATACGCTCGTAGATGCACCATCGGGTGCCGACAAGGGTGTCATTTCCGATTGCCGCCAGCTGCTGATGCCCATTGAGTGGGAGATACGCCATCAGTACGAGCTGCAGAAGGAGGACTATCTGAAGGAAATGACCAAATGGTCTGCCCTCGACAGGAAGCAGCGTGCCACTCAGCCAGAGCCTGAGAAACCTGTCTATCGCTCCGTATTCATTCCCGCCAACTCTTCGGCCACTTCTGCCTATCAGGCTTTGGCCGATAACGGCGAATGGGGTGCCATCTTCGAAACAGAGGCCGACACGCTCACTCTGGCGTTGAAGCAGGACTATGGCGACTACAGTGACGGACTGAGAAAGGCCTTTCATCACGAGCCTATCAGCTATAGCCGCCGTAAAGATGACGAGCACGTCAATCTGGACTGCCCACGTTTGGCAGCACTCCTGACCTGTACGCCAGGACAGATTCCGCAGTTGTTGTCACCCCAGCAGGTGGAGAACGGACTGGCTAACCGGTTTCTGTTCTACAACCTTAAGAGCCGACACGAGTGGCGTAATGTGTTTGCCCAATGCGATGAGCCTGTTTCCGATCGTTTCTTCCGCGTGGGGCAGCGCTACCAAGAACTCTATCATGAACTTGAGAAGCGGAAGCAGCATCCGCTCCAGTTCGTGCTCAGCATAGAGCAGCAACAGCGGTTCAACGAATACTTCTCGGGATTGCTGCTTGAGCAGATCGGTCTTTACGGTGAACAGCTCGACGCCTTCGTCAAGCGCCTCGGACTGGCTACCTTCCGCCTGGCTATGGTGCTCACCGTGCTCAGATGTGATGATCGAAGCCCCAAGTTCGAGCCCTTGTCTCAGACACTTGTCTGCGCAGAGGATGATTTCAGTACGGCCATGACCATTGCCGACTGTCTGATTAATCACACGACGCATGTCTATGCCAACCTGTTGCCTCATGACGAAGTGAAGAGCTTTAGCAACGGCATCAGTCTCTCGTCAGCAGAGAAAATGCTCTTTGACGCCCTCGGGGCTGAATTTACAACTCAGGATGCCAAGCAGTCCGCCAACAGTCTTGGCATACCCTGGAAATCTGCTGAGCGTTACGTCGGTCAGTTCGTCAGCAAGTATCATATTGTCGATCGCATCAGGAATGGCCAGTACCGTAAGAAAGGAAACTGAAAGTTTCCCTTTGCCGGTTCACCGTCAATAACCCTGCCTTATCTGAGAATAACCCTGCCTTATTGAGCGATAACCCTGCCTTATTGAGCGATAAGGGTGGGTTATTTGATTCGGAGGAAAGTGAACAAAAAAAATACGAAAAAAGTTTCGAAAATATTTGGTAGTTTCAGAAAAAAGTTGTACCTTTGTACCATAGAAATTAAGGCGGGAAGGAGGCCACCCGATGTAGTTTGGCCTTAATAATTTAATACCATTAAAAATAGTTACAATTATGATTGAACTGTATCTTTCAAAGGTGACCGAGAGTTCGGAATCAGAGCAGGCGGGTAAGCT
>CACZVX010000121.1 GCA_902784755.1 uncultured Prevotellaceae bacterium
ATCTGTCCCTTTGATTGGTCTGGCGGTTTGACAAGGACGTTGACCTGGCCGCAGGCTTCTACTACTCCTGGGGCAACATGAACCTCTACATCTGGGGCAATGACCTGCTGGAATCCCATCCCCGACTGGTTGTCGGCCTGGACTTCGTCTACGGCGGCAGGTAGCCGTCACTCACTTGTTTTATATACCATAAATAAGACAGATGACGATGATGGAAATTGCCAGATAGGCCAGCTTCACGGGGAGTCCGATGCGCAGGTAGTCCGTGGCGCTGTAACCGCCCGGACCGTAGACCAGCAGGTTGAGGGGTGTGCTGATGGGAGTCAGGAAGGCTGCATTCACCGCCAGCAAGAGTGCGAGGGAAAACGGAAGTGGGTCGCAGCCCATGTTCACAGCAGCTTCATAGATGATGGGAAACATCAAGGCGATGGTTGCCGAATTGGAAATGAACTCAGTGACGATTGCTGCCAACAGACAAAGAGCAATCATCACCAGGAGAGGCTGGCCGCCGCACAAATGAAGGACACCCGTCGCCATCTGATCGGCCAGACCTGTCTTCAGAAGGGCCGTACCCAATGCAATGCCTCCTCCCAGGGATATCAGGATGTTCCATTTGATGGCGTTCATGGCCTGCGTTGGCGTACAGCACCCAAACACCAGCATGGCACCGGCGGCGAGGAAGGCACTCTGCAACAGCGACATGATGCCGGTAGTGGCCAAAAGCACCATGCTGATCATAATGACCGTCGAGACCAGCGGTTTCAGACCAGTCACAGGAATTTCAGGAGAATCAAAGAACTCCAGCTGTAATTTCATAGCTTCCGTATTGATCTTCTGGTGTGGCTGATGGACAAAGAGCAGTGAGTCGCCGGCATGCAGGACGACATCGCGTGGAGGCACCTTGATGCGTTCACCCCGTCGCGATACGGCAACCAGCGTTATCTCATGGTCTCGTTCGAAAGTAGTATCTCCCATTCGGGTGTCTATCAGGTTGCTGCCGAAACAGATGTATGCCGTCTTGAGACGCTGTTTGCCACCTGGCTCTTTGACGCTGAATACGGTATGGTCGGGAATGACTAACTGAAAGGTCTTAGCCAGTTCCAGCAGTTGGTCAATCTGACCCGAGAAGATGAGGCGGTCGCTTCCCAGCAGGGGCTCCTCTTCGCGCACCGGCAACACCAGCCGGTCGTTGTCGAAGTGAATCAGTTCCATGAGGCTGCCGGCAGGCACATGGTTCAGCCCCAGTTCGCCGACGGTCTGGCCAATATGACGATTGTTCGATGGGACCAGCATTTCCAAGGTGTACTCGCCGGTATTCTCAAAAGCCGACTCCGGGTTGTTGGTGTCGGGCAAGAGCCTGCGGAAGATGATGATGACCGACATGGCAACAGCCAAACAGACCAACGCTGGTAGCGTGGATGTAAAGATGCTCAGGGGCTGACCGGACTTGTATTCGTACATGTCGCTCAGCAATAAGGCCGTCGGCGTGGCAATAGCGGCCATAGGGCCGCCCATTCCAGCAGCATAACTCAATGGAATCAACAATTTGGAGGGTTGGATGCCCAATTTCCTGGACCACAGTTTGACAACTCCTACAAAGAGCGCCACGACGGAAGTGTTGTTCACAAATGAACTCAGCAGCGCCACGGGCACCATCAGGCGCAGCAGGGCATGGACCTCTCCCTTGGGCTGTCCAAGCACATGTTTCGATATCCACTGAAGAACACCTGTGAAGGACAGTCCTGTGACGACAACGAACATGACACCCACAATGATGACCGTCGAACTGACAAGGCCGGAAAAGGCTTCAGTGGTGTCCAGCACACCCGTCACGAATAAGATGCCGATGGCACCAAGAAAGACTACGTCAGACCTGAGCCGCGCAAACAATAGCGCTGCCATCACCGCAACGAGCGTCACGATGGTAATCCACGCGTCAAGGCCTAGGTCTATGAGCATCTTTCTTATTCTTCCTAAAATCATCAATGACATGGCAAAGGTACAACAAAAATCTGAGAAAATCAAGCATTTCCCCGATTATTTTCTCACAAAAGCACCGCCCAGACACGAAGAAACGGAAGCCGCGCTGACTTCCGTTTCTCTATTCTCATCTTTGGGGAACTGGCACCCATACCCAGGTGCCCGGTGACTATTCCATATCTTTTGAATGAAAAATTGAAAATAGTTGCAGAAAAATTTGGATGGTAACTATTATTTAGTTACATTTGCACCGAAAAAGTAGTATAAAACATGGGAACAAAAGAGAAACTCAGAGAAAGATTCCTGAAAATGCCATCGGACTTCACGTTCGATGAGATGCAACGGCTACTTGAGGGTTATGGTTATGAGAAAGGAAATAAAGGAAGAACTTCAGGCTCCAGGATAATCTTTAAGAACGGGAATAAACGTCCCATTATGCTACATAAGCCGCATCCGGGCAATATTGTTAAAGGCTACGCAATGAAGCAAGTATATGACGATTTGAAAGAAGCTGGATTAATAAAAGACTAAGGAGGGAAAAAGTATGAATACAATGACTTACAAAGGCTATTTAGGATCTGTAGCTTATAGCGAAAAGGATCAGGTGTTCTTCGGAAAGATCGAGGGCATTAATGGTTTGGTTAATTTCGAAGGTGAGAGTGTAAAGGAACTCACAGATGCTTTTCATGAGGCAGTAGACGATTATCTGGCCTATTGTCAAGATGAGGGTATAGAGCCCGATAAGAGTTATACTGGTGTATTGAACGTACGCCTGACTCCTGCCATTCACCGTCAGATTGCAATGCTTGCTCGTCAGGCAGGCCTCACAATCAATGCATATATTAAGGATGCGCTCGAAGAAAAAGTTGAGGCGGCAGTAGTTGGATAAAGACTATAACGAATGTTCAGAAAATGAAACTTATCTGTCGGCAGATGGTAAGAAAGTCATTAAATTGAATGATTTCCGTTATGCCGACGACAATCTTACAATAGTCTGTCGCCACGAGCAAATAGTTGACTCTATTCGCATACCCAGACATCCATTCCTTGGCAGCTATTTGTAATACCCGATGCGGACGATGTGTCGGGGTGGAGAGAAGGGGCGTGTTTCATTGAGATTCTCTTTCATAGTTGGATTTGTGTGACATGTTTTTGATGATTCGGATATACTGGTCGAGGCCGAAGATCGAGCCGGCGAGCAGGAACGACTGCGCCACGTAATAGAGCAGCCCTGTAGCCACGTCGCTGATCTCGACCACCTGATAAGTCACCAGCGCGATACTGCTCACGATGAGCAGCACCGCACAGGCATACTGAGAGATTTTAAAGCCCTTCTGGTTTTCCATGGCCTTGATGTTTCACATCAATGTGCTGCCGCCAGCTGCTCCGAGAAACAGGGTGATGAGATAACTGATCGCCTGAAGGATCTTTCTAACTGTCTTGTTCATAATCTTACATGTTTTAAATGGTGAATTACTAGGGTTATTTCGATGGCTGGAGCCACCTCTCTTTTACCCTACAAAGATACAAAAAATAATCGAGAAAACCAAGCATTTCCCCGATTATTTTCTCACAAAAAAGCGCCGTCCAGACACGAAGAAACGGAAGCCGCGACTGACTTCCGTTTCTCTATTCTCATTTTTGGGGAACAGATCAAAGACTTCAATCGTCACCCTTCACGATCTGTGTGAAATCTGACCAGTTCTCAACCTTGAAGGCACGAATATCTCGTACTGAAGCCTTGAACCATGCTATTTTCTTCAAGGCGTAAATGGCAGCAAAAAGATTTGCCATATCATCCTTATCAGTCAGATAAACACTACCTTGTGTGTTGTAGAAATCGTATTTACGAAGTAAAATCTTTATTTCGTAATAAGCATTATTGTAAGGCTCTCCATAAGTGGTACGGAGTTCCTTAATGTCCATATCA
>CACZVX010000122.1 GCA_902784755.1 uncultured Prevotellaceae bacterium
GTAACCTTCACCGAACCACCTGCCAGACGCTCCATTTCGAACATAGGCGATCCGTCCACCATTGGCTGCATTAGGTCTTCTACATCAAAGTATTTGAAGAAGAGCGGTTTCAACGGCAGCAGGTAACTCATCTTCTCATCACCCAACTCGATGCTTCCGTCGAAATACTCCTTATTGTTCAACTTGTGTGGGACACGGACAATGTTGTCCTGCATCAGGTCACCGATCGTAATATAGGCACGGATTGAGCCGTCGAAGGGAAGTTCACGCTTGGTGAGGTCCTGTTCTTCAACCACGCAAGGTGCAGAGTTGATTTTGCCCCAGGTATCGGTAACATAGAGCATGTCACGATAACGGTTGCCCGAATCAATTGGAAGTACGAGCGGAATGATGTCCGCATCCTTCTTGGTGTCAATAACGAAGTCACTTTCATTACCATTATTAACAACCGAACGCTTCAGCAGGGGGTAGCCAAGCACTTCTACCGTGTTGTTCTGACCATCGGTACGAACCTCAATCTCTGAAAGCAGGCGTGTATCAGATTCTGTCAGCGCACGCAGTTGAGATTTGAGCGTATTATCGGTAATGGCACGCATCGTCAGTTTCAGGTATTCCTCCACTTCGGGGAAACGTGTGGCAAAATCTGGAATCGACTTGCGGAGGATAAACCAGAACTTGATGTATTCAGAATCACGTTTGTAAAGCGGATAATAATCATCATCGAAAGGTGACGACTGGCCGAAATTCAGTTTCTGCGACACATAGTCAAGTTTATTGGCATTTGAGAAGAATACCGTAGCCGGAGAAGTAGCACCAATGATATTCAACTCATCTGGACCCTGCAAGAAGTTAAGCAGATAAATATTATGAAGGTCTCCGAAATTGTAAGCCTGTGCATCGCTTTCAAGATATTTCTCCAAAGCGTCACCCAAATAGCGATGACCGTCCATATCACTCATTTTGAGTTGTTCAATCATCAAAGTTGAATCCCAGGGAATAATCTCAATCTTATTCTTGAACTTATCAATATTGAAGAATATCTCACCCACATCGAGCGCATCGCTAACCATCTTGTGGAAAATGGTCTTACCGTCGAGGTCAGTCTCATGTGTCTTAGGATGAGGAGAGGTAACTATCTTGAAGGCATTCTTTACTAGGTCGATACGCGCAAAAGGAGAGGGAATACTCGTAATCTCATTCCTAGCCGAAGCTCCATCAGGATCGTCGATATTGTCACGGTTGTTACTATTGTAGGGGAAGGTCGGACTCTCGTTCCAATCAGTAAAGGTAGAGGCTCCTTCGGTATATAGTCGGAATATCTTTGACATAGTCTTAAAATCTGTTTTGCGTCATTACTCAAAATCCAAACTTCTCTTTGGCCAGTTGGGCCGTGGCAATGCTGTACATCTCCAGCCAGCGACTTTCCTTATCGCCTTTGGTTTTTTTCACGGCGTTGTTCAGACGGTCGTAGAAAAGATTGTAATTAGAAAGCATCGTGAAAAGCGACTTAGGCTTCTGACCAACAACCACATTGAAGGGTTCATCTCCACAATCAAAGTTGAAGAGATCGAGTGAACGCTTGTTATCCTTCATTTCAGAAAGCCACAGGCGATACTCATCCAGGAACCACTTGAGGTTCTGCATAAAGGGTGTATTATAGAAATCTTCATCAAAATTGCCGTTATTGGCAGCGAGATTCTTCTTGCTTACGAAATCAAACTTATCACGCAGGCAATTAGTCATCAACATTAACTGGGTCAATGGCATTCGCAGCATAGCCGTGAGTTCATCATAGAAAGAATCCATGTGAATGGTGCGGTGGTTATCCTTCAGGCCGAGTTCTTTGTTCACGGCAGGTCCTTCGTGATGCTTGTTGGCAAAGTCGAAGGCGGCAGAGGCGGCCAAAAACTCGATGAGATGGGCAGAATTACGCTGTTGGGTTCCGCCTTCATGGTTAGCATACGTGTTCGACATGTTGTCAGCCAAGAAATAGAGGGCGTTGATCTGGTTATTCTTAGAAATGTTGTTTTCATAATAAGCCAAAGCCGACTTTGCCTTGGAGATGAACGTTGAGGAATCTATCTCGCTGTCCTCGCTCTGTTCAAGCTTGAAATAGGGCAGGATGGTGACAGCACCGATTTCGGCCTTGTTGATCAGGTCGTTGTTGGGGAAAGTATCACCCGTACGGAGGGTCTTTAGCAAAAGAGGGAAACCACTTGCTCCTGTTCCGCCGAAGATACTTGAAACGATGAATATCTTGTCGCCTTTCTCAAATGAATTGGCGAAGGTGATGAAATCCTCAGAATTGACAATCTGGTTGAGCACCACACTACCAATGTTTGGGTTACCCTTGAAACCAACGTTCATGCTGGAGGCCAGATTCTTCTCGGAGAAAAGCATCCGCATCATCGCCTGGTTCTGCTTGTTCATGGCAGGCAGTTCGATGAATTGCTGGAACTGGCGGTCCTCCGTATCCTTTATCAGCAGGTTATAGTTAGGGAGAATCTGGTCAATCTTAGCCTTGAAGAACGTGCCTTGTCCTTTCTCGGGAAACGTAAGATACTGCCGAAGGGTAGCATACTTGTTCATCAGGGCAACCGTACGTGTCAAGTCAGCATTGGCCGAATCCGGGTCAATCACAATGGGAACTACATCGCTTTGGCTGGTTTTCACGCCAGCAGCAAGCATCATAGTCAGCGAACGAAGCACTCTTGAGCCTGTACCGCCGATAGCGAAAACATATAACTTAGACAATTTCTTGTGAATTTAATATTTGACAAACTTAGAATGGAGCTCGCGGCACATTGGTGCTTCCCCATTTAATGAGATAGGATATGATGAGGAAAGCGATCATAGAGATGATCATATTGGCAAAACCAAAGCTGATGCAATCGTTCTCCATGATGCCTAAGGGGGTAAGTTGCCCGGTAGTCTGATCCATCTTTTCCATCATACCGTCCAGAAGGTCGCTCAATACCCATCTCCAGCCTACCAGATAATTGATCAAGCCGTTGATAACAAGGAATATGCACCATCCCCACCAGTTATTGAGCTTAGGATGATTGATGACATAGTAAAAGATGACGGCCACGAGTAGCGAAATGCCCAACATAACCAAACCTATCGTCAAAAACATATTTCCTTGCTGGCGCTCAGTAGCCTCTCCAGCCATATAACTTGCCAGTTCCAAACCAAAGAGGTCGTCGAAAAGGCAATAGATGGTAGTGAAAAATTCTCCCATATCCTAAAAATTAATTCTTTACAATGTTAAACTTAATGTTTGTAAGCAGTTTGTCGTTTTTGTATGCGTCGGCAATACCACCAATGATATATTTGATGCCGGTAGTCTTCTCAAGGTTTTTACGTACATTTTTTCCCGTATCGTCATTAACAGCCTCCAGCCAGTTGGGCGTTTCCTGCTGAATGAGCCGTAATTGCTCACCTGAAGGATTCATCTTTCCATCGAGGTCGATGGTAAAAACATGGGTATAAGGACTTTGTGTGTCATCCATACGCTCAACGGCACCAACACTAACCGTAGCGTTCTGCGTACGGTAGTTTTCCGGATTCATTACGTAAGTATCATCCTGCAACGTAGTAAGCAGATTAGCCTTCAATTTCAGGTGACACTTTCCCTTGGCGTCAGAGCGGCATTCCAGCATGTTCTTCCTAGCCACACCAAATTCATTGGTCATATCGAAATTGACGTCCTCATAGGTCGTAAAGGCACAATAATTGGCAATACCATGCTTCACCTCGCTGAAAGGAACGCGCTTATTGATAGAAGCCAGCACATCGCGGTCGCCAATCACAAAC
>CACZVX010000123.1 GCA_902784755.1 uncultured Prevotellaceae bacterium
TATATCAATTAATTATGAATAATATAAAGGGGAGTGTACCCTTCATTTTTTAATTGTAACAACTGTAACTGTAACGCTCAGGTCATTTTTTACCTTTTTCTTGCGCTCCATAGATGCTCAGGCGAGCAGAGCTCGGAGTCCTTTTTTATCTTTTTACCTTTTCTTTCACCACTCTATTCCGAAAGGTCTAAAGCTATCTTTCTCTATAAGGCTCTTGAGTGCCTCATGTTATTTCTACTTTATAGTTTTCTCGATTTCCTCAGCAATGACCTCTAGCGTGTTGTTGCCGAAGCCTGTATGCTCCCATATGCGGTGCCCTTGACTATCGTAGAGGTAGTATTGTGGAATGCCGCCTTCAAAACCAGGAATTTCTGTCCATAGGATGTTAGGAATGCGGTAGTGCAGGCCAGGAATACGGATAACCTGTTCGCTCCACTGATCTATGGGACTGCTTTCGTTTGTCAAATAAACAAACACGACATCTTGGTCTTTTAGTTGTTCTTTCATCGGCTCCATTGCCTGAATACCCTTCATACAGGGACCACACCACGTAGCCCACAGGTCGAAGAAGACAACCTTACCAGGATGTTGGCTGGCGATGGACTGAAGTAACTGGTCACCGGAAACGTTGGGTGTGGGCATCATACGATCCTTAGCTTCGCGACGCAGACATTCCAAATGTACTCGGGTTGTGTCGTTAAAGGCACGGACTACGGGCTGGAAATACGGATGAAGAGCCTGTATCACGCTATCAGACTGCACCTCACCTTGTCGCATCTTCATTCCTACCTTCTGTGCCTCTGCAAAACCTTTGAGCATCTCATACACCTCACCATGATCAAGACCGTTAGCTTCGAGATAAGGTATCTGGTTGGGATAGAATGGCAGGTAGTACGTGCGACCATCGCGAAAAAGCATCAAGTCCTTGGCATGAGGGTCAACCAACGTAAAAGTCCCTTTCAGCGGAGCCAGCACGCTGTCGGGATTCTGTAGTTTCATCTTTCCAGCAATTATTTTCTGATAGCCTTGCAAGCTGCCCACATAGTAGCTCTCCAGCAGCAATCGCCAGAAGTCTTGCTGACGGTGTGTATAGGCGTTGCGCTTCTGTACATTATGGCGCAGTGCGTCAAGGTTATTCCATAGCTCATCACGCCACTCTGCAAAGGTCTGACCCGTGTAGGAGGGAATCTCCTCAATGTAGCGGTAGTATAGGTATTCGTTCTCCAATATTACTTGAGCCAGGTCGCCCATCGTGCCACCCACCCTGTAGCAGTCGCGGTTGGCGGGTTTTCCTGCCGCGAAGTCGTTGTCACGAGCCGTGCAGGCAATGCCATCGACTTCCAGTGTAAGAGTCTCCCCGGGAACAAGTATCAATGGGAATTGGTCGGTGACCATACTTGCATCCACCTTGCAGCCCAAAAAGTGTGGATGCGTTGTCACATAGGCCGGGTGGCAGTAGATAAGCGTTGAGTCGCCGTATTGGCTCTTACTCTCATACTGCCCCGTGATGGGATCTCGGCTGTAGTCGCCAAAGTAGGAAAAACTGCCACCGCCATGCAGGGTGAACGTACCCGTTGCCTCACCATACTTCAGTTTCAGTGGCTTCAGTGGTTCACCATTATCCACGGGTGGTTGATAGTGAGGGAAGATGGAAGGATAGAGCTGATTGTCAAGTCGGATGCCGTATGCCCTCCATGCTCCTTCATTATCATTTTCGATGTAGTCAAAGGTTTTGGCATTCTTTGGTAAAGGCTCAAAAAAGAGGATAACAGAATCCTGCTGTGCATTCTGCTCATACTTCTTGCCTATCTCAAAAGGCTCGTCAACCAATACCTTTGCACCATCATGCGTGAGGATGCGACCTTCTTTGAAAGCATACCGTAGGCCGTCACACTCCAACCGTGCTCCTTCCATGCTCCAACTACGCATACTAGCACATCGCATTTTAAAATGCACCGCTGTAACTTTCTTACCTATCTCCACTTTGACGGGACATGCTGACCACGAAGCCGATTTGAAGGCAGGACGGTCATAAATGTGATCTTTTGCCTGTGCCGAAACTGCCAGCACCAGCGCACAAATCATCATCAGACTCTTTTTCATATTATTATCTCATTGCTTTCTCAATTTCCTCCTCAACAGTTTTCAACCTCTCATCGCTCCAGCCTTCATGCTGCCAAACGAGTTTGCCTACGCGGTCGTAGAGGTAGTACTGGGGAATGCCATTGAGGTTGGGTATCTGCTTCCAAATATCATTTGTCACGCGATAGTGCAGGCCTGGAATGTTGGCTACTTGTGCTGTCCATTTATCAACAGGACTGGTTTCGTCAGTTATGTAAACGAACACCACATCACGATCTTCCAGTTTCTTCTTCAACGGTTCCATCGCCGTAATGCCTATTCTGCAAGGTCCGCACCATGTGGCCCAGAGGTCGATGAAGACGGCCTTGCCTGGATGCTGAGCCACGATGTGCTCGATGAGTTTGTCGCCAGTGACGTCGGGGGTGGGCATCATGCGCTTCTGTGCCTCCCGCTGAATCCGCTCCACGAGCAGGCGGATGCTGTCGTTGTACTCACGGAGTGGCGTCTGAAACTGGGGATGGGCAGCTTGGATGGCACTGTCGGTTAGCACTTCCAAATCGTTCATCCGTTTCACCAGTTGGTCTTTGTAGTCCAGTGCTTTCAGGGTCTCGTACACTTCACCTTGCACCATTCCATTGGCTTCGAGGTAAGGAATATGGTTGATATGAGCAGGGAAGTAGAAGGTGCGTCCGCCTTGATAAATCAGCATATCCTTGAAGTGCGGATCCACCAGCGTGTGGGTCTCATTCAGATGTCCCATCAGGCTGTCGGCCCTGTCTGCTCCCATCTTGTCCTTCAACGTCCCGGTATAGTCGTTACGATAGCAGGCATACAGATCTTCTATCCAAATCTTTAGGAACTCCCTTTGACGCCGGGTGTAGTCGGGATGTCGGTCGAGTAGCTTCTGACGGAACGCATCGAGGTTCTGCCACAGTTGTTCACTCCATTCCGCAAAGGTCTCTTCTGCAGTGCACTCAGGAATTACATCCTTATGGAAAAACGAGTACATCAGTTCCTGGTTCTCCAACAGCACCTGATTGATGTCGCCGATGCTACCGCCCACTCGATAGGTGTCGCGCATCGTCATCTTTCTGTCGGTGAGTTTATTGAAGCGGGCAGTCACGGCGGGCAGGTCAATGTCGAGCGTTAGTGTCTCACCAGGAATCAGTAGCAACGGGAACCCGGCGTTGACGTCCCAATCTACCAATCTGAAGCCGCAACCTCCGAAGATAGGAAGCTGTCTGAGGTAATCGGGACAACGGTACACAATCACCGAGTCGTCATCGTTGGAACAGCGGAAGGGCTTGCCCCAAAGGGTGCACCAACTATATGAATAGATGATTCCCCCACCATGTACTCGGATGGTGGCCGACAAATCACCTAGGCCCAACTTTACCGGCTTCAGTGGTTGGCCGTCGTCAACGAATGGCTGATAGGCAGGCAGCAGCGAGGGGTAGAGTCCTTCGCTGACCTTGATACCCTTGATTTCACGCTCCCTTCGGCGGCCGTCCTTGCCGAGATAGTCAAACGTCTCGGCACCCTTTGGCAGGGGCTCGAAGGTCATGATGAGTGAGTCGCGCTGTATGTTCTTATCAATATTCTTACCTAACTCAAACGGCTCTTCGGCAAGCACTTTGTCGCCGTCGTGGGTGATGACGCGTCCGCTCTTGAATGCAAGCGTATCACCATTGCAGACCAATCGTGCCTCGGCCACATTCCATCCACCCCATTTA
>CACZVX010000124.1 GCA_902784755.1 uncultured Prevotellaceae bacterium
GAAGGCGTATTCACGGGTCGTGGATATCTCCTTGCCGTCTTTTTCCTCTATGGTGACTGGTTGCTGATGTAATACGTGTTCCAAAGTGATTTGCCAGAGTATTATAGACAGGACGTAATAGAGACAGTCTGTCAGCGGATGGCGGATGATAGAGATGACGACCCAAAGCAGTTGACAGGAGATGAAGAACCAAGCCACCACACGCAACCAGGAAATATCTGTCTCATCAATGTTGGAATAACTTTCATGGATATAGCGGACATAGTGTCGGGCCTCTCGTAACCATAGCAGGAAGATGATGGTGCCTGCCAGGAACAGGCAGGCCATATAGCAGCGAATGACCATGTCATCGCGCAGAAAGTACCACGTCGCAAAGAAAGGAACATAGGCCAATAGCATGATCAAGACCTTCCGTATGGTAGCCCAACCGGGGCGAATCAGTTCATAGATAAGACAGGTGTAACCGATGAGGCTGGTTCCATCGATGAGCACAAGCATGTCGTGCACACTCTGATTGCTATAGTCGTGCATGGTCATAAAGAAGTCTTTCAGGTTGAAGAGGGCCCACTGCACGAAGATAACGGCCACCACCCGTTGTAGCCGCGAACTGTTCTCACGACGGAACAACTGGTAAGCGTGCAACGCGAAGTAAGCGGTGGCAAAACCGCTCAGGAACCCCGATAGAGCCGTTTCTTCCATCTTTTTCTTTGTCTTGTCGCTACAAAAATACGAAAAAAAAGAAAGAAACAACACTATGCGGTTGTTTCTTTCTCTATTTGCAATTTATTTTGTGTGTATGAATGCAATTTGAGTTATTGACGTTTCCTTGTGGCTTTCAACATACAATAAACCCCGATGATGATGAACGGAATGGAGAGCAACTGGCCCATATTGAACAGCATGTCAGCCTCCCAAGCCTCCTGCACGTCCTTTGTGTATTCGATGAGGAAGCGGAAAGTGAAGATATAGAAGAGGCAGAATCCGAAATACCAGCCCGTTCCCACTTTCGGGGTGTCGGTTTTCTTACTTCTCTTATAAATTGCCCACATGATAAAGAACAGGATGGCGTAGGCAATGGCCTCGTAGAGTTGGCCGGGATGACGGGGAAAACTGTCCACACGCTCGAAAATAAAAGCCCAAGGCACGTCTGTGACCTTTCCGATAATCTCTGAGTTCATGAGGTTACCCAGGCGGATGAAACAAGCAGTTGTTCCCGTGGCAATAGCAATATTGTCGAGCACGGTCCAGATGCTTATCTTACTATACCGTACATAGAGCCAAAGGGCAATGATCAGCCCGAGTGTTCCACCATGACTGGCAAGTCCTTCATAGCCTGTGAACTTCCATCCGCCGTCGGCCATGAAATGGATAGGCAGGAACATCTCTACGATGTGTTTGCCGGAGGAAAGGAAATAATCTGGTTGGTAGAACAAGCAATGTCCCAGACGAGCACCAATCAAGATGCCCAAGAAGCAATAGATGAAAAGCGGGTCAAAGACGTTCTCCACTTCCTTCTTGCCATTCTTCTTCACGGTGCGTTCGGCAATGCCCTGCTCATAGAACAGATGGCGTACAATGAAGTAAGCGAGAGCCAGTCCGATGAGCCAGCAAAGGGAGTACCACCCTCAATCCCTCCCGAAGGGAGGGAGGTGATATTACTAATGGCGGATAATAATAGGTTCATTCTTATTTGTTGTATTAGTTTTAAACGGTATTCCTAATCCCCCCCTTCGGGAGGGACATAGGGTGGGTTTATACATTAAACCTAAAGTGCATAATATCACCATCCTGAACGACGTACTCCTTGCCTTCAATGCCCATCTTGCCAGCTTCGCGGACTGCGGCTTCGGAACCATATTTGATATAGTCGTCGTACTTGATAACCTCAGCACGGATGAAACCCTTTTCGAAATCGGTGTGGATGACACCGGCGCATTGTGGAGCCTTCCAGCCTTTATGATAAGTCCAGGCCTTCACTTCCATCTCTCCGTTTCTTGATCAGGCGGTTCACGCCGCTCTCTTCAAGTCCCAGTTCTTCAAGGAACATCTGCTTGTCTTCGTAGGTTTCCAGGGAGGCGATATCCTCTTCCGTCTTGGCGGCAATGACCATGGCCTCGGCGCCTTCCGACTTGGCGATTTCCTCTATCTGGCGGCTGTATTCATTGCCGTCCTTGGCGGAAGCCTCGTCCACATTGCAGACGTAGAGCACGGGTTTGGCCGTGAGCAGGAACAGGTCGTGAGCCACCTTCTGTTCGTCTTTTGTCTCGAAAGTTACTGAACGGGCGTTCTTGCCCTGTTCCAACACCTCCTTATAAGCCTGCAGTACAGCGGCTTTCACCTTCTCGTCCTTGTTGCCAGCGGCAGCGGCTTTCTGTGTTTTGGCCAGTTGTCCCTCGATGGTCTCCAGGTCCTTGAGTTGCAGCTCGGTGTCGATGATTTCCTTGTCCTCAATAGGATTCACGGGAGCACCGCCTTCGCGTACAACATTATCATCATCAAAGCAGCGCAAAACGTGAATGATTGCATCTGTTTCGCGGATGTTTCCGAGGAATTTATTGCCGAGACCTTCACCCTTTGAAGCACCTTTTACAAGGCCTGCGATATCCACAATTTCGCACGTGGCGGGAACGATGCGTCCGGGATGTACCAGTTCTGCGAGTTTGGTAAGTCGCTCATCGGGTACGGTAATCACACCCACGTTGGGTTCTATCGTACAGAAAGGGAAGTTGGCTGCCTGCGCCTTTGCGCTAGAGAGGCAGTTGAAAAGCGTGGACTTTCCCACATTGGGCAATCCCACGATACCACATTTTAATGCCATTTTATGTTATAAACGTTTATATTCTGGGTGCAAAGGTATAAAAAAAAGTGAAGAGTGAAGAGTGAAGAGTGAAGAATTTACTAAAAATCGATGCCGTAGCCGAGGGTAAGCACGATGGAGCGGTTGTGGCCCTTATCGAAGAAATTACCCAATGAGGTAAGGCCATGGTTATAACGGAGGTCAAGTTGGATATTCATGTATTCGTAGCTAATGCCAATGGGGATGCTCAAGTCAAAGGTCTTCATGAGCGATTTCATATCGCCCTCCTCATCGTTCATTTTGTTCTTAGCACTCAACAGGAATCCAGGCTGAACACCCACTTCGAAGGATAGTCCCGGGGCAACGAAGGCATGGAGGAGCAAGGGGATGTTCAGCATTTGGGTGCTCATGCTGATACTATATTCATCTCTAACCATTTTCCCTTCTTTATCTCGGTACTCAGAAGTATAATCCTCCCATTTAGTGCCTTGTCCGCTCTCGATAAGACCAGCGGAAAGAGCAAGACTGTTGTGGAACTGATACCATAGTTCTGCTCCAGCAGAAAGTCCCATCTTGTATTTTTCCTTTACATAATTGTCGCTGGCATCGTAATAAATCTTCTGTCCGCTGAACTTAGAAAGATTCATACCAACGCGGGGATAAACGGTAAAGGTTCCTATTTCTTTCTGTGCCAGAACGGTCATCATCATCGTAACCATCATGGCTAATACAATAATCCTTTTCATCCTTAATAAATTGAAGTTTTACTTCTTCTTAAACGATGATTCTTGGGGATTATTGTTTTTATGTCCAGAACTCCTTTTCTTCAGTATCAGCCATAGTTCCACCACATTGCGGACAGGTGTGGCCATCCCAAATGCGGATACGGTCAGAACCACAACGAAGGCATAGGCGTCCAACTTCGGAACGGAAAGAAGGCGCCACATCACCTATAACCCCGCCCACCACAAGGTTCTGAATGGTGTGGCAATCGGGACAAGAAACGGGCGTGATATGCTGTCCGAAGAGTCCTTTCCCTTCGTACGTCTCCGCCTCATATCCGCATGCGCTGCATCTGTATTTCCGCTTCCAGGCCATGTTTCTTGGGTTTTATTTTCCCGCTTTCTATTCACCCTCATTTTTTTGGGGGTAGGGGGCTTCTTAATGCGCTTCTAGCCAATTCTCGCCCCAGCCAGCATCAGCAATTAGGGGAACTTTCAGCGCGAAGGCCCCTTGCATTTCCTCTAAAACCAAACGCTCCATGTGTTCTTTTTCTTCGGGGAGAACAGAGAAGTTAAGTTCGTCGTGTACCTGAAGGATCATCTTACTCTTTAAACCTTCATCCTTCATCCTTTTATAGATACGTACCATAGCCACTTTGATGATATCGGCAGCAGAACCCTGAATAGGAGCGTTGATGGCATTTCGTTCGGCAAACCCTCTAACGGTCGCATTATGGGAATGAATATCAGGCAGATAGCGGCGGCGATGGAAGATTGTCTCAGCATAGCCTTTTTGGCGTACAATCTCCTTGGAACGTTCCATATAATCGTGTACTTGTGGGAATGTCTGGAAAAAACCGTCAATCAGTTGACGCGCTTCACTGCGGTCAATTTCCAATCGCTCCGCCAATCCGAACACAGTGATGCCATAGATGATGCCGAAATTAGCACGTTTTGACTTTGTGCGCTCATCGCGGCTGACCTCATCGATTCCTTTTTTGTAAATAGTGGCAGCAGTAGCAGCGTGTAGATCCTTTCCTTCACGGAATACCTGCATCATGTGTTCATCCTCAGAAAGGTGTGCCATTACACGGAGTTCAATCTGTGAATAGTCTGCAGAAAAAAACTGACAACCAGGTTCTGGAATAAATGCTTTTCGGATTTCCTTACCATCTTCACCTCGGATAGGAATGTTTTGCAGATTAGGATCAGAAGATGAAAGGCGTCCTGTGGCGGTAATAGTTTGGTTGAACGATGTATGGATATGGCCAGTTCGTGGATTAATCAGTTTGGGTAGGGCATCCACATAGGTGCCTACAAGTTTCTTCAAACCTCTGTGTTCTAATATTTTCTCTACAATTTCGTGTTTGGAACGGAGTGACTGTAGCGTTTCTTCATTGGTGACATATTGCCCAGTCTTGGTCTTTTTCGGTTTCTCGATAATCTGCAACTTACCAAATAGAATGTCGCCCACTTGTTTGGGTGAAGCAATATTAAACTCCTCACCAGCCAGTTCATAGATGCGGTGTTCTAATTCCGTTAGCCGCATTGTGAAAAGTTCTGACGTTTCTTTTAATGAATTAGTATCTATTAATACACCATTCATCTCCATCTCTGCCAATACTCTTACGAGGGGCATTTCAATCTGATAGAACAAATCCACTACACCAGCATCCTTCAGTTTGGGTTCGAGCACGTTCTTCAATCGCAAGGTGATATCAGCATCTTCGGCTGCATATTCATAAACCTGAGTAGGGGAGAGGTCACGCATGGATTTCTGGTTCTTGCCTCTCGGGCCAATGAGCTCATCAATATGGATTGTCTGGTAGTTGAGATATACCTCGGCCATATAATCCATATTATGATGGAGCTCTGGCTGTATGAGATAGTGAGCAATCATGGTGTCCCATAGTTCACCTTTCAGTTCAATGCCATAATTCGCCAAAACCTCCAAATCATATTTAATATTCTGTCCGATTTTCAGGATTTGGGGATTTTCATAAAGCGGTTTAAAGATGTTAACGATTTGCAACGCTTCTTCACGTTTGGCAGGAATCGCAACATACCACGCCTCTTTTTCTTT
>CACZVX010000125.1 GCA_902784755.1 uncultured Prevotellaceae bacterium
AGAATTAAAATTTGAATGACAAAATCATTAAAAATACGTAAAAAATAAGCGATTTTTACAGATTTTGCCCCAAAACTGCGTAATTTTGCAAAAAAGAAATATGAGGCTGGAACAGCGTGCAGTCTTTTGCAGATCTCTGCAGGTATCGGTCTCACGGCTGTCACCTCGACCACCCTTAAAAAATAAACCGCTGATTCATAATGGATTAGCGGTTTTTTTTATGCTTGCGTCCCAAGATTTTTTGCAAAGTGGTTTATATTACACATAACAATTACATACGAAATATATGATACAAGAATATGCAAGGGTATCTGTAGAAATGCCCGAAAACGAAGATAAGAATTATGGAAAAGAAAAGTGATACCTACCAGATTGCCACCGACATCCAATGGGAATATGCCGGTGATGGCATAGTCTGCCAGATTATGGGCTACGATGAGCACTTGATGATGGTGAAAGTGAAATTCGATCAGGGAGCCATTGGCACACTCCATCAGCATCCTCACACCCAGAGCACCTACGTGGCCAGTGGATGTTTTGAGGTGACTATCGGTGAGGAAAAGAAAATCCTCAAAGCAGGCGATGGCTATTATGTGGCTCCAAACCTACTTCATGGTTGTGTCTGTCTGGAGGCAGGTGTTCTCATCGATACCTTCACTCCCATGCGCGAAGATTTCTTGAAATAGGACGTAATAAAATCTTTTATGCAAGCACAACCTCTGCAGGCACGCCCAGCACTTTGTACAGACTGCGGGCAATGTCGAAACTCATCGATCTGCGACCATGAAGCAGGTCACTGAAGGTCGTAGCACTGATACCTATCATCTGAGCAGCTTCCTTCTGCTTCAGTCCACGCTCTTTCACCTGAGCCAGAATAGCATCAGTTAACAACGTGCTCATCCTGCCAGGCAGCGGATGATAGGCACGGCCATACTCATCGAGAGCTTCGCTCAGCATCGTGAACTCAGCCTTTTCCTCCGGACTTAGCAACTCCATGTCGCCCAGTTCAGTACCCCGCTCAATCAGTTTCTCTACGCGGGCCTCGTAATCCTTGTACTCTTTCTCGTTCTTGATCACCATAGCCTATATGTTTTTAATATCCTTAATCTTGTCATACTCGCCATGCGTTCCGATAAATCTAATGGCCACCGTCCCGGCAAAGAACACTACCAGCACGACTGTCCGATAGTTGTTGCCTTTGATGTTAAATACATATCGGTTGTTGCCCACAAAGTCAGCAGAAGGGAAATCGGCTTTCAAGTCTGCATGACTCTTCCACTGGGCATCGGCCAATATATTGCTCCAACGCTCCAATGGCTCTTTTGCATCAGCATGCTTACGAGAGAACTCCTCAATCCGTTCTGGAAACAATATCTTCATGCCAGTTATTCATTCTTTCAATTTCGGTGCAAAAATACAATAAATAGCTGAATAAAACAAGGAAAATGGTCAAAAACTTCACAAATCGGTGAACTTTTCTTCTCAAGACCTGCGTTTTTTCTATAACCCCCACCTTTGCCAAGAGCAGACGGCAAGGGTAGGGGAGTTCAGTTCTTCAACTTGGGTTTGGGCTTACGACGGATGTCCATGTCGGCCATGCCGGTGGGCATGCTGCCATCGGCAACACCTTGTTCACCATATATCAAGCCCCAGTAGAAGACTTCTGCAGCGGCCTTGTCGTCAGCAGCAGTGACGATTTGCTTTGACAGCTTGTCGCCCATCAGCGACTTCTTCGCAGCCTGATACACCAGTTTCGCATTGTCCCTCGAACTAACCATGCCCTTGCGGTTGATGTTCTTGCCAGGCATCATCATGGCGAAGGTTCCTGTCATAAAGATGCCGAAAGCCGTATCTTCTTTTTCCTGGCAGAAGCGCAGTACATCACCCGAAGCCAGCATATCGACCAATTTGCGGAATCCCTGATGCAACTGGTTAACATGCTCTTTGCCTTGGGCCACCTCCTCGTCACTCACATACATGCGCTTTTGTTTCTTCTTCCAAGGGAGCGGCCCGTCAGCCTCGCGCAGTCTGGTACGCTCTTCGGTAACGTTCAGGGCTGTCTCGTGGCGGTTCATCGCATTGACAAAGCGGTAGTTCTTCGGTTCATCCTTACCCAGCCAGCGCATCAGATCTTTGGCGGGTGTGTTGAAGAAGTAAAGGCCGAATAGGGTAGCGTATGCGGTCTGAAGCATGTCCTCTTCCCATTCCTCATAGGGAACATTGTCAGGCCACTCAAAACTTTCGTCCAGTCCCTTTTCTACGGCATTCTTCGCAGGAGTGCGGAAACGAACGAGGTCGAGTAGGGTGACATCGTGTTCCTTCTTGAAAAGTTCGATGGGGTTCTTGAAATCCTCTGTGGATGGTGCTTCGAGTTCATCGGCAAAACGGCTCAGGCACCATGAGGTGAAGTTGAAGAGGTTGCCTTCACCCTCGGGTTTGCCAGCCGATTCTGCCAATTCATGATGTTCACTAATCATGTGGACCAGCACAAATGTTATCCTTGCCTCGCGGTCGCTAATCTTAGCGGCAGCATTCACCTGGCGATTCATCTCCGCCAGTACCTCTTTATTTTTATAGTCTTTCAGCATACTTCTTTATCGATTATAGATGTCACCACTTCCTGTTGATACCATGCCAGTGATATTCTTGCAATGAACGTCGCCGCTGCCGGTGTTGACATTCACGGCATCATTGCATTCTACGTCACCACTGCCTGTACGGATATTCTGGACGTTGCCATTCACTGTGACATCACCGCTTGAAGTGGCCAGGTTCTGCCCTCCAATGGAGTCCCAATCGACGGCCTTCCCGTCGGCATACCAGCGTCCATCAATCTTCTCAATCGTGTCACCCTTGATGGTATATTTCTTGTCACCACGTCTGATGTTGACAGAGCCACCCTTGATGACAGTACGTCTTCCTGTCTTAATGGTGGTTGTGCCAGCACCGTGGATGATGGTTTCACCGCCTGAAAAATCGTTCTTGATATTGAAACTACGAGATGATGACTTATGCTTACTGCCTGTTTGGTTGCAATTGATATTGGTGATTCCGAATGCGTTAAGAAAGCTGTTAACAGCATCGTCTACCTTTTCATCTACCTTTTCTTCCATCTCCGTGATGTCTTCGGCCATGTGTGGAGCTTGCTCTTGCTCAGGCAAATCGACAATGCTTCCGTCAACGTACCAAATACCGCCTTTGCGCTCAACCAGATTGCCTGTCATCCGATACTCCTTACCATTGAGTCGCAGACTGATGTCGGCATTCTCATAGCGGACATCCTTATCGTCCATGAGGGTCACGATTGCACCCTCATAAGTACTTGTACCAAACTGAGTGCGCTGAGTACCACGATGCACAATCATTACGCCGTCTTTCTTCTTTTGTTCTTCTACCCACTCTTTAAGTGGCTTACCCTGTATGTTAATGCTCATATATTACCTTAATTTTAAAAGAGACCACAAAGATACAAAAAAGGAACGACTTTTTGGCTGAAATCTATCTCCAATTAACCTATTTAACAATGGTAGGGGAATTAGTTGCAGCCTGTGAATCTATTTATCTCGTTGCCGATTCTATTTATCATAACATGGATTATATTCACAATAACCTGATACTCAGACAGTTATTAAGAGAATATGAATTATGATAAATAGAGACAATAACTACAGATATACTTCCGACACAATTATTCTGAAACGCAGAAGTTTTCGAGATCGTCGATGGCTTTCTGAAGGTTGGCCTTGGCTTCTTCAATCGCTTTGTTCACATCCTGTCTGGCCATCTTACACTTGCCACGAATAATGACATCGTGCTGCTTGGCCTCGGTGTACATACCACGTTCATCGTTGATGTTGTACTCTTCGCCCGGCTGCAGGATGAAATTGAGATTGAGCTTTCCTCGGAAGAAACAGAGAACATCGAGCAAAACGGAGGCATAGACCATGCCGCCATTCTCAAACTTCGACAAAATGGCTTGGTTCAAGTCCAGTGCCTGAGCTAAGTCTTTCTGAGTTATGCCCAGTTCCTGACGGATGAGTTTCAGCCGCGGCCCGAGTTCTGCTATTGTTATTCGACCTTCCTTCATAATTGTTGTCTTTTATATCATTAGCCCGCCGCACCAAAGCAAAGCCGGTCTTTAGTTAGAAAGCGTGGTGCCATACGGATTCCAAAAGAGGCATCGCCAAACACCTGTGTAGAATCGATGCACCACGCCGAGATATTTGAATCCGTTAGGACACATAATCCCAGTGCAGCACATCCTTCTGTCTACACTTATGTCTTTCGAAATTTGGCGATTTCTTTTGGACATCAGAATGCGCTTCCGCATTGGCAAAATTATTCCACTTTCGTGAATTTTTCACCTTTGCGTTTGCAAAGATACGGGGAATTTTTCATTTAAACAAAACTTCCTCCTACTTTTTTTGAATTTTTTTGCCTGAAGAGTCAGCTTTGACCTCTTTGATGATGCTAAGAAGCTGTGACTGCAACTCCTGCATGAACAAATCAAGGCTATAATGGCCTCGTTCAATCTCACGGAGTTTCTTTTCCCATAGGCCAGTGAGTTCAGGACTCTTCAGCATCTGGGCATTGATGACATCGATCAGGTCACGTCCTGCCTGGTTAGAGATGAGTGACTTTTTCTCACGACGGATATAGCCTCGTTTAATCAGGGTCTCAATAATGCCAGCACGGCTGGAAGGTCGGCCAATGCCGTTTTCCTTCATCGCCTCACGCAATGCATCATCATCGACCAGCTTTCCCGCTGTCTCCATCGCCTGGAGCAGTGAGGCCTCGGTATAGCGCTTTGGGGGTGTGGTGGTCTTCTGAATCTGAGATGGTTTGTGAGGGCCAGACTCCCCTACTCTGAAAGCAGGAAGTGCTGCTTCTTCCGTGTCATCTTCCTCGTCACGCTGACTGTTGGCATAGACAGCCCGCCAGCCCTGATTCAGGATAGTACGGCCTGTAGCCTTATACTTCACAAGACCAGTCGTAGCCAGGACAGTGGTCTGGGCATACTCGCAATTGGGATAGAACACGGCACAGAAGCGACGCACAATGAGGTCATAGACCTTGCGCTCGAAGTCGTTGATGCTGTTCAGCGCACGGGTGTCGCCTGTAGGAATAATGGCATGGTGATCCGTCACCTTGGAATTGTCGAATACCCGCTTACTCTTCGGCAATGACTGTCCCACGAGCGGACGTGCTGCATCACTGACCTTGACGAGGTTCTGGATGATGCCGGGACACTTGGCATAGATATCCTCCGTCAGGAACTTGGTATCGACACGGGGATAGGTGGTCAGGCGCTTCTCATAGAGAGACTGGATGTTGCGCAGGGTGGTTTCGGCAGAGTAGCCGAACTTGCGGTTACAATCGACCTGCAACGCAGTGAGGTCGTAAAGCTGTGGCGGTTGTTCACTGCCCCGTTTCTGCTGCACATCGTCAATGGTTAGCGGGAACTGTCTCGACATGCCCAAAACGACGCTGCCTTCCAACTCATTGTCGTATGGTCCGTGACTGCTACAGGCGAATTGAGTTCCGCGATAATTGGTGGCCAGTAACCAATAAGGTTTTGGCTTGAAGTTCTCGATCTCTTTGTCACGCGCCACAATCATGGCCAAGGTTGGTGTCTGTACACGCCCGATGCTGAGTACCTGTTTGAAGCCGCCGTACTTCAACGTGAACAGTCGGGTGGCATTCATTCCCAGGAGCCAGTCGCCCTCGGCACGGGCCAATCCTGCCTGGTAGAGTGCATCGTAATCTGACTGTGGTTTCAAGTGCTGGAAACCTTGTCGGATTGCTTCGTCGGTCAGTGAGGAAATCCAGAGTCGTTTGACGGGGCATTTCACGCCCGCCAGTTCCATGACCCAACGCTGGATGAGTTCACCCTCCTGACCCGCATCGCCGCAGTTGATAATCTCGGAGGCATGCTTATACAAGTCCTTTACTATCTTGAACTGTTTCTTCACCCCCGGATTGGCAATCACCTCGACGCGATAGGTCGGGGGAATCATCGGGAGAACCGACAGATCCCAGCGCTTCCACTGAGGATAATAGCCGTCGGGAGGCAACAGTTCACACAAGTGGCCAAAGGTCCACGTTACCTGATAGCCATTACCTTCATAATAGCCATCCTTCTTCACTCTCGCGCCCAGAATATTTGCAATAGACTGGGCTACACTCGGTTTTTCTGCTATACAAACTATCATAATTCTGAAAATTTTGGCTGCAAAGGAACGGAAAAACGCAGAAGGAGCAGGCTCCGGGAAATTCTTTTCCGGTTTTTAACGCTGACACAGATGGGGAGAGAAGTGCGGCTAGTTTTGCAGCCCGAAAACAACAACGAAACCGCAATAGATATGAAACAACGTATTCTACACAACGCACGACACATTATTTATATATATGTAGTCGTCATGGCAGCAACCTTTGCTGGTTGCAGCAACAACAAACATCCCTTCGTGTTCCACACACCACAGGAGGCCGTCGTGGCCAGTCATGAGGAGTTGGCGAAGGTGAAGATGATGAACAGTGCCAACATCGACGAGCTGGCACAAGTGATTAACACCTGGACGGAGCTGCAGGACTCCACGATG
>CACZVX010000126.1 GCA_902784755.1 uncultured Prevotellaceae bacterium
ATCTCCTTCACGCGAGCCTCCTCAGTCATCATCTTCAGCCCCACATTGCTCGCCGTCATCTCCTGTACTGCATGCACATCAGCCTCACCTATCACCTTTCCAAACAGCAACAGGATCTCCGTCTGCCCATACGTCAGCGTATTACCCTCAATATGGTTGCTGTTGTAGTTAAAGTCTACGGTGAATCTACGACTTAGCCTCTCCCTATCTTTCTCCGATAGAGGTTGTAACTCCTGCCATGCCGCCAGTGCCTTTTTAATATTCAGATGCTTCATACGGTGCGAATCATTGTAATTTCGGCTGCTAAGATACAAAAAAATCCCTAAATGGTTGTAACGTTACAACCTTTTTAACGTTTTTCTTACTAAAAAAGGCCGATTTCCATCAGAAATCAGCCCTATTTTCACATTTTTGCTCCACTTCAGTCTTAATTGGTTTTCGCCAACAGAGCCTTCGCGGTTATTCGTATTGATTCTTCCGTTTATACTCCCCCATCACACACCAGCATCCGACATCTTCCGTATTTCCGTAAATCCTTGGATTCTTGATTCCAATGCTTCAGAACGCCTCCACCCTCTCAGGCCTCATCTTCCACTTCTCCCAGCATCATCGGCTGCAGACGTTCTCTAACAACATCCATTACCTCAGTAAAAGGTAATTCATCCTTATACTTTATCTTCTTCAGATATGCTTTCCACATAGTCTGTCGCATCCCGTCCTGCGCAAAGCCGTCACTAAACACCACATTGTCAGCATCCATTTCCGTTCCACGGTTAGCAAACACCTCAGCCACGGCCTCTTTCAGCAACGCTTCATCTACCTTGTCCGCCTTCAGAATCGTATATACGTCAAAGAAATCCTTCATCCTGCTATTGATCGTTCCACGATCTATCATCGTCTGGAACTTCTCTGCCACCACAGTTTCCAGTGAATAAGCCTCAACATTCACTGCTGGAAGTCCCTCTATCAGCAACGGATAATCCAACTGCGCAGGTTGCGGCACTATCACGTCACCAAATCCCACGTCTATCGAGAACTGCTGCACAATAGTATCCATGTGAGCCGTCATATGAACGCGGGTGCCATTATATTCCTTTTCAACGGTAATATCTTCCAACCATATCTCATCCTCACCGCACTCAAACGTCATGCCATCTTCTTCACACTCAATGCTACAAATCTCGTGCATAATGCGCTTGATATTTTCCTTATCGCGACTGATATGATCTCCCAGAAAGTCCATGTCGCGCGTCGGACGAGCCGCAAACCGCTCATGGGCAAACAACAGAGCGCCACCCTTCAGAAAGAAATTCTCCCTATATGCACTCAGCGACAGCCTATACAAGAATCTCTCCTGCACAAAGCGGAGTAATATCAGATTATAATCAGCACCTTTCGTCTGCCTCGACAGGTTCAACAACTTTGTCCTGTTCGACTTCCCGTAGTCTTTTATCTCATTCTTAACCATGAACCATTATCCTTTCACCATGAACCACAATTATACCATTACATTCAGATACTGCGTCATACTCGTGCCGATACGCATTTTCTTTGCATATTCCGTCAATCGCGAGATATTTCGGTCTTTACGCTTCAGATAGGCACGCAGCACCTCTGTCATCACGTCCAGTCCAACTTTGTTCCTGAATCTTACTGCGTCACACACCGAACGCTCTAGGTCATAGATATGCAGCCTATGTCCGGCCACGTCAGCCTCAACCACACCCATCTCGTAGTATTTCTTTTCCCAGTAACAGAGCGTGATAGGCGGGAAATCCGGCACCACCACCTTCCTGTGCTTCTCCACTGCCACATAGATTGAACCTGGTATCTGCGTCGTCAGCCCATAATGTTCCCACGCCGAATACAGGCACAGTACACCGCCTGGAACTATCCGTTCCACATCCACCATTGTGTCGGCAAGTCCGTCCTCAGTGGCATACACACCATTCTTCAGCCTTACCACATCGCCCGCATCTATTGCCTTGCGCACAAAGTAGTAACGGCCCTCCTCGTCAATGTCACGGGGTGTCAGTATTCCCTTCGTCGTAGTACCCATTACGTTATTCAATTATTATTCGTTGGCAAAAGTACGGCTTTTTTTTCAATTAGCCGTAGATTTTCCAAATTTTTCTTCGAAAAATTATGCGAAAACCACTATTTCCTCCAAAAAATAGGTCTTCTACCTACCTTTTTACTATTTCACCTGCGATAATCTACAAATCCCGTATATTATCCTCACGCTTTAGCTTGAGACTTTCCATGGTTTCCGTATGCCCCATATAAACCAAGAAAAGCCAGCCCATCGGCTGACTTTCCCTATACTATTCATATTGATTCTTCCGTTTATACTCCTCCCACAAAGACAACAGCCTTTCCAACATCTCCGCTCTCTCCGTCTTCAGTTCTCCCTTATTTTTCAATTTTCTTTGCTGCTTAACCCAGTTAAGCATATCATGCTCCTCAATCCGATGTTTCGACGGGTTCCGATGGTTGTTTTCAATAAACTTCATCACTTCTTGGTATCGTTTCTGCCAACGTTCTTCTTGCGTCATGTTTTCTCTCTTTCCTTCACTATCTCCCAATACCCCTTCATTTTCTCTTGGATTACGTTTCCCACTTCCTCAAAAGCAATCTGTTCCTTCGTTCTGATGCTCTTCAGGAATCCGTTCCATCTCGATGTACGTATCGGGTCCTTAAAGAACTCCTCGCCAAACAGCGGATGCCCTTCCACATACCCTGTTCCACGGTTCTCAAATGTATTCTTCACAGCCTCTTTCAGCACCTCTTCATCTAGATTTCCCTCTTTCAAAATGCGGTACACATCAAAGAAGTCCTTCATCCGGCTATTGTTTACCGACAGCGAAATCATGGCCTCAAACTTCTCGGCCACCACCGTTTCCAGTGAGTAAGCCAGAATCTCCACCTCAGGCACATTCTCCAGCAGCAGCGGATATTCCAAGCGTTTTGGCCCTGGCGTCACCACGTCTCCGAAACCAATATCCATGCTTATCGTCTGTCGGATACTCTCCAGCATAGCCAGTATCGTTAGTCTTACACCGTGGTACTCCTTCTCTTGCGTAATGTCCATCACCTCTATAGAGTCTGCGTCAAACACCACGCCATCCGTCTCACACGTCACCGAGGCTATCTCACTGAACACTGCTTTCACATACTCCCTATCGTTATTGATGTGCCTACCCAGAAAGTCAATATCCTTTGTCGGTCTGGCTTTCTCCTGCCCAAAAGCATACAGCAGCGCACCACCCTTCAGCAGAAAGTTGTTTTTATAATCACTGTGAGCCACCTTATAAAGCAGTCGCTCCTGAAAGTACCTCACCAATATCGTCATATACGGAATCCCCGACTCTTTCGACAGCGTCAGCAGCTTGGTCTTCACCGACCTTCCGTAGTTTTTTATCTCCTTGCTCATACCATAAACTCTATTAGTCCATTCATGATGTTCGCCACCCTCATCTTCTTCGCATACTCATTCAGTAGCGTGAGGTTCCGGTCTCTGCGTCCCAGATAGCTCTTCAGTATCTCCGAGCTAACGTCCACACCTATCTTATTGCGGAACTTCACAGCATCACATAAGTGTATTACCACTCCAGTAGTAGAGCGATATAGGCGGATAGTCTGGCAGCATCACCCTCCTTTTCTTCTCGATAGCCACACAAGTAAAAGGCGGCAACTTAGTCGTTAGTTCATAGTGGCTCCATGCCGAGTACATACACAGCACGCCACCTGGCACGATACTCTCCACATCAACCATCGATTTCGCCATATCTTCAGGCAGTGCATAGATACCATTACGTATCCTTACCACGTTGCCCTTCGTCACCTCCGACAGCAACTGCTTGTACATCGCACGACTCTCAACATCCATCGCCCGCACGTATCCGCCCCGTTCTTTGATATACTCAATAATCGACATACGCTATCTTTTTGGTACAAAAATACGGCTTTTATTTGAATTAGCCGTACTTTTTGATAACTTTTTTCACTTTCTGTGCCCATTTTCGCAAAAAAACTACGGCCAATCCCATTATTAGCCGTAGTTTTTAACACTCACTTGGCACATTTCATTCCGCTACACCACCAACTGATCAGGGGACGGTTCTCCGATCACTTTGAAGGAATAACAATCGTAAGCAAATAATCCGGATTCCTGTCAATAGTAGTTGCTATATGTTCAAGAGAGACCCATTCATCACAAGCTCCCAATATAATTCTTCTCAGCTCATCCCTACCCAATCTTCTTTTGGGTTTACTTCCTAGATTACTTCCTAGATTACTTCCTAGGTTACTTCCTAGATTACTTCCTAGATTATCACTAACATCGGAAGTCTTACGAGCTTGTGGAATAATTCTGACAGGGGACGGTCCTGTCATCCCCTTTTTTTGTTCTCGCCAAGGTAAAACTGTTTTTTCCTGTTTTTTTCTACCCCTAATATTTTGTTCGATTTTGAATCAATTTGTTAGATTTCTCGCCGTAAGGCGACTTCCCCTATTTCCGGACCTTTAGGTCCTTATAATTTTTTTAATTGATTTTCTTGAAATTTTGAGCCTTTAGGCGACCATAACTAACTCACGCTTTAGCGCGAGCCAATTAATGAAAAATTAATGGTTTAATTAGTGGTAATTATATGTTCAAGAAAGAACAATCTTT
>CACZVX010000127.1 GCA_902784755.1 uncultured Prevotellaceae bacterium
GTCGGCATCAATCATCTTCTGGTACTCTGCCTTCGTGTCATTCGTGCCATCCTCATATCCGTCATCATATCCTTCTTGGTATCTTTCATCGGAAGGGTTTTCTCTTTCCTCGTCCCAAAAACCAAGCATTTCTCCTTGCCGCTCCGGGCGGTGGTCGCCACTCATGAAGCGCAAGACCGCATCAGATGTTTTAACCTTCTCTGTTGTCAATGTACCAATAATACGCATCCCTGCGAGTGTACGGCACCTCGACAGGGCAACATACAGCTGACCTTCGGCGAAAATACTGCTGATATCAACATTAACGCGGTCGTATGTCTGTCCCTGCGACTTATGAATTGTAATCGCCCATGCCAGACGAACAGGGTACTGCTCAAAGGTTCCGCGCTCCACGGTGCCTAACTTCGTGCCTCCGTCCTTCGTCCTGGTCACTTCGTAGTCAAGGAACGTCCACTTGTTGGGCTTCACCTCGACGGGCTTCCCTTCCTTCCCTTCTATCCTGACGGTCAGAAGGTCATTGTTTACGTCGGCAACGGTTGCAAAGGTGCCATTAACCCAACGACCATCAGGATCGTTGTTCAACATCACGACCCTGGCACCGATACAGAGAGCCATTTCGCGCTCAGTTGGAAACTCTGCAGGCTCGACACCCTGTTTTACCAGGTTCCTCATTTGTGCCTGGTTCTTATCGTCGGCTTCCCGGTTGGTTCCGCAAACGGTAAGGGCTGTGGGGTCAGCTGGTTTGTCCATTTGGAACAGGGAAAAGTCTGGGTGTCCGGCTCTGATGTTATCGAGGGCAGACACGAAAGCTTTGTCTTTCTGTCTCATTGATGTCTGAAGCTCCATGGTGTGCAGCTCCAGCATCGTCCACATTTCGGACTCAAAGGCAAAGAGTTTGTTTCCGTAGATCTGAGAAAATGCGCTGCTGTCCTGACTCGGCAGAACAGGAGGCAACTGGTAGAAGTCGCCAACGAAAAGCAACTGTTTCTTCGGCTTGAAGTAGAGCAGCGTCTTTGCCACATATTCAAAGACGTCAATCCTGCACATGGATATTTCGTCGATGATGATGACATCAGCTTTGGCGATGGTCTCCAACTTTTTCTTCTCGTAGCAACGCTCGCCCTTCTGAAGAATCCTCGCCGGAACTTTGAATACTCTGTGAATGGTGCTGCCTCCGATGTTGAGTGAAGCAATACCTGTGGGCGCACATATCAAGACAGACTTATTGTTCCTTTTGCAATAGTCTATGATATACCTGGTAAGGAAGCTCTTTCCAGAACCACCCTTACCACACAAGAAGATGTTAGCACCCTTCTTGAAAGAATAGAACACTTTTTCCTGTTCCTCGTTCAGTTCTTCAACTTTCTTCTTTGCCATAGTCAATGATGTTTTCTTGGGTGCAAAGATACAAAAATATAATTGCGTACACAAAATTAAGAAGTTAATAATTTATAATTGCGTACACAAATTATAATTAAATCTGATTTCCTCGGAGAAAATAGGGGTTTCCTCAGAGATAATCCGAGAAAACTCACTTTTTTCGGAATTTATTTGGGGATATCAAGAAAAAAGCGTATTTTTGCACCGAAAGTGGAAAATAAAACATAGTGATAACATACGCCCCCCGATGGATGCGCCGACAACGGAGGCGCACTCCCTGCAGAAAAAAGAGTTTTGGCGGCAGGCGGTAAAAAGTGGAAAATAAAACATAGTGATAACATACGCCCCCCGATGGGTCGAGCCGACAACGGAGGCTCGCATCCTGGGGTAAAACCAAAAATATCGCGAGTATGGAGAACGTGTACAACCTCACCGCTGAGGACATAGCGGAACTTGGTTTGGAGTCGGTTGACCCATCCGCCATCGACTGCACAGAGCTGGCAGAGTACAGAGCAAAGAGTCGGTTTATCAACACCCAGCATGACTTCGATGTCAGCCGGGTTTACCTGCGTGACTTCATTGGTGAAATCTTCGAACGCCCCATGAACGGTGAGGTGAACTTTGAGCCGTTCGAGGAACGTATGTGCGATTCCTACCGCAAGTGGGCAGACGAACGCAACAACGGACTGCCTCACGACTACAGCGAGAACCAGTTCACCTACAACCCCATCGTGTTCTACAAGTCACCTCGCTCCAAGAAGGGGTCGCAGAAGGCTGATGGTACCGATACGACCGACCGCAACACGCACAAGATTATTCTGAAGAAAGACTGGGAAACCGACAGTTGGCTGGAGCATCGCTACTTTGCGCTCACCTCCCCCATCACTTACGTCGGCAACCGTAGTACCAACAAGAACGCACGGATGTTGTATGCATTTGCCATCGACCTTGACGATGTTGGGCCTGAGCAGATCCAGGTGCTGTGGAATGGGTTCCTGCGACCACTTGATCATGCTCCTTTTACTGGCCTCGGTTTGACACTCATTCCAGTTCCAAATCTGATAGTAAGCAGCGGCCATGGACTGCACCTGTACTATATCATGCGTACCCCGATGGCTCTTTACGGCCATAACGTTGGTTTGTTGCAGCAGCTCATAGCACTGCTTTACGACCTGGTGTTTTACCCTTCCAAGGACGGCAAAGGTGGTACGAGCCGTGTGGAGAAGTTGAAGTGTCACGGCATCTACCACTCCTTCAGGTTGCCCGAGACCCGTACCAAGCCATTGTGCAAGGATATGGAAACGAAGAAGACTGTCGGCATGGGTGCCTGCATCGAGGCTTGGAAATTCAACGATCGCGATTTTTGGACTCTCAGTGAACTCGCCCAATACTTCATTGGTAACAAGAGATTGAGCAAGATCTTCTCGACGAAAGTTCTGATGGAGCTTGAACGTGGTGGTCGTGCTCACAACCCACTTCGTATGACACGTGCCCAGGCTCTAAAAAAATACGGAAAGCTTCTGGCACCGGGCGAGAAGAAGAAACACTGGATTACAGACAGGTCGCTTTATGATGGCTGGCTTGAGCGTCTGCGTAATCCAGCTGAGGGAGGTGTGAAGTACGGCCATCGTTTTTACTGCGTCCTTAATCTTGTGGCCTGCGCTATGAAATGCAATGTTCCTTACGAAGAGGTCAAGCGTGACGCTATGGATCTTATTCCGACACTTAATGCGCTTTCTCCTGATGCTTCGAAGGAATTTACCGATGCCGATGTGGTAAAGGCCTTGAAATCTTACGGGAACGAAGATCTTATTCGATGGAGGCTTGAAATGATTTCCGGCATGACGGGCATAGAGCTTAAGCGTGTGAAGCGCAACAAACGCAAGCTGAACGTGCATTTGGGCGTTTGTAGGGCTACAAGAGACGTTCTTTGTGCAGAACGGGGTGAAGCCTGGGACGCTCATAATGGACGCAAGCATGAAACCGTTGAGAACAGCAAGAATGCTGCCATGATACTTGAATGGCGTGAAGAGCATCCTGACAGCCACAACAAGTCTGAATGTGCAAGGGATCTTGGACTTACCCGTCCAACAGTCAGGAAGTGGTGGAATCTGCTCGATGAACCAGGCACAAACGAACGCGCAAGCCAGGAGCCTGCTTTTACGTCGTTTGAGGATATGAAGCGGTGGATGGCTGAGAACCTGGAGCCAGTCCGTCCTCAGTATCAGATGGAGTTGACATCGCAGGAAATGAAATCTGCTCTGACTAATCCGGATGATCCGAATTATCATAAGATATACAGGGAGGTGGTGAAGAATGAATGAGACTTATACGAGGGAGATTTCTTGTCCGCCATTGGCTGAAATCTCCTTGGCGGTTATACCATCTGCACCGTCTCGTTCCTCAACGTCTGGCTGGCGGCTCTAAGGAGCAACCGCCTGTAACCACTCCCTGAAGGTCGCTCTGTTGTACTGACGTTATGGGGTCTCATGCGCCGTCCCCCATCCCCCTTGCTGTTAATTCCGTTAACATTCAAAGTAAAGGCAGAATGTTAATGAAATTAACGAAAGCGGTATCGAACAGTCTGCGTCCGTCGATGTTATCAACATCGCCTGGTCTTGTCTGCTCTCCATTGTTTAACGTGTTTGCAAATTTGCAAGTTTGCAAATATATAAATTTGCAGCAGGCACCTCCCACATGCTGAAGTATGCACCAGGCTCCACTGCTGCCAGCTGATGCACTTCGTGAACTTCCCACACGTATCAGCCTGCGCAGTCCGCTCAATTCCAGAATTACCAAAATTTTCTGGCGAAATATTTGGTAATTCCGAAATTTTCACTACCTTTGCAGTCAGAAACGCGCGTGAAGTAGGCAAGATGTCTTTTGTGATGCAGTTACGAGGCTACCCGCCCCGAACTACACACAAAACATCTTGGCAGGGGAAACCCCCACACCCCATGTCAGGGAGACCCAGACACCCCCTCCGGCGCCGGCTTACGTTTCGCAAATCTGCAAATTTGCAAACAGCCGTCACCCACGCGTTAAATTTGAAGTTGGACTTAAAATTTATCGCTATGTTCGCAAACGTGCAGCCTACCCGTTCGCTCAAATCCTCCCTCTACTACGATCGCGCCCTGCGCAATCCAGAGAAGGGAGGCAAGGTCATCATGGCGAATGGCGTAGGACTTAACATGAGTCCTACAGCCCAACTTGCCATGCTGGAAGCATACGTCAACCCGAAATTCAAGGTTAAGGCTTACAGTGTAGTCATCAGTCATAGTGACGAAGATAACGAGCGCCTTAAAGACCCCAAATTTCGTGAACTGCTGCTTCATGAATTTGTGAATGAATGTAAAAATCGAGGCATCGATCTTGACAACATTCCCTATATCATACCTGAGCATACCAACACCGATAATGACCATTATCACATGCTCATGTTGATAAACCACTTCGACGGTACGCGCATCGATACCCAGTACCTGGGCAAGCGAATGGCACTTGCTGCAGTCGATGTTTCTAAGAAGTATGGCCTTCACTATCCTGAAGGATGGGATGAACGCGAAGAGAGGAAAAAGAAACACCAGGCATCTGGCCTTTCCGACAACAAGAGAGAGAGGAAGCCGAGAACCAGGATCAATAAACCTGCTACACCCGGCATCACTCCAGTAACGTCCAGCAAGGTCGGTCTGAGTGAAGAGGAAGAAAGGAAGTTGAAGGATCGCATCAGACGGCGCAATGCCATCCGTGATGCACAACAGAGAAAGGAAAAAGAAGATGAAGCAAAACGACAAGCCGAAAGAAACGCCAAAGAAGCAGCTAAAGTTCAGGAACAGGAAGCCAAACGAGGAGAAAAGAACGGCCAGAGTGACGATAAGCCTGAAACCGAGCGAAAAGTCAAGTCTGGTTTCCATCTCTAAGGAGAAACATATGTCGTTGGGTGATCTAATATATTATATCATCACCGACCGGCCCGTAAAAGTGCTGGTTCCAGAACATACAGAGGCATTGAGGCTTATCGCCACGATGTCAAACAACATCAATCAGCTTGCGCATGATGCCAATGCCGCTATGCTGTTTGGTCAGTATATTCCGCAAACCACGTTGGATGCCTTGAATAAAGTCCTGGAACAACTCGACGAAATATTAACTGAAAAAGCTGTTGCATATGGGGAAGTATAGTGAAAACCCCATCGATAACCTTCAGGGCTATCTGGGGAACATAGAAATGATATTGGAGAGGATGGAAGAGCGTCAGAAGGAACTGGCTGCAGCTCCATCGCAGTCTGCTGATGACTCTGAACTGGAGTCTATAAAGGGTGAACTGTCATCCATCAGGACGGCTATCGACGAGATCCGTAAAGATAACGGCCTTGTCTCTGCATCCATGAATACCGTTGCCGAAGCCATCGGAACTGTGCCGACGGAAGAGGAACGGAAGAAACAGCACCAGGAGGACTTGCAGTATATCATAGATAATACTAAGAAACAAGTGACAGTCAACCTTCCTCAGCAAACTTTGACACAGCTCAACAATATATCCAGTGGGATCAATGATTTCAAAGCTGCCGTCAACAGTGCTGGCGCAACTGTCAGTAAACAAATTGCTGATAATGCCGGACAACTGTCTAAGCCCTTGGACAAACTCGCAGCTACTTTTGAGCAGCGCGTCAGTAATTTCGTTGAGAAGAAAACGGAAAAGGCAACAAGAAACGTAGAATCGTATGTCTATGAAAACTGGTTCTGGCGGTTCGTGGCTCTGATAAGCTTATCAGCACTTTTCCTGCTTTGGCTTTATCCCAAGATTAAAGATATGGACTTCCCCAATGGCATAGAGGGCTTTTTCTATGGTACTTTGATTGTTTCCGCTATACCCCTCCTTTTGATGGGTATCTATAAATGGGGCAAGTCTAATGGCAACGGATGGTATTAAAAGAATATATTATGATGACGAACAAAGAGAAATTCAACTACATCATTGACCAGATGGTCGTGATGGGCGAGACAGGTCATATGAAGACGCTGCCTTATTTGAACGTGAATAACTTCGCGCGTGACATCATCAGGGAGGAAGGTGTGACACCTGGAGAATTAACCGACCGCATCAAACAAGGCCTGCTCGATGCCGGGGTTAAAGACAAGTTCGATGACAAGACCGTCGAGCTGCTTATGGGTAATGCCGAATCACTCCGTGCTATCACTGACTATACCCACAAGCAGGAACCTGAAGCAGCAGCTGTCACCCAGGAACCTGAAGAACAGGAGGTGACTGTCAACAGAACGAAGGGTAGGGGGCTATAGAAACACAAGGTTTATAAATTTGCAAAA
>CACZVX010000128.1:0-3485 GCA_902784755.1 uncultured Prevotellaceae bacterium
GTGTTCATGTTGGGAGCAGAATACACACCCCAGGAGTTTGCCCGTTCTGTGTGCCGACCTGATGAATATGTGGCTTTGACGAGTTTTTCACACCATCCTTTCGGCGAAAAATTCGCGTTGGAGCTACCCGACAACTGTGATCAAGACCAGTTTTTGAATCTCCACCCCGATACGCTGATGTCTAAAATCGACCAGGCTTTGTTTAGCGGGCATCCTGTTTGCTGGGAGGGAGACATTTCCGAACCTGGTTTCAACTGGCCCCGTGGCATCGCCCGTTTGGACAAGAAGATTGACAGGGAATCGCTTAGCGGTGACCCATTGACGACTGCCAGACAACTGGCGTTTGAAAATGGCGAGACTACCGATGACCATTGTATGGAACTTATCGGCATCGCCCGCACTCCAAGAGGCAGGAAGTTCTACGTGGCCAAAAACTCATGGGGAACGGGAAACCACTATAAAGGCCTGATGTATCTCAGCGAGAATTATCTCCGACTGAAGACCATTGCCGTATGGATGACGCAGGAAGCTTTTGAAAATTGAGAAATTGAGAGAATGAGATATTAAGATGTTATGATTAAGACCATTATACTCGACTTTGACGGAACTTTAGGAAACACACAGATGATCATCCTCCGGTCCATGCAGGCAACCATCAAGGAACTGCAGCTGCCTGAGCGTACCGATGAACAATGTGCGGCCATGATTGGACTGCCCCTTACCCAATGTTTCACAGACCTCTACCCCGATTTTGCTGAAACTGTAGTAGATGCGGAGAAGGGGGCTGTGTGTGCCGCCACTTACCGCCGTCTGTTCGACGTGTTTAATGAAAAAGGAGCTGTTCCACTCTTCCCTCATGTTCCCGAAACGCTTCAGACTCTCCATCAACGGGGTATCCAACTCACCATCGCCTCAAGCCGTAGTCACATGACATTGGATGCCTATGTGCGCGACTTGAACTTAAGCTACTGCATACAATATATATTAGGTGTGGAAGATGTAGATGTCAAAGAGGCGAAACCTGGACCTGGTCCGGTACTCAAGACATTAAGGGATTTCGGATTGCAACCCGAAGAATGTATTGTGGTTGGCGATACGAAATACGATATCCAGATGGCCCACAACGCAGGAGTCAGAGCGGTAGGTGTGACCTATGGAAACGGTTCCCGTGAGGAGATGGAAGCCGAAAAGACAGAATGGATTATCGATGACTTTGCCGAACTCCTGGACATCGTTTAACTGAAAAATTCACCTTTACATATATATAAAAAAAGGACGGAGCCTCAGCTTCGTCCTTTTAAGTGTTTATTCTACTGGAGAGAATTCATCCTTGCCAACGCCGCAGAGCGGGCAAACGAAATCATCGGGCAGATCCTCAAAAGCTGTTCCGGGCTCAATGCCGTTCTCAGGGTCACCTACTTCGGGATCATACTCCCAGCCACACATGTCACATACGTACTTTTTCATAATGTTTTTGTTTCTATTTTATCAGTTAACTATATATATTAAATTAAACAGCCACGTAGTGGCGCTTAAACAGTCCGAAGGACGCTTAAACAGTTGCGAAGCAACGCTTAACCCTTTATAAGGTCATCGTCATAGTCATAGTCATCGTCATAGTCATCGTTTTACAAGAATCGCTTCCACCTTATTTATAATAAGCTCGGGAGAGATGTTATGCAGACAGGCCAAGTCGCCACGCAAACATTTCTTGTTACCAAAGATACTGCACGGACGACAGGGCAGATCTAATTGTACGGCATTCTCCGGACGCTGACCATATCCGGCAAAACCAGCATAAGGATGGGTGGCTCCCCACACACTGACCACAGGTAGTCCAACCAACGAGGCGAGATGCATATTGGCCGAATCCATCGAAACCATCACATCCAGCTTTTGCATCAGCGCCAGCTCCTGATCCAACCCTTTCAGATGATCACCGACCACCAGACATTGCGGATATTTACTTGCCCACTGATGAAAGACATCCATCTCCTGCTGACCACCTCCGAAGAAAAACAGTCTGGCTGACGGGTGACGCTCACAGAGTTGTGCAACGACCTTTTCCATCTGGTTCAGAGGATAAATCTTCTCGGGATGGGCTGCAAAAGGAGCTATGCCTATCAGCGGCTTACCACCTGTCTGCTCACTGAAATTGAAAAGACTCGGAGTACCGTCCTGGAAACGGAACTTAAACTCCTTCATCCTGAACCACGGATCCAGCTGAATGGGATAGCCCAGTTTGGCAAACACCTCAGCATAGTTCTCAAAACCAGTAGGCAACTGCTTAAGAACCTTATTGCGGGTCGATACCAATTGGCGCTTACCCTGACGGCGCTTGTTGATATGGGCTACCTTGTAACGAGCCAAATCAAAACGGGCACGGAGGAATTTCGAGCGCAACACATCGTGGAGATCAGCAATAGCTGTAAACCGCTTGGCTGTCAACCGACGGTAAAGGGTATTTAGACCCTTCACACCATGATACTCTTTCTTCAGGTCTGCCTCCATGAAACTTACGTTGGGAGCCAGTCCCTCAAATAGAGGCCTCACAAAAGCCTTGCTGAGCATCGTAATACGGATGTCAGGATACTGTTGTGCCAAGGCCGCAATCACCGGTACGGTCATGGCTATATCTCCCAAGGCGGAGAATCGAATAACAAGTATATGCTCAGTTTTCAATGTCTTATCTTTAAGTTAACAATACAAGGGATAGAGGGGGCTCTTATTTCTTGTACAGCACAGGATTAGTAGCTGGATCGTTATACATCTTCATCTGGCGATACACCTTCATGTATTTGCGTCCTGCTTCGATATCCTCCAGCAACTGATCAATGGCCGTGCCCAAATCCACCTGCTGCTCTAATAGCACACGAAGCTTTCCATCACATTTCTCGCGGTGCTCTGGCGTGGCATCCGTGCGCTCGGCCTGCTCTTTCATGTGGTAGATTTTCAGAGCCAGGATACTCAAACGGTCCACTGCCCAAGCCGGACTCTCAGTATTGATACGGGCATCAGGCAACACTTTCACATCAGAATATTTCTGACGGAAATAGCTGTCGATCTGTTCCACCAAGTCTGTTCGGTCCTGATTGGAGCGGTCTATACGGCGTTTCAGTTGTAAGGCTTCTACCGGATTGATATGTGGATCCCGTATAATATCCTCAAAATGCCATTGCACCGTGTCAATCCAACATTTCAGATACAAACGGTTTTCAATAGAATCGCGGTTGTAAGGGTTATTGATAGGGGTATCAATATCATCCTTAACATGATAATCGGCTATCGCCTGATTAAAAATCCGATTACATTCTTCTGTAAATGTCATCACTTTTATATTTTTGTGACAAAGATAATGCAAATGAGTGGAAAATCCAAATTTATTTGGAATTTTTCCCGAAATGAAAGAACAGCGAGAGCCAAATGCTTGCATTGTTGGCCGAGTCGTGATTGAAGAAGACGTAGTCAATGCAGCTTTTCTTCAT
>CACZVX010000128.1:3521-4511 GCA_902784755.1 uncultured Prevotellaceae bacterium
AAGGTGTCCATTCCGATTCCAACACAACTTTTTATTTTATAAAACATCATTTTTCTCCATTTTGAGGAAATAAATGTTGAAAAACATCCTTTTTTTTGCACAGTTGGGGGGTACCTGTGCAATTATTAATGCTTTTTTCTAAAAAATATTTGCACAATTAAATAAAAGTTTGTTCCTTTGCACCCGAATTTTGAATTTAGGAAACATTATTAACATTTTAAATTTTACAATTATGTCAGAAATTGAAAGCAAGGTAAAGGCTATTATCGTAGACAAACTGGGTGTTGACGAGGCTGAGGTAAAACCCGAAGCAAGTTTCACAAACGATCTGGGTGCAGATTCACTTGACACGGTAGAGCTCATCATGGAGTTTGAGAAGGAGTTCAATATCTCAATCCCCGACGATAAGGCAGAGACTATTGCAACTGTTGGCGACGCTATCTCTTACATTGAGGAGAACGCTAAATAAATTTCTTATCGGATAATGAGAATTTAAGAAAATGAGAAAATGAGAAAGGGCCACAAAACGTAGCCTAATTTCTCATTTTCTCATTTTCTCGTTTTCTCATTTTCTAAATTTCAAAAATATGGAATTAAAAAGAGTAGTGGTAACTGGTTTAGGTGCCGTTACGCCTGTAGGTCTCAACGCTAAGGAGACTTGGGAAAACCTGCTGGCCGGTAAGAGTGGTGCTGCTCCGATTACCCTTTTCGATGCCTCTAATCGCCTGTGAAGTGAAGGGGCTCGATATCAATCAATATATTGACCGCAAGGAAGCACGAAAGATGGACCGCTATACACAGCTGGCCATCGTTGCTGCCAAACAGGCCGTAGAAGACTGCGGAATGGATCTGGAAACCGAAGACAAAAACCGTATCGGTGTTGTCTATGGTGTGGGTATCGGCGGTATCAAGACGTTTGAGGACGAAGTGAAATACTACGGGGCTCACGAGGAAGACGGGCCAAAGTTCAATCCTTTCTTCATCCCGAAG
>CACZVX010000129.1 GCA_902784755.1 uncultured Prevotellaceae bacterium
ATTCATCTAATGGTTAGGATACAAGATTCTCAATCTTGGCATAGGGGTTCGATTCCCCTATCGACTACCAAAAAAGACTTCCTTTCGGAAGTCTTTTTTTTGTTTTCTTACTATTTTGCAGAAATCATTGTTATCGGCTCAGTCTGTACTGTTACCGCTTTATAGTTTTACTTCATAGGTGAAGTCGTTGTCATTGCCGCCTGTACCGTTAGTCTGGTGCCAGCGGATGGTGAAGTTGCCGGTAATGCCGCCTTCCTGAGCAGCTCCCTTCAGGATGCTGTTGTTCTTGTCGAAGATGGCTTTCGACTTCTGTACCCAGGCACTGATCTCGTCCTTCGTGTCGGCCTTGAGGTGATTCTCCTTGCGGGTGAAGAATACGTTGTTGTCCCAGAAATACTGCGGCAGTTTCTGCTTCAGATATGCATCAGCCTTCGAATTGGTGGGCTCAATGGTCATTGCCCACTCCTGCTTGTTGCGTGGCGGACAGTTGATAGCCGACTTGAACTTATGCTCGCAGGGCAGGGAGATATAATGCTCATAACACTTTGCAGCAAACTCTTCGTAAGTCAGCCATTCGTCAACAGACTTAAAGACGGTATTGAGTGTGACATTATTCGCAGTCGTCTCTACGCTCCATACCCAGGCATGCTGCACAGTACAGGTCGTGATGGAGATATCCTTTATACCGGTATGCTTGGCGGGTAGAAAAACATTGTATTCTGCGATGGGGCGCGCTGCTATGTAGTCGAATTCTAACTGGCCCGTGCCTGTATTGGCTGTAACCGTAGCCTTTAGGTCGGGGTTGATTCTCGATACCGATGATCCCCAAGTAAGTGAGCCATTTATACCACCCATGGGTCCTGATGAATTGACACCAACGTTAGCACCCAGCGAAGCCGAGAACGACTCTGTGACGGTGGTACCGCCCGGTGTGTTTTTGGGTGTGTAATCTACCAGCTGAGCCTTCAAGCCCTCCAAGCTGCAATTCATTTTAAGTTCCCTCATATAAGGTCCATAGATATTAGGATATGCACTAAGTGATTTAGCAGACTCCTGCCAAGGTTTAAAATACCTTGCGTCATACCAGTTGCGCGCTTCGCTAGGTCCACATCCCATTTGGTTGTTCTCAGCGGTGACGCTGAGTTTCACGCAGTAGAAGTCGCACTTCTTGTCAGCAGAATAGGCTGTCCAGATGTCGTAACGCAATTGGATGGGATGATAAATGGCACGGACAGAGGCTGGTCCCCATTGGTAATCGAGATTGTTGTTGTCACCTTTCAGAATGAAAGTTTGTGCCTTGCACAGCGACTGCAATGTGGCGTCGCCAGCCGCGCGATTCATCAGGGCACGGACCTGATTCGCCTCATTCTCCGTCGTCTCGGGCTCGTTGCTGTTCAGCCACTCGGCCAGGTCGTCAGCCTTCTCTCCGAAATAGTAGTCGTCCATGCAGTTGGGAATCTCCACTTCAACGGGAATCGTCTCAAACTCGTCTTCCTTGTCTTTCTTTTCCACATCAACGTCGATGGTCATCTTGGTGGGAATGCCCTCACGGTCGTTCATGCTGAGATAGACAGTCTGCGCCCGGAGAGCAATAATCTCATAGCGGTCTTTCAAATCATCTTCTATCATGTCCGCAAAGGGGCTCGTCTCGCTCCACAGGATGATGCGCTGAATGGCTTCTGCCGAGAGATATTCCTGAGCTATCTCGGAAGCAGGAGAATAGGTATCGATGGCTGCAGCGATTTGTTTGCAGAAACCGTCAAGCACGTCCAGCCCTGGCTCTGTGAATACCACGGTACCGCCCTTGGCCAGTACGCGGATGATGTTCAGATAATCTTCGCTTTGGAGCGACTTAATCTGTGTGGATGGCATAATCACCACCTCCAGGCTCTCGTCGCTGAACGCCACTTTCTTTGCGGTTCGTGCCACCACAGCCTTGCCCTCTCCCGTATAGTTGGCGTCAAAGACATAGGCAGGACGCTCTATCAAGGTTTTCAACTGGTCTGTCGTGGGCTGTTCAGGAAACTCAATATACGCATCATCTGACGGTTGTTGGATTTCATTATCCTCATTTGCCACACAGGCTGTCATCATAAGACCGCAGGTCAAGATGGCGGTCAGCATCCAAAAATTTTTCTTTGTCATAGTTTTAGTGTTTTAATATTGATAATTCATTTCTGCTGCAAATATACAAAAAATTCCGCTCTCTCCAAAAAAAATACGGAAAAAAATACAAATCATCGTTATCGGCTCAGTCTGTACTGATAGCTACGATGGCATCGCCCCTGTCGAAGGCAGCCTTGATTTCCTTGCCACCTTTCTGCACTTTGCAGAGTGAGATGTCGCTGCCCAAAGTCTCGCGGATGCGGATTCTACCAATCTGCTTGCGTGTTTCACGACCGGCAATCTGTCCCACCACATAAACTTCAAAGTGCACATCCTCGCCAACAAACCTGCTGCCAACGTCGATGTATAGCTCCTTGGTCTTGTCTTTCTTCTCCGTGCCACGCTCAATGATGTTGGCACGAACAGGATAAACCTCGTTGTAATACTCATAGATATTCTCTGCCAATTCGCCCAGTGCGGTGCGGATGGCCTCGTCAGCCGATCTGGCCAATGAGTATTCTGAGCAACGGCCGGAGATGGTGCTTGTGGTTAGCTCACCGGTCTGCAGGTTCTTGAAGGTTAGCGCTACCGAAGTGATTGCACCATAGTAAGTCTTCGTCTCCGTATATTCGCGCCCCTTGCTGTCCTTACGGTCGTAAGTCTTTAGTTTGCGCGAGGCGGTTATATCGGTTATCTGTGCGGTCACCAGGTATTTGGCTGTCTCGCCCTCGTCGTCCGCAACTACCTGCAGTCTACGAACATGCGTCAGGCCTGTCGTCACGCAATTCTTAGCCAGCGGAATGTACTCCTCGTTATTGACGTCGGTCACTCTGCCTTCAGCCACATCGGCAATCACGCCGAGCACCTTGCCCACAGTCACCTTTTTACTAGCCTCACCCTTCTGATACGTGATGTCTCCTAACTGCACTTTGTAAACAGGGTTTAGTCCATTGTCCTGCGCACCAACATTCAGGCACGCCAGGATGGCGACTAACATGAATAGATTTTTCTTCATAAGAATAGTATTTTAGTTAATGATATCTATAATCCATTTTCATCGACACATAACCTTTGGGCCATTTCTCCTTATCGACGAAAAACTTCGCATTGCCGTGCGAGAGTAAGAAGAGGTCAGGTCTTATCTCCTTGAACTCGTACTGCATGTTGTTCTGTTTCTCCTGCCAACTGATGCGCGCTATCTGCCAGCAGCCGTCAGCAATGTGCACCCGCATATTGTCGAGCTTCACCACATAGAACGTCCTGTTGTCGGCCTTTCTTCTGCAGCTCCTTCACCTTCTCGCGCACCCTTTTATAGAACTGGTCATAGACATTGGCACTCATCATTCCGTCGTGTTTCAGAAACGATGCTATCTGCTTCTCAGTCAGTAGCTGCTTCATCTCCACCATCCTCACGTTCGACGTCTTTATCTTGCCATTGTTAAACAGCACATCCTCGGCCATCGTAATGCCGAAGTGCTTGTGTTCCCTGAGAGCCGACACAATTTGTCCGTAACCAGCCAGTCGGGCCGCAAAGGTAATGGTGCGACGATGTGGAAATGTGGTCAGGTCGATATCCTTCTCCAACTGACATGTCACCGAATATCTCAATGTCTTCACCCGCTCCTTGAGCGGTTTGGCATTTGCCAGCACCTTTTTCAACAGATATTCCTCAAAAGTCGTCCCGTCGGCCAGCACCACCGTTTCCGCCAGATTCAGCGAATAGGCAATATCCTCATCCTCGTCCTGTGCCTGCACATTCAGAGCCAAGGCCAGCGTCACAACCGTTACAAAATAGCGTAGTGCTTTCATAAGCTTTTGAATTCCTTCTTTCCAAGTCAATAATTTCAGTTGCAAAGATAAAAATAATTGTGGAGTTAAAAAACTCTTTTAAGTGAAAAATCTGAAAAAAGAGCAGAGCTACTTATAGTACCCTACTCTAACATAATGTCTTGGCGCTGCAAATGGATTCTACTGAGCTTGATGTTTTCCATTGATTTTTTGTGTGATGAGTTTTACATAATAATCTAAGCCGAAGATGCTGGCCACGAGCAGGAAGGCCTGGGCAACATAGACCAGCAGACCGCTGGACACATCGTCAATCATGATTACCTGATAAGCCACCAATGCGATACTGCTCACAATGAGCAGCACCGCACAGGCATACTGAGAAATTTTGAAACCATTTTTACGTTCCATAGCTCATAGGTCTTCCTTCTTCCCTCTTCCCTCTTACATCATGGTTGCTTCACCTGCCGCACCCAGGAGTGCAGCGATAATGTAACCGAGAACCTTAAGTACTGTTTTAACTGTCTTGCTCATAACTTCTTGATGTTTTAAATTGATAAATTAATTGTTTTTTTTAATACATCGCGAAGTTACGAAAACCCATCATGCCGACTTCTCGTTTCGTGCACATTCCTAAGGTTCTGTGGTTATTCTTTAGTAACAAAAAAACCTCCCCACGCTTTCCAGCGCAGGGAGGGTTATCAATTTTTATGTTATCGCACAAGGGGACAGACCTAGGTTGTTAAGTTAATCTGTGAATTATTTGTTAATTTTAGGGGATAATATTTTAACTAAATATATTTACATATTTTAGTATATTGATTACTGTTTTT
>CACZVX010000130.1 GCA_902784755.1 uncultured Prevotellaceae bacterium
ATTCCAAAAGGAATATAATCTCTGTCTCAGAACGACTATCCAAATAATTCAAGAATTAAACGGTTCGTTTCTTATACCCAAGTACCTATTATATATATAGGCACTCGCTTCTTGTACTACTTCTGTCTATGTAAATCTATCAAAGAACTCTTTCTTCAGTGCCAACGCCCAAAAATTGCGCGAAAGCGGATGCAAAGGTACAACTATTTTTGATACCCTCCAAATTTTTCGAAGACTTTTTTTCGAAAAACCAGAAAGTTTTCGGGATTATTGACAAAACGAAAGACCTACACCTTATTTATATATATAGGGGCAGGCCTTTTTCGCGGTTTATCAATCCAAAATCACTCTCTCTTACCCAAGATACGAAGCAGGTAAATGAAGAGGTTGATGAAGTCAAGATAGAGCGACAGTGCTCCCACTAAAGCCAGCTTCTGAGAAGCCTCACTGGCATCAGGCGCCATCTGCAACATCTGCTTAATCTTCTGTGAATCGTAAGCTGTCAGACCAACAAAAATCAACACACCAGCATAACTGATGATCAGATCAAAGCCAGAGCTCTTGACTAAAAAGACATTCACCAACGACGCAATAATCAGCCCGATAATCGCCATCAGCAGAATCTTACCCATCGACGTGAGGTCTGTCTTCGTGGTATAGCCAATAAAAGCCATGACCGCAAATGTACCTGCCGTGATAAAGAACACACTGGCAATCGATGTCATCGTGTAGACGAGGAAGATAGAGGACAGTACCACACCATTAATCACAGAATAGAGCACGAAAAGCAGTGTAGCCGTCGACAGCGACAACCGATTGATAGCACCGCTGATTGCGAACACCAGCGCCAACTCTGCAATCACCAGTCCCCAGAAAAAAATCTGGTTACTAAAAATGGCAGCCATAACACCAGGGCTATTGGCCACGCCAAAGGCAGTAATACCCGTAATAGCTAGAGCCAGCGACATCCACACATATACTTTTCGCATTAACACAGGGAAGGCCTGAGACATCGAGAGCTCACGATCCCGAGTCATCGTCGATCCAAAATTGAGTTCGTTGTTATAATCCATATTCTTTAAATAAATTGGTTTCACACAAATCAAAATACAAATATCGTGCCACAAAGGTACACATTTACTTTTAATAAAACATAAAAACTCAGCACAAAATACTCTTTTATCACTATTTTTGGAAATTTTTCACTATATTTGTACCCATGAAATAACTAAGAACAAATAATACACAACCAATGAAGATAGGACTATTTATCCCCTGTTACGTAGATGTGGTTTACCCGCAAGTGGGTGTGGCCACCTACAAATTGCTGAAGCATTTAGGCCTCGATGTCACTTATCCGCTGAATCAGACATGCTGCGGACAGCCGATGGCCAATGGTGGATTTGAGAAGCAAGCCATTCCTTTGGCAGAGAAATTCGAAGATATGTTCAAGGACTTCGACTATGTCGTGGCCCCCTCTGTCAGTTGTACGGCATTCGTCAAGATCAACTATCCCCGATTGCTAAAGGACAAGCATGAGTGTGTGACTTCCGGAAAGATTATGGATGTTGTGGAGTTTCTGCATGACGTCATTAAAGTGAACCATCCCCTCGGAACCTTCCCTCATAAGGTGAGTCTGCACAACAGCTGTCACGGTGTGAGAGAATTAGGACTCAGTTCACCCAGTGAAGAGCACGTAACACCATTCAACAAGATTAAAGATCTGCTGAACTTGGTAGAGGGCATTCAGGTGCTGGAGCCCGAGCGTCCCGATGAGTGCTGCGGCTTCGGAGGCATGTTCTCTATAGAGGAGACGGCCGTGAGTGCGCAGATGGGTCTCGACAAGGTGCAGCGCCACATGAAGACGGGCGCACGATTCATAACGGGTCCCGACTGCTCATGTCTGATGCATATGGCTGGCATTGCCAAGAAGCAAGGCCTGAATGTAGAGTTCAAGCACGTTGTGGAAATCTTAGCCGCAGGGCTCTGAAAAGTTAAAAGTAAAATGAAGAAATTATGAGTACAGGACATAGTAAAGCAGCAAAAGCGTTCTTAAAGAACCAGACCTACGCCAAATGGCACGATGCCACATTCTGGGCTGTCAGGTCGAAGCGTGACAATATGGCATACGGGCTCGACGAGTGGGAGCAGTTGCGCGAGAAGGCCTCACAAATCAAGCGCCACACCATTACCCATCTGGATGAATACCTCGACCAGTTTGCCACCAAGGCCGAAGAAAACGGCTGTATCGTGCATTGGGCAAAGGATGCCAACGAGTTCAACGAGATTGTCTACGGCATTCTGAAGAACCACAACGTGAAGAAGATGGTGAAATCGAAGTCGATGCTGACCGAGGAGTGCGGCATGAACCCCTATTTGGAGGCGCACGGCATCGAAGTGGTAGAGACCGACCTTGGTGAGCGCATCATCCAACTGAAGGGCCAGGCACCCAGCCACATCGTGATGCCCGCCATCCATCTGAACCACGACGATGTGGGCGAACTGTTCGAAGAAAAACTGGGGAGCGAGAAAGGTAATCACGACCCCACCTATCTGACCTACGTAGCCCGCCTGAGCCTCCGCAACGAGTTCCTGACAGCCGATGCAGGTATGACTGGTGGCAATTTCGGTATTGCAGAGACAGGCGACATCGTGGTCTGCACCAATGAGGGTAATGCCGACATGAGCACAAGTTGTCCGAAGCTTCACATCGCCGCCATCGGACTGGAGAAAATCATCCCCAACTACGACTGTCTGGCCGTCTTCCAGCGCATGCTCTGCCGAGCAGGCACAGGTCAGCCGACAACCACTTTCACCTCTCATTTCCGCAAGGCCCGACCAACTGCGAATCCGATGCATATCATCCTTGTGGACAATGGTCGCAGCGAGTGGATAGGCAACCCTGAGCATTGGGAGAGCCTGAAGTGCATCCGTTGCGGCTCGTGCATGAACACCTGTCCGGTCTATCGCAGAAGCGGCGGCTACTCGTACAGCTACTTCATCCCAGGCCCCATCGGCATCAATCTCGGCATGCTCCGCGACCCACAGAAGCACTCGGGCAATGTCTCAGCCTGCACGCTCTGTCTGAGTTGCCAGACGGTCTGTCCCGTCAAGCTCAACCTCGGCGACCAGATCTACCAATGGCGCCAGCAACTCGATGACTTCGGCACGGCCAACCCGCAGAAGAAACTGATGAGCAAGGGCATGTCGATGCTTTACGGCAGCGAAGGCCTCTACAACCTCGGCACTGCCCTCGCCCACTGGGCCAACATCATCCCCTCACCTCTCATCAACTGCGGCTTGAATCCCTGGGCTGAAGGCCACAAGATGATGCAGTTCCCCCCCAAGAAACCGTTCCATAAGATTTTTAAGGAGATGAAGGAGTAAGGAGAGATGGAGTAAAGTAGATTACAAAGAATGCGATTATGAGTAACAAAGAAGATATACTGAAGAGATACAGGGCGAATGTCAGAGAGAAGTTTGACATGCCCGACCTGAGCGACATTAAAGCCATCACGTATGCTAACCCGCTGGTGCAGTTTATCAAGATGACAGAAAGCGTAGGCGGACACGTGATAGAAGTGAAGGAGGAACAAGACATCAACCAACTGGTCAAGGAGATGTATCCCGATGCCAAGGAGTTTGCCTCGAACCTGCCTGAGATAACGATTGCCACAAGGAACCCGGATACCGTAGGGCGTGCCCGCGACCTGAACGGCACCGATGTAGGCATTATCCGAGGCAAGTTCGGTGTGGCCGAGAATGCCTGTGTGTGGGTGCCCCAGACGATGAAGGAGAAGGCCATCTGCTTTATCTCCGAAAACCTTGTCATCCTGCTGCCCAAGAGCCAGATCGTCAACAATATGCACGAGGCCTACAAGCGCATCGAGTTTGACGAGACCTACGACGGCTACGGTGTCTTTATCAGCGGTCCCTCGAAGACAGCCGATATCGCACAGGTTCTTGTAATGGGGGCTCAGGCTGCAAGAAGTGCTACCATCCTGCTCCTGCCAGAGTAGCCAGAAACTTCGCCACTCTTTTTCTGTCAACATATACCTCAACACTCTTAAAAGCCTTTGTACAAAAGGGTTTTGGATAGGGTATATGTTGTTTGAACATATACCTAACATATACCCATCATGTACCTCATCATATACCTTGTTATATATATAAGATTCTTCGCAGAAACGAGCAGGAGGTATATGTTAAGGTATATGTTAGGTACATGATAGGTACATGTTTGGCAAACATGTACCTGCCTTGTAGCCCCGATATACAAAGGCTTTCAAGAGGGTTGAGGTATATGTTTAAGCAAAAATCGGAAAAAACATGAAAAATTTGTTCCCTGCCTGGGCCGCAAAAATTCCCTCCTATGGGAACAATTGCTACCATTAATGCTCGCAATAAGCGCCTCTTTTGCCTCAAAAAGCGTTGCTTATTTCCCAAAAGCGTTGCCTGAAAACCGCTCAAAAACCTATAGCTATTATA
>CACZVX010000131.1 GCA_902784755.1 uncultured Prevotellaceae bacterium
CAGAACGCTGTTCTCCTTTGCCAAACCACGAAAAGACATTGGCTGTTATGCCAGAGATTCCCAGTGCCTTCTTGATTTGATCTACATGGTTCAAACATAACATCTCGAATGACAGACCGCTCCAGATGCTGTAAACATGGGAGTTTTGGCTGTTTGACCAATAATTGCCATCATGGGCATTTGCTTTCTTCATGACCTGAAAGTAGAATAGGGTGAAGGAATCGACAAGCTGGTATAGCGTATCTGTGCTTTTTCTTTCATTGGAGTTTTGGTTCGTCTGGTTCCCGTTTGACTGAATGAAAGGTTCATAACTACGGATAAACCCACAACTCTCTAACTCTTCAAGCATCATGGAGAACTTACCATTATCTGAGAGTTTCGTTTTCTCAAGTACTTCTTGGCGGGTCAGTCCTTTTCCCTTAGTTGCCAATGCTGTAACAATCTTTATGTGATTGGCGGCATTCTTATACAGCGAGTTGTACAAACTTTGGAACTCGTCATGCAGTTCGCCATCCTCAGCAAAAACAAGCCTGTCAATGTTTTGGGCTATTCCTTCGCCCTTGTTCATTTTTGACAGATAGAAAGGCACACCACCAAGTACCATATAGCACTCGGCAATCTGCTTTGTTGACAGACGGAATCCACGTGCATCAAAATACATCTGGCACTCTCTTAATGTAAAGGGCTTCAGCGGAATCTTGTGGGTTACACGGTTGTGAAGGCCGCCTCTATTCTTAATCAGGTTGTTGATAATCCATGACGTTGCACTGCCACATACAATCAGTTTGATGTCATCGCGCCATGATGCCCATGAATTCCAGAAATGCTCCAAGCCACTGACAAAATTTGAGCGGGGTGTATCCATCCAAGGCATTTCGTCGATAAAGACAATCTTTTTCCCCTTTGGCAGGGCTTCCAAATAACTCTCCAGTGCCATGAATGCATCAAGCCATGTTTTGGCAAGTGGCACTTCTGGACAGTTTTTCCTGATGCCCTGCATGAAGTTCTTCAACTGAATGCGCATCGAAACCTTATTCATGCCAGCTACGTAAAAAGCATAGTCACACCCGATGACTTTCTGTATGAGGAATGTCTTGCCAACGCGCCTACGTCCATACACTGCAATGAATTCAGACTGTTCAGAATTGATGTATTCCTTCAACTGCTGCTGCTCTTTCTCGCGTCCAATGAAAAGCTTATTCATACCATCTTGTTTATTTGTTGAACAATGCCGCAAAGGTACATCTTTTTCTTCAATTAGCCAAGAAGAATTGTATGAAAACGGTCGTAGACATATCATATTTAACATATTAGCGACCTGTTTCGTGCATTCTATTTATAAAGGAAACCAACTTTTGTGCATTTCATCTTTGCTTTATGTGACATGACTAAAAATCGTCCGTTGATTGCTCTGCATCTGCCACTGCCTGCCGCACCGATGTCTTGCAAGAGGCAACTCTAATGGTAGCAATCAAGAGGAAAGGAAGTCTTGCTTGATGCTCTTCGGAACAAGATAGATTGTTTGCGAATCGGCATTGGCTCATTGGTGATTATGCGTGTTATCGTTTCCATATAGCTTATTCTGTTCGTGCGATAACAACGCGCTTCTCCGTACCGCCTGGCGAACGGAATAGGAAATAAATTCCCTCACCTGGCTTCTTCCGCTGTCGGATAGCAATGTAAGTGCAAACGTCATCGATGGGAATGCCGTCGGCCTCTATCAGATTGTCGCCTGTGCGGACACCCTTTTCATAGGCTTCTGAACCCTTGCGGATGACTGCTTGCAGAACACCTGTGCTGTCCTTAGGAACGAGACTCATGCTGTGGTGAGCCTTGTCGTTCAGGATAATGTCAGAGGTTCCGTCATGCGGCAGGAAAAAATACCGTTTCTTAGCGCTGTCGATAATAAGCGAAGCATGTTTCAGCAGTGCGGAACCCACACGGCAACTCATATTGGCCGATGAGACGTAAGCGTCTTTAATGGTCAGACTACCCATCTGAACAGTTGGCAGATGAACTATGCGCTCCACCAATGTGTCGGCATTAGCCCCTGAGAGTCCAATATTCACATTGAGTGTCGTGTCGCTCAGCAGTGTTGCGCCTTCTATTGTCTCACGTTTCTTCTTTTTTTTCAACCACTGTGCCAGGACTTCGTTCGACAAGTCTACTCCATGTCCGATGGAACCCGTATCGAACGACATATATGTACTGCCGAAAGGCAACTCTACATAAACCATCGGATAGGTTGGCTTTGCGAGCCAGTACTTCACGGAGGGCCGCACCTTCGCCTCCTCGTCGAAGAACCCCTTGCGGTCGGTCACTATCAGCAGACTGTCCTTCGTATCGAGTTTCACCGACAGCCCTTTGGTCACAAGGTCGAAGCCTATAAGTCCGTCAAACCTCCCGCAAATGTAGTTGCCAAGATGACCTCCTACGCTGACAGGATAGTTGCTAATGCCAAGACGGCCCATCCTCATCTCTGGAACCAGAACAAGAGATGCCGTACTAGTTTTGCCGTTGATATCGCGCCATTTCGTGCTATCCGCGTTTATCGGCTTCATCCAGCCTTCCTGATTGCCAAACCAAAAACCGTGCTCTGCTCCCGTATCAAAAAGCAGATGTCGTTCCCGCCCTGCTATCTCTACGGGTACAATCACCGCACCGCTTTCTATCTTCACTCTGATAGTATCCACAAAATCACACTGCGAAAACTCCACGGCTTTTAAGAAAGGCTTCCACGAAACCTTCTTTTGTGCAGCAGTCGCCATTGTGACGAAGGCGAGCATCATTGTAATAATTACTTTCTTGTTCATTGTTCATCAGTTTCGTGTGGCAAAGTTACGGAATGTCCCACAAAAAAGCCCCCGGCAAGAGCGAAAAGCGTTCACCGATGGCGCAGGTCTTAACCCAGGTTAAGAGTTTTTCTATTTTTTGGCTTCGAACGTTATTCCTTTGCGGATCTTGCTGATAGTCTTGGGGGTGACATTGAGGAACGAAGCGATCCGTCGTTAGTGGTTGTTTGGCTGTAAAGTTACTATATATCATTGTGATGAATACTTGGGCATAAAGGCATCCTTTCCCAGCATCCGCATGATGTCTTGCACATTGTTGATGATACTCAGCATGCTAAGTGTCATTGCCAGAGCGAGGGCTGTAGCGGCAATGGGGCGGGAGTTTTTGGCAAGCCAGAAAAGAATGCTTGTTTCAAAGCGGAAAGTAAA
>CACZVX010000132.1 GCA_902784755.1 uncultured Prevotellaceae bacterium
GGCTGGGAGCTGGGGCGTGATGAAACGATGGTATGCCACCTTGGGAGGGATTTCAGCAGGATATTCACGGAAATTATCTGCATAGTCTTCCCAGCCATAAGCGTGACGATAAGCATCAATGGATCCGTAAGGTACATAGATAGGGGCCTTTGTCTGATATGGAACAACGGAGAAATGTCCTCCTCTATAATTATACTGGGGCGGTATGGGAGATTCCAGATAAATGGCACCGGTAACTTCTGTGGCGCATAATGCCCATGAGGCTATTGTCTTTAAATTGGCGGGAATGGTAAGATACTTGTAAATTAAACCGGCAAAGGCTGTAGAACTGGTTGATACGACCGTGGACGGAATAAATCCGTAGGAAGCGCCAGACAAAAGAAAGTTGTTACTGGTCTGTATGATGGCATTGCAATCATCACGACTGTCATAAAAAGGATTCCCAGGACTTACCTTGATGCTCCTCAAATTACGACAGCCTTGGGTTGCATCAAACGACCAGTTTTTGACATGTGCAGGAATAAAGAGGGAGTCAAGTTGAACACACTCCCTGAAAGCATTATGCTTCACTGTCTCAAGGTATTCAGGCAACGAGATTTTCCTCAGTGACGAACAATCGGTAAAGGCATATTGGTCGATAACCTTGATGGTTTGAGGCAGTTCGATGGACTCTAAACGAGTACAACCCATAAATGCGAAGGGGCCGATAGTGCTCAATCCAGTGAAATATTTCAGTTCTTTGAATCTGCGGATATGGGGATTGCCGGTAAAGGCATGTCCCAAATCGCTGACATCCATCGCCTCTTCGGCTGTCAACTCATGATTCTGATCTTTATCCCAATGTATCAGGCAGATAGCCTTGACGACAGGGTCTTCAAACGGAATATACTCTCGAATGATAGCAAGCCATTCGTTCCATTGGAGTTCCTCATCATTCCAGTTTGTCTTAAATCTCTTGGCGCGATAATTAGGGACGAAGATTGTGGTTAGGTTGGGACAGTTCTGAAACAGACGGGCTCCTTTATTATGTGTCTGCGGCCCAAATGCCATGTCGATGATGGTCTCCAGGTTCTGACAGTCTTCAAAAACATGATCACCGAACGTAACCGTCCTCGAAGGGATGACAATCGAGCGAAGGCCAGTACCTCGAAAGGCATTCTGCCTGAGACGAAGAACCGTTGGAGGTATCTTCACGGATTGCAGGTTTGCACAGCCATTGAAGGCATCTACGTCAATCTCCGTCAATCCCGTAAAATATTCCAGTTCATCGAAGGTGTTGATAAGGAGATCCTGAGTAAACGTGTTTCCGAGGTGTTCCACAGCCGCCGCCTCCTGATAACTCAGTTCTCCGTCGCCGTCGGTATCCCAATGTTGTACACAGAGGGCTTTTACCTGCGGGTCTTCAAACACAATATACTCTTTCTTCAACTCCTTGATCTCCTGGTTCAAAGCATGGGCATTACGGTTCAGTCGCTCGGTGTTCTCCGTTCAGTCGCTCGGTGTTCTCCCGGGTATCTTTTACTTGAGTCCACAAGAATGTTATCGTCAGCAGTAAACCCAATACCAAGGCTATCATTCCCCACCAGTTCTTCTGCCGCTTACGGATATCAGCTATCACCAGGTCCATGTTCTGATAGCGGCGGTCGACAGGTAGCAGGCACTTACGGATGATGCCCTGATAGAAACGTCCCAGTTTGAGTTCCTCGAGAATCAGACCGAAACTGTAGATATCGTTACGACAGTCAGATACCGACGACTGCATCTGCTCGGGAGCCATATACTGCACGGTGCCTGCCGGTTGTTTCAGGATGGCATGGGCATCGGTATCTGCCAGTCCAAAGTCGATAATCTTGGCATTATGCCCATTATGGGTTACCATGATATTCGACGGCTTCAGGTCGCGATGGGCTATCTGCTGGGAATGGACATAGCTTAATGCCTCTGCTATCTCCAGGGCTATCTTTCTGCGTTCCTGCTTAGAGGAATCGGTGGTAAGGTATTCCTTCAGCGTCATTCCGTCGATCCACTCGGTGATCAGACAGGTCACCTTACTTTGATCGGGCATCGCGACATCCTCCATACCCACGGCCTGTAATACGGCAGGATGCTGCAAGGACATCAGTATCTCAAACTCCTTGCGCAGCATCTGCTGATAAACTGCCTGATTGCGATAAGCCGGCTTATTTCTGTGAACTCACGACTGATGCCCTCATATTGACTGGCCATGTAGCCTGAAGCGGAAGAATCCTTACCGACATTCATCTCTTCATCTGATTATTTCGAAGGTAATGCCTCCTTTTTTCCCGCAAACGTATCCTATCGGTTGGTTGTCGCCCTGACAAAGACGGTCGAGGTATAAAGGTTCCCCTTCAATCATGGTCGTGCAGAAAAAAGTGTCCCCCGGCTGTAACCGTGTCTTCTCCGAACAGATGACCTGGAAGCGGGAATCATTCAGATATTTAATGGTGCAGACACGCAACGGATCCCATTTCAGAATAATTTGGTCACCTGCTTGAAGATCTTCAGTTACATGCAGATGACGCCCCAGGACAGGATCACTTGCTGAAATGCCATCATCTGTAATCCTCTGACAGAATGTTTCGAAGTCCCTATAACCAAGATATTGGGCCAGAACGGAGAGACTGGAATCGCGTGGAGTACTCTCATCCACCAGATAGCCCCAAATGCGCTTGAGCGTCGTAGAAGAAATAAGAATATTCAATTTTGAATAGATGCGGTCACGGAGGAAATCGAAATCCTTCGGTGTGCGCATCTTCATGCTGACTGCTTTTTCCACAGCCTCACATAATAATCTTCTGTCGTTGTCAAGTTTCTCAGTCATAGTGTAGTAATTATTGATTTCAAACAGGAATTTTCATAAAGTCTACGGCAAAGTTACGAATAATCGAGCGAAGTACACGATTTTTATTGTTAATCTAATAAAAAACTTCAGAAATGTCACTTTAGTGTAAATGTTTGCATCGTATTTCATCAGCAAACTTTTACTTCGCGAAATTCACCCGAATTTCACCGTTCGAGTTTTTGAACAAATAAAGGAGTTGCGAATTACCTCACAACTCCTTTATTTTTAACACTTTATCGTTTGTAGCGGGAGGGGGACCCGAACCCTCGACCTCCGGATTATGAATCCGACGCTCTAACCAGCTGAGCTACCCCGCCATCGCTTATTTAGCGGGTGCAAAGGTAAACAAAAATCTTAAATCGCCAAAATAAATTGGGAAAATATTTTGTTTCTCGAGGATTTTTCTTATTTTTGCAACAAGAATATTTTACAAACCGGCAAATTATTGACCATGATGAACAAAAAGAAGGTTATTTTCGAGCATGAGCTTCACTCACGTTCTGCGAAAATCATTTGGCCGCTCATCAGCGCACCTGAAGGTTTAGCAAAATGGATTGCCGATGAAGTGAAGAGAGATGGCGATGCCATGACATTTGGTTGGGGTGTGCCCTGGAGGCATCACGAGTCAAGAACAGCCACCATTACAGAGGAATTGCAGCCCAGTTTGTTCAGATGGGTCTGGGACGATGATGAGGACTACTACGTGGAGATGAAACTGGAAAGAAGTGACATCACGGGGGATTATATCCTAATTATCACGGACTTCACTGACGAGGACGACGAGGACTGGTTGACAGCTGTATGGGAAGGAAACTTCGAAAGACTCCATAACACGACGGGACTATAGAAGTGAAGAGTAAAGGGTGAAGAATCCCTGCAGCAAACCTAAGGGAGCTAAATTGCTTATGCTGTTTGGGAGGGCGTGTTCTTTTGTTAATTAATGTAGCACAAAAGAAACTTTTCACACTTCACTTTTCACTTTTCACTTCTTTTTTGTACCTTTGCACCCTGATGTTGAGAATAAGGAAACTCGATATATTTATTTCCAAGCAGTTCGGACTGCTTTTCGTGGGAACGTTCTTCATCTGTCAGTTTGTACTGATGATGCAGTTTCTTTGGCGCTATGTCGATGAATTGATTGGTAAAGGCCTTTCCTTAGAGATTCTCGGTAAATTTTTCTGGTACATGGGTCTGATGCTGGTCCCTCAGGCACTGCCACTTGCTATCCTGCTATCATCGCTGATCACGTTTGGTAACTTGGGAGAAAGTAGTGAACTGACGGCCATCAAGGCGGCAGGTATCTCGTTGATGCAATCGTTTCGCTCGCTGATTTTCATCACCATCTGCATCATGCTCGGCTCTTTCTATTTCCAGAACGTGGTGGGCCCCAAGGCAAACATGTCGTTCACGCAGCTGCTGATCTCGATGAAACAGAAGAGTCCGGAACTGGAAATTCCGGAAGGAGTGTTCTACGACGGTATTCCGAACACGAATCTCTACGTGCAGAAGAAGGACCTGAAGACGGGTATGCTCTATGGTATCATGATCTACCGTATGACAGGCAGTTTCGAGGATGCGGCTATTATCCTTGCTGACTCAGGTATGATGCAGTCAACAGCTGAGAAGAAACACCTACTGCTTACGCTCCACAGCGGTGAGTGGTTTGAAAATATGAGAAGTCAGGACGTGGTGGGAAGTGCAAGTGTGCCCTACCGCCGTGAGACATTCTCGACGAAACGCATCGTGCTCGACTTCGACTCGGGATTCAGTCTGACGGATGCTTCTGATCTCAGGAACAACGCGCAAGGAAAAAGTTTGGCGCAGATCAAACACGACGTTGACTCGATTAACTTGATGGCGGATAGTATGGCACAAGCCAACTACAAGACGGCATTGACTGCCTACTTCCATGTGCTGGACACTATCGGGAAGAAAGATTCCATCCGGGCGGTGAAGATGGCAGCGACACAGGCTATTCAGTTTGACACGCTGTTTAACAGACTTGATAATCCAAAGAAACAACAGGTAATCAGTCAGGCGTCGGGACAGATTGCCAATGTAACCAACGACCTGGAATTCAAGGCCATGCTGGCGCATGATATAGAGGCAAACATCCGTTCGCACCATATCTGGGCGATTAACAAATTCACGCTGGCCCTGTCGTGCCTGATTTTCTTTTTCATCGGTGCTCCACTGGGTGCCATCATCCGCAAAGGTGGTCTAGGTGTGCCAGTCATTATCTCAGTGCTGGTGTTTATTATCTTCTACATCCTAGACAACACTGGCTACCGGATGGCGCGTCTAGGTGCCTGGCCAGTATGGTTCGGAAAGGGTATTGCCACGGCGGTGCT
>CACZVX010000133.1 GCA_902784755.1 uncultured Prevotellaceae bacterium
CAACGGGCACTCACATAGCAGCAAATACCCAACCACTTTTGGTATTCGTCAAGCACCTTCCCCTTACCATTGATGCTACTGATAGCATCAGCCATTTGTCGGTCGGTATATTTGTTCTTTGAAAGTTCCTGCCTATTAATGGTATACACATTTTGTGTTTGGATGGTGTCCACATGTTGCCCGCCAGAGGCGACATACACAAATTCTATTTTGCTGCCTTGGTTGGTATGATCTGTCCAGTGTAATTGTTCAAGCAGTTCATTTACCTTTTGCAGGACTTCGGCTGGCAGCAGGTCACCGAGTCCGCCCAGATTGTCTGGGTCTTCATCTTTGTACTTCATGTTATGTGATTGATTAAAATATAGCAGATATTAAGATTCAAAAAAGGATGCGGGGCAATAGCGGCAAGAACATCTCGTCTCCAGGTATAGCCGTACCTTAGTCCACAGATGGATACCGCTAAAGCCCACATCCATATTACTATGTGATGTGAGCTAACAGCAGTCTTTCTGTGTACTATTTTCTAACGGCTATTTTAGGAGACGTACGGAAAGCTGTCGCTTTATCTACTATATTCTAAGGTGCAAAGATAATGGAAATCTTTCACGCATCCAAAACTTTTTTTCTTTTTTTACGGACTCAAGACTCTTTTCGTGTTTAAACGGTTCAACATAAGTTATAAAAGACGTTCCATGGTATAATCCCTCATGATGATGCAAGTACAGTCAAAACACCAAAGAACGTCTTCAATTTTACAATCGATTCTTCTCAGAATTACCAGCTCCAGTACCCTTATACTTCGACGGGGTAACATTGAAGCGGTAACGCAGGGAGAGTTGGACACAACGGGAGTCGTTGTCCTCCATTTTGCGAAACATCATCCTATTGCTGTAAAGCAAGACATGGTTGATGCCGCCATTAAAGAGATCATTTCCTGTCAATTTGACATTGAGACGGTGCAGGAAGAAGTCTTTACTGACACTAAGCGAGAGCATTGGATTAGTGCTATCAACCCAAATGTTTGAGCCTGTATTGCCGTGAGTGTGCATATTGAAGTCGGCCTGTAATAGCCAGTCGTGAGGCAGCGACACAATGTTGCCTAATTGCAGGCTCAGCATCGGATGACTGAAACTCTTCTCCTGACCATTGAACAATGACTTGAACCAAGGTTTCATCAGCGACACGTTGTATTGTGGAGTCCACGTTATCCTATCACCTAATTTGACGTTCTTTTGTGCGCCCAAAGTAACAGTGAGCCAGTTGGCATGATCATAGTTCAGATAGGTCACAAAATTCACCTTTGAATCCTCTTCCAAACTGCTCGCCGTATAAAGGATAGGATCAACACAATGGGAGAAGTTGGTCATCAGATAGAGCCACTTCCACATAACCATCATGTTCAGGTTGTGATACTTGATAGGCTTCAGATAGGGATTGCCCGTCTTCTGATTCAAGCGATTCTCATAGGTAACATCGCTACTCAACTGCCAATATGAAGGACGTGTTGTTCGCTTTGCGTAACTGAAAGAAAGCTGAAGATTCTTGGCTGATGTAGAAACAGAAAAGGACGGAAAAAAGTCATCGTAGGTACGGCATTGCTCGTCTCGACGCAGACCATTAACATAATAGTCAGATTCTACATGCTCGTAACGTAGACCTGCCGACAACTGGAAGCGTCCAAAACGTTGGCGCAGTTCCATGAAGGGGGCGATGTTGCTTTCGTGCTGCTCATTGTTGCTATTAGCAATGTATCCTTCTTGATTATCGAAACTGCTGTGCCAGCGCGTATTGGTATATTCTTCACCAACCTCTATCTGTCCTTTCCACAGCGGATGGGTGACGAAAAGTTTCTCTGCAAACATCTTACTGCGCGTCTGGCTCTCGGTATTCACATCGCGGTCTTCGTACTCAGCGCTGAGTTCCTGCTGCTGATTGCGACTCTGCTGCTTACGGGAGCTATAGTCTGCGTTGAAGTCAATGCTGAGTTGGCCCATTTTTCCTGTGTAGTAAAGATTGACCTGATGATTGGGAGTATTCTTGTCACGCCGGACGCTGCTGTTTTGCAGGTGGTCGTATGGTTTTCCGTCAGCTTGCAAATCATCACCATATTCGCTGCGAGTCTTCACGTAGTCGTATGTATTCTGGTAGAATCCACCGAAAGAGTGGTTGTCATTGATTTGGTAATTGAAGCCGAATCGACCTTCCAAGAAAGGATTGCGGGCATTATTCTTCTGCTTATTATTAATCACCCACTGTGTATCGGTAAAGATAGTCTGCTCAAACTCGCCACAGCTTTTTCTTCTGTTATATGCCCCGAAGAGATTGGCGAAAAGCTCCAGTCCGCCCGTCCGATAAGTCAGATTGACTCTCTCATTATTGGCATAACCACGCCCACATCGAGACCACGATGAGAGTTCCACACCCAGGCCTTCACCTGCTGCCCGTTTGGTGCGGATAATGATGACAGCATTAACTGAAGCATCATAGCGAGCACCTGGATTCTGGATGACCTCGACACTGCGGATAAAATCCGACTGAATATTTCTCAGTTCATTCAAGTCTGTCAGTTTGCGGTTGTTCAAATAAATAAGCGGAGTCCCTTTGCCTAAGATTTCAAAGCCCTCGCCGCTCTTGGCAATCATCGGCACGCGTGTAAGTACATCCTCGGCAGTACCCATCCGTTCCATCACAGTTCCTTCCACATTCATCATCAGCGAATTGCCCTGTAAGACTACCTTTGGACGCTCACCCTGTACGACCACACCGTTCAGCGTATAGTTATCAGGTCTCATCCGTATTGTTCCAACCTCAGGCTTATCACATAGCCGATAGATAGTCTTGTAGCCAACATAAGAGAAACGTGCAAGGACACGTTCTTGTTCATAAGGTACCGCAAAATAGCCACTCTCATTGCTGACACCGCCACTGAGCAGCGTAGAGTCTTTGGGATTAAGAATGGCAACATTAGTATAGGCCACAGGCAATCCTTGTTCATCAACGATGAGACCCGTCAGATGACGGTCTGTTTTGTGAGTACATTCTACATATATTTCCCTTTCCCCACTTTTATAAATACGAACAGGATAGAA
>CACZVX010000134.1 GCA_902784755.1 uncultured Prevotellaceae bacterium
TATATAATAAGGTACTCCGCCCCTATGCCGTCTGCTCTGGCATTGAGGCGGAGTGTTCCCAAGGTTTGTTCGCCATAGTGTGACACGGTGCCTGTCCCTGATGTCCACTTGACATATGCAAAGGTTTACGTGTTTTTTTTATATTTTCCGCATAAAAATTACCTTGAATGTCCCAAAAAAGTGTAACTTTGCAACTTGAAATTAGTTTTAATTATAAAATATCTTTACAGAAAGATGAAAACAATGAAAACCCTGGCCGACATTTTGACATTCAGCGGCAACTTGAGCATTTTCTATGCCTTCTATTTGCGAAAGAAAAAGAATGAAACAATCAGTAAATAACAAAACAAATAAACGTAATAACAACATGATAAAAAAAATATTCTTATTGATTCTTTCCCTGTTCATCCTCTGGGGTGCAGGAGGTCAGGCGTGGGCACAGACCGAAGAATTGCTGACGGCTACAGTAACCACCTACTCGTGGGACAACGACAACAAGCAGCTGGTTAAGACGCAGGAAAGCAAACAATGCCGCCCTTTTGGAGGCCAACACGAAGAAGATTGGCTGTCCTTAGGCGAGAAGGATAAGACTACCTGGTATTATGATGGCGGTGAAAGCAATATACGTTACAAAGTGCTTGTGATTTTAGGAGAGGTACACCTTGTTTTGTCAAAGCATACGGAAGTTTACCTCAAACATATCAAGCTTGAGGCTAAAAACAATGCCAAACTCCACATCCACAGTGCGGATGGAGGCTATGGAGCATACATTGAAGTGCAAAATTGGTATTCAACTCAATATTACTCTGCTCCTGATGAAACCTGGGTGGAATCTTATTATAGACATTATGAAAATGCCGCTGCGGTTGGCGGTGGTAACGGCGAGAATATGGGTAGCCTTTACATGCATGGCAACAAACTGAGCGCAAGCATCCAAGACGCTGCCCCTGCAGCAATTGGCGGCGGAAAGAATGGTTCTATCGACCCGAATCACGAAATTGTCGTGTACGCAGGCACTTTAGAGGGCAAAGCACTTTTACAATCTCCTTGGAATAATGTTCACGAACGAAACTGTTTGCCACTTGGAGCGGCTATCGGCGGTAGTGACAACCACCCGCAGGGAGGCCCCATCACCGTTTACGGTGGTGAATTAATTGCCGAAAGCGATGGTAGCGGAGCCGGTATCGGCGGCGGTGAAGACAGTTATGGCGGAACAGTTAATGTCTATGGAGGCCGGGTCATCGTCGAAAAAAAGTGGATCGTAGAATATGCCGGAGCCGGCATTGGCGGCGGCTATGAAGGTGGCGGTGGCGACGTGCATATCTATGGCGGTAGTGTAGAAGTGGTTGGCGGAAAACATGGTGCCGCTATTGGAGGCTATAAAGGTCATGGAACGGGAACCATAGAGTTTGCTCCGAATTTGAGGGTGACTGCCGGCGACTATGATTATGAGAATCAAAAAGCCAGTCCCGAGCGCGTTTTCACCAGCGGCGAGCGCGAAGCAGCCTGCCAGTGGCGCAGATGGGCAAAGATTGAGGCCTGCGACCATACAACGCCCACCAAGGGCAGCGACACGACGGATCCCATCACCTACAGCATAGATGACGAAATTTATCACACCAAGCACTGCCGATACTGTAACACCACCTGGCAGGAAGAACACCAAGGTACGGACTGTGTGTGTGGAAAGATAAGCTTCTATCGGTTCACCGTCCACCATCCGGGCACGGAGAAGGACACATACGGTGAGAGTTCCACCATTGCCATCGGTGCTAGTTCGGACTTCTATCTGCCCGGATGCAAGAACGTGCCCGAAGGCTACATCTTCAAGGGCTGGGAGATGAACCCCGCGCCAAATGATGTCAACCGCTGGGCAGCCGTGCGGGGCGGTGATCCGGGCACGGACACCAATATGCCGGCCGGCACATCGGTAAACTCTACGACTTTACGCCTACATGGACATGGAGCGATAACGGCCAATCGGCATCGGTGACGCTCAGCCACAAAGACCTCGAAAGCGTGACGCTCTCCTCAACAGATGCTGACTCCAAGGTGAGCATCGAACAAGAGGTACTGAAAGACGAGGCAGACAACGCTATCGGCACGCGATACACCGCCACTTGCATTTACGAGCTGAACGGCTACGAATATACCTTCACAGACAACCACGACATCCTCAATGTACCCGCGACGGTAGACATATCCCTGCAGGACAACGCCGACAATAGCGAGACCATCAGCGGGAAATACAACTGCCCCGTCAATGCCACCCTCACAGGGCGCACGCTCTATAAGGACGGCTCATGGAATACGCTCTGTCTGCCCTTTGACCTCGTGCTCGAGGGCTCTCCCCTCGCAGGCGCCACAGTGAAGACCCTCGAATCGTCAGATTATAACAGTGAGAACGGTACGTTGACCCTCAACTTTACCACTGACAACCTGACAACCCTCAGTGCCGGTACGCCGTACCTCGTGAAGTGGGATAAGCCCGACAGCTATATAGCCTACGACGGCAGCAACGCCTCTACGTGCAGCGACATCGTTGCCCCCACGTTCAGCGGCGTTACTGTAAGCACCATTGGTGGCGGCCATGCCGACACGCACTATGTTGACTTCGTTGGCTCCTTCTCGCCTGTCAGCCTCACGGCTAACGACAAGACCGTGCTCTATCTGGGTGCCGGCAACAAACTCTATTATCCTACTAAAAACAGAACGATGGGCTCCTGCCGCGCCGTGTTCCGCCTGCATAACGGACTGACTGTCGGCAACCCCACTGCCGGTGCTAGGGTCACCTCCTTTGTGATGAACCTCGGTGACGATGAGACTACAGGAATAACAACCACGAATTACGCGAATTACACAAATAAGACAGACGCATGGTATGACCTGCAGGGTCGCCGAGTCTCGGGTAAGCCCACGGCGAAGGGGCTGTATATAAACAATGGTAAGAAGGTAGTAATAAAGTAACACAAACGGAACTATGAATAAGAAAGCATATTTGAAGCCTGAGATGCAGGTGGTGCTGATTCAGCATACAGGAATGTTGATGATCAGTAAAATGGATGTGGAATAAAAAATTATGACGATGCATCCACATGCTTTTGCGTCGATCAGAGGGACAGGTCTGATTTCTTTGTGAAAAGATCAATCACTGTCCCCGCGATCTTTTGAGTCGTATAACGCACTTAGACCTCGCAATCGCGAGGTCTAAGTGTTTCTAACATTATTAACTAACATATCAACCAAACTAAAAGCATTATGAAAAAACTATTTAATATTATTAAGCAGTTCTGAGGCAGAGGTCTCAATATGCACAATTTTTCTGGTTTGTGCAATTAAGGATTATTTAACAGAAATGATGTGGCTGCAATTTGGTGGTCACATCTTTTTTTTATAATTTTGCGACCGAATCATTTCTCCATCACCAGCAACTCTATTCGTCAAATTAATAATGGCACATTTTTTTGATATATCAGGTAAAGGTCAATCGCTAAATGAAGACAGGAAGTCGGATAATGGCGTGGCTGAATTCCTGTATGATTTATATAATTTGTGCCTGACGAAAAAGACTCAGGAAGAAGCGGCGGAAACGCTATATCTGATGGAGAAATGCCTTAGAAAGAATAAGGTAACTGATGAGGAGCTGCTTAGTCTACCAGACAAGGTAACCGAACATTTTACTGAAAAGAGTAAACCGCAGCCCTCACAAATTCCTGGGGGCTTTTTTTATGGTATACAGCCACCACAGAGCTCTCTGATGAATGAGACCTATTCAGACCTTGAGATCGCTCTTGCCTTGAGCCGATTGGTTGGAAAAGACCGTGTGATTAACATGAAGTTTAAGTGGGCTGGCGTCTATTGGTATCTGCGATGGACATGTGACTATCCTGTTGACGTCATGGAATTTTGCAGTCGTATCGACAGCTTGCGCTTGAATCTTCCACCTGACTGTGAATGCTCCTATGAAAATATCCGTAAGATCTGCAATCTATCGTTTATGAGATACGACGTCAAACATCTGGATAAGGTGCGTTGTAGTGATATGGATCGCGAGGTCTTCAGTATTTGCCGTCAGGTAGCCATGAGTTTGGATGCTGAGCTGCGTAGAACTCACCGCGGTGAATAGCGCCTTTTGACGGGTATTGTGACCCGCCTATTCCCAAATCATTCCCAAATCATTCCCATATCATTCCCAAAACGTTCCAGACAGTCTGGAGCGTTTTATTTGTGTCTACCTTCGCCATGTATGAAAAAAGACTGGCAAAGGGTAAACCCTGAAAATATCAATGTTGTAGAGTTGCTGAAGGCAGCTTGCGAAGGTCGTCTGTATATAGCACCAAAAGGTGATAGCGCAGACAATGTATTTGACATAAATAATGTACGCACGTATGTGGAGCATCTCAGACCGTTTGTCACCCGTGAATGGCAGGCGTTGGTCTCAGTACTTTGGGAGCGTATACTCGCAGATGACGATTTCCTACGACTGCTCAGTCCAGGCTCCCGGGCAAGAAAATCGCGTGACTTCAATAAATATCAGGTCTACCGTATCGTGGGCATTCTGCGTGAGAAAGGCGTTTACGAACAATATAGCGACCGTCGTTTTGACGCCCTATTGGAACCCGCTATGGCTGATAGTCCTTATCGCCGCTATTTGGGAATGGGTCTCGATGATCGCCAGTTGCTGATAAAACTGAGGCAGATCGTGGCAGATATCAAACTTTAACTTTTGGGTAATTCGGAGACTTTTTTACCCATTTAAAATACCCACTAATTTTGCACCCAGATTCCGGAACCAAACAAAATGTAGAACTTTTAAAAATGAAGAATCATGGATCAAAAGACAAATGAAACAAAGGGTACTATTGAGATTGAAGCCAAGGTACTGAGAGACATGAAGGCTGGTGAGGAGCAGATGGCGCTCACCATACAGAATCTGGCAGACCAGTTGGATGAGGCTCAAGACGAACTGAAGACGACCAAAGAGTCGCTAAGGGTGGTGACGAAAGATCTGCGTGACACGAGGCTACTGCTACACTCAGCCGTAGAACTGCAGGAGAAGGCGGAAGACACTGCTACAGCATGCGAGAATGTTCTGAAAGGATTCCTTATGCGTTGGCTGACCAGTGAGAATCAGGAACACGTGAAGACGATGCTGCGATTCTATCATCCTGTGCAGCGTGTTAAAATGATGAACGCTCTGCTGACCTATCTGTTGTTTGGGAAGAAAATGCATCTGGAGCGTGAAGTGGAAAAGACACACTTCAGGATTGTCTGCGAGAAGATTGACGAGGATGCAGTCACACTGCCCAGCCACTCACTGATGGTAAACCTGATGCAGAAGTACGGATTGTTTGAGAAAATTAATGATTAGGGAAATATGAAGAAGTATGTATTTTTTTTGAATGCAATCGCAGTCATGGCCAGACTGGAAAATGGGTTGAGTGTGGAAGGTAGCCTCTTCAAGGATAGGGAATCGGGCCAGTTGTCGTTCAGACCGTATAACCGATTGTCGAGGGTTCCTGGGTATGTTCCACCATCAGTGGTGCTCTATGAAACGCCTAACGGATCGCTGCGACAGACTGCCAAGCGGAATAAGATTCTGGTGAGCGTGAAGCGCAGCTTGGGGCAGATTCGAGGTGCTGCGGAAATTATGGCGCAGGCCCGCGAGCTGACAGACTATCTGAAAAGACTGTCAAAGACAGATTAATAGACTAACAGATTTATTCTTATGGAGATTTGTTTTCAGAAAAAGAAACAGGTGATCTATTCGGAGGCCTGCCCTGAGGTGAAACTCAGGGCCCGCTATGCGGAAGAAACGCCCCTGTCGATGCCAGACTGGTTCACCAAAAGGTATATGAAGTTCTGCAAGGACATGACCAAGGAGAAAGGGGCGACCTTCCAGAAGAAGACTGAAGACCAGAAGCTGCTGCTCTTTGCAGAGTATGAGAAGGGCGAACATCCCTTTATCAACTTCTGCGCACGGTGGTATGACGAGTCGGATGTGAAGGACAAGAAGACGGGGAAGATGAAGAAAGGTCCCTGGCGCAAGCAGAAGTTCGTCCGTCTGTCGGGTATCGTGGCCATCGACATTGACGGGGTGAAGGATCCCAAAGCCATGTTTGAGGGTTGGCAGCAGACGCTGGATTTCAAGGCGCTGAAGATCTACCTTATCTATATCACCCCGAGGGGTAATGGATTGAGAGTGGTGTTCCGCTGCGATGTGTCGAGGGGCAACTTGATCGACAACCAGATGTGGATGTGTGAGAAGCTGGGGGTGGAGCCTGACGAGAGTTGTAAGGATGCCAGCAGAGGGTATTTCCTTACCTCAGCAGAGAATTTTTTGTTTGACAATTTAAAAGAAATGTATGATGATGATGCGGATAGTGAATTCATTCAAAAGTATGAGCCTGTT
>CACZVX010000135.1 GCA_902784755.1 uncultured Prevotellaceae bacterium
CTACGGGAGCCTGCATCAGGAAGGAAAGTTCTGGGAGGGCACCTACGAGGTGGATGACACGGACTGGAAACTGTGTGAGTTGATGGCCCGCATCCAGTACGCCACCCAGCAGCACTTCTTCGGAGTGATGGCTGAGAAGTATTTCGACGACATGAACAACGACGTGCAGATCACAGGAAAGCGGCATCAGCAGAAGTCAGTGGACGGATATAATCGTCTGCCTGAGGTTTTTACCAAAGAAGACGTCATGAGATGTTTCGGATATAAAGAGAATAACGGAGCATGTATGAAGATCTCCCGTCTTGAAAAAGAAAAGACCATCATCAAAATAAAAGAGGGCGATCATGCCGGGAAGTATAAGAAACTGAAAAAGATGTTGGCGTAAACACTGTCACAAATCACAAAATCACAAATCACAAAATCACAAATCACAAAAAGAAATGGAAAACGTAACAATCAATAAATCTATTCACCTCTCCGAGCACTTTACGCTCGGGGAGGTGACCAAGAGCAGACATGAGGGTATATACAATATCCCAAGTCATGTGGCAATCGAGAACCTGAAACGCGTGTGTTCTTGGTTAGAAGAATTAAGGTTCACCTATAACAGCCTCTACTGTTTGAAACCCGGGGAGGATTATGAAACCTCAGAGAATGTTGAACCAATTGTGATAAACAGTGGATTTCGCTCTCCAGAACTCAATAAGAAGGTGGGAGGCTCGCCTACAAGCAATCATCTAACAGGATGCGCAGTGGATATCAGGGTGTATGGTATCGAGCAGGCAATGCGATATGCGGTGATCCTGATGGACTATGCGGATGAGACCAGACAGGACTACGACGAACTGCTGATAGAGCGGAATCGAAGCGGGCGCTATTGGGTTCACTTCGCCGTCAGACCTAAGGACAATCGCCGAAAAACGTCATTCATAATGACCTAAACCAATCCCTCATTTTAATGCCGTATACAATTGATAGTTCCCCCGATTTGCACTTTTCAACGGTGCTCGGGGGAATTACAATTACAAAAAACGTGAATTTTGCTTTTAGGCAGTTATCCCACTAAAGCACCTTTTCGTAGATTTCCTAATTCTTTTTCAATCTTAGTCTGACTGATATTACCTAATTCTGGTTCCATCATTAGGGCAAGGCAAGCATTGAGTAGTGCGAATTTTGTCATAGATGCATTAGGGTTGTCATTCAAATATTTGACTATGCTTTTTATTTTTGCGTCTATGAATACGATTTCTTCGCTTTCGTAGGGTCCATCTTTTGAAAGTTTCCACTTATCATATAATTCCATATTTGTTACATCCGATAAATGAACAAACCCTAAGACCCCATACTGACACACAGATTTAGCAAAGCCTAGAGGATGGTTTCTGCGATGAATATCTTAAACATAATGGACTATCTGATGACTTTCTTTCCGTTAATGATAAAGAGGCCTTTTGGCAGATCGTCGAGGGTGGTAGCGGCGGCGCGGACTTTACGGCCGTTCATGTCGTAGACATCGAAGGGCTTGTTGTCGGCATTGGGTGTGCTGATGGCCGTGCTGTCCATCTCGACGATATGAACGAAGTTCTTCCAACCTTCTTTTGAACGGTAGATGTCTACACATCCTTCCCGGACGTAGAGCGTGGCTTTCTCATAGGTCTCTTCGGAGAAACTATCGTTGTCGATGTCCATAGGATTGGTTTGGCGTGTTGTCACCGATACCAGATCGTGGCAATAGCCTAAAGCCAAATATCCCAGATAGATCCATTGGGGCAGGATGATTTCCTGCAGGTCTGTCCAGCAGCAGGAATAGTGCATCAGAGCCCTCTCCCGTCAGGCCGTCCAGTGGTATATGGAATTCACGACAGATTATGAGACCAGCACCCAAGTGCCCGAAGACTGACCAGTTCTTCTGAGATATATGAATCCCCACAAGGCTGAAAATGCTTTGTGGGGATTATTGTAATGACAATACCAGACCGTATCTTTTAAAAGTCCTGAACTCCTCTTCTTTCAGTATCCTTGGAAAGTCGAGATTCATGTCCTTGAATTCCTTCATGATGATCCTGTTCTCCAAGAACGTCTCCGTGGCCCGTTCAAGATTCCGACGCAGCAACTCACGACTTGCCTCCTCGTCCTGCAGCCTCTCTGTGTGGCTGGCCACAGATTCATAGATTGATCGCAGGCATTCGCGGTTTTCTCTTTCGCTTCTGCCTTTAGGGTCGATGTGGTTCTTCAGGAAACTGTGCATCACTTTTGCTCCCCTGTCCCCAGTGAAATATCTGCGAGTTGCCGTAGACAAGAAGATGCCAACAACCTCCATGTGGCTCAACCCCATCTTGCCGGCTATGATCTGGAAGAGAAAGATTTCCTGAGGGGCAGAGTAGGCGTCAGCCCCCATGAGTTTGATCAGGCTCCTCAGATACTCTTCTTTGCTTTTCCTCGTTTGGGGCATCTCTTCCTCAACATGACCCCAGCCGCTTTTGAGCGCTTCCCTTAATTGCTTCTCGTCAATGCCTTCCAGATGACAGATAGCACTGATGGCTTCTTTTTCTTCACTCGTGATCTCGCCGTCGGCAATGGCCATCGCCGTCAGGTCGCGAGCCAATTTGAACTGAGGTTCAGTAACGGCAGTCAGGAATTTTGCAATGATACTCATATGAATGGCACTAGCGGTTCAGTTCCATCAGACCGAGGATGCTGTTCACAAGTTCCTGCTCCTTGGCCCACTTGCCCTTAGGGAAGGCAAACAGATAGCCTTTGCCATAGTCGAGCGTGAATGACGAAGGGGCGGCAAACAGACTTTTGAAGTCGCTTCTCAGCA
>CACZVX010000136.1 GCA_902784755.1 uncultured Prevotellaceae bacterium
GCCAGAACCGCCGATACCGTTCATCATCTTCACACCGCTGATATGTGTTGAGTTCACATTACCATAGAGGTCGGCCTCAATAGCGGTATTGATAGCGATAACACCCAGTCGACGAATCACCTCGGGCGAGTTAGAAATCTCACTCTGACGCAGCGTCAGGTGGTTCTTCATATAGTCCATATTATCATAGACCTGCATCAGGCAGTCGTTCGACACGGTGAGCGAGCAGGCTGAAGCATCCTTCACACGGCCATTGAGCATCATCTCGATGACTGAGTTCTGAATCACCTCGGTATAGATATTGAAATCGGGCACCTGCTTATCTTCGCCCAGAGCACCCAGAATAGCGTTCGCTGTAGAACCTACACCGCTTTGCAGAGGCAGGAATTCCTTGGGAATGCGGCCCTTGCGCAACTCATCCACCAGGAACTCGGCGGTCAGGAAACCAATCTTTTCCGTTACAGGATCGCTGTCCTTGAAAGCACGCGCCTCATCAGGGATGTTACACTCCACGACACCTACCACCTTTTCCTTGGGAATCGACACGTAGGGCACACCGATGCGGTCGCTCACCTTCGTAATCATGATGGGCTGACGGTAAGGCGGATCCAGCGGCTCATAGACGTCGTGGATAAACTTCGCGTTGGGGTTATGAAAGCTGTTCAGCTCCAGTATAACGTGCTTAGCCAGACGGGCAGCAGTAGGACTGATGCCACTGGCAGCCGGACATCAGCAGATGGCTGACTTGTGGATCTGCAAGGCCACTGAAGCAGGCTTATTACTTTCAGGGCGCGATAACCGCGTGACCATCCCCGTAAGCCGCCAGCAGCTGGAGCAGTCGCCCGAAGGACCATTTGAGGCTACATGGAAATCTCTGGAACAGAACTATCGCACGCCGGAGTGGTTCAAAGATGCTAAGTTCGGCATCTTTATCCATTGGGGGCTCTACTCAGTACCAGCAGCTGGTAGCGAGTGGTATCCTAAGCACATGTACAATGCCATGAGCCGCGACCACCAGCAGCGGTGGGGCAAGCAGAGCCAGTTCGGTTACAAGGATTTTATACCCATGTTCAAGGCCGAGAAGTTCGACGCAAAGGCATGGGCCGAACTGTTCAGAAAAGCCGGTGCGCGCTATGTCATCCCTACTGCTGAACACCACGACGGCTTTGCAATGTACGACAGCCGTCTGACTCGATGGAATGCCAAGCAAATGGGACCGAAACGTGATGTGATAGGCGAACTGGCAGAGGCTGTACGTGGCGAGGGAATGAAATTCGGTGTGTCAAACCACCGCATCGAGAACTGGGACTTTATGTATCCAGACAAGTTGTCCAAAGACTCCACCGACCTTTTCCTGCCTGAGTATGCTGAATTCTACGGACCTCCACAGCATCCCACCCAGCAAAGCGGCATGGGACCGAAGGCTATGCCTGCAGCCGTACGTGGAGGTGCTACAGAAGCCGTCATCAACGAAGCCGCTGAGGAAGGACGCCATCCGCAGAGCGATGCTTTCTTGAACGAGTGGCAGCTGCGCACTATGGAGATTATTGATAAATACCAGCCCGACCTCCTTTATTTCGACAACGGCATCAACTACCGTTCACTCGACCCATGGAAGCTCCGCCTGGCACGTTACTATTACAACAGTGCCTACCAATGGCACAAGGAAGTGAGCATCCAGTCAAAGAGTCAGGCCTATTTGGCAGGGAGCATCATTGACTTCGAGCGTGAGAGCCGTGCACCGCGCAAGCCATACGGCCGCTACTGGCAGGTGGACGATCCCATTGGCAACAAGTTCGGCTATATAGAAGGACTGAAACTGCAGAATGCCGATGGCATCATCCGCAATCTCGTCGATAACGTAGCCTGCGGTGGCAACCTCTGTCTGAATGTTTCGCCCAAGAGCGACGGCACCATCCCCGAAGATCAGCAGCAGGTATTGCTGAAGATCGGCGAATGGCTGCAGACATACGGGGAAGGCATCTATGGCACACGCCCCTATAAGACTGCCATCGAAGGGAATATCCGTCTCACCTGTAAGGACGGCTTCATTTACGCCTTCGTTCTCCGTTGGGACGGCAAGCCCTTCACTATCCAATGCTTGGACAGCAGCAAGGTGAAAGCCGTTACATGCCTGGCCGACGGCAGGAAGGTAAGAATCAAGAAACAAGCCGACGGCCTCCGGATAGAAGCCACGATGCCGAATGCCACCGACCCCGTAGTCTGTTTCAAGGTCAAGGTGAGGCCGTAGAAAATAATATTCAAATAATATATAACCACAATGGAAAAGTACAAGAAACTGAAGTGAACCCCAAAGTTTGGACAGATTAAACATTATTGCTCAAGAAGGTTCTTCTAAAGATCCTGAGGAATATACTTTTATTGCAAACATAGCACGAAACGAAGCTAATGCTCAAGGTAGATCTATGTGGTCTTTGCTAACTTCTGGTTATTCTTCTGTTCCTGATACGAAAACAGAGCTTTCTCACCCAAAATTTTTTTCTTATCCATGATTTACCCGATTTTCACGTTAATTAATAGCATAAAAAAGGGAAATATGTTATTTTTTGTCCATTTTTTCAAAGAAAAATATTATCTTTGCATTTGTATTTAAAAGCAGTTCTCGAAGAGAAAGGAAAAAACCTGCAAATGGATATCTAGGCGACATGGAGCAAAAGATTAAACCAAATACATCGATATAATCCCAAAACAAAAAAAAATGACTTACAAGAAATCTATTCTATTAACCGGTTGTGCTCTCTTTGCATTGGCAATTCAGGCACAGGTAACTATCGACATCGATACCCAGCA
>CACZVX010000137.1 GCA_902784755.1 uncultured Prevotellaceae bacterium
GGCAGGCACGAGTCTGATAAAGCCCTGGTCTTTGGTAGAAGTATCGAGATACTTCACCGTGAAACCGTTATTATAATAGGCTGCCACAATATTACCATGAGACAACTCCTCGGCTTTATCTACCACGCATAGGTCCCCATCGAAGATACCTGCATCCTTCATGGAGTCTCCTTTCACGCGAACGTAAAAGGTGCTTTCCGGATGCTTGATGAAGTCACGATTGAAGTCCAAACGCTCGGCCACATAGTCGCTGGTGATGGGGAAACCGGCGGCTATCGATTCGTACATCGGTAGCTCCAACTCGGTTGATACATCAGCCTTGCTTACTTCTGGTTCTTTCATCTATTTTGTATCTTAAAGTCTTCCATCATCTGATTGGCTTTCTCAACTGCAGCTGCTATTGCTTCTGGGGTTGAATCCAGTCCATCGAAAAAGCCTTTGAGGAACTCTTCTGTGGATATCGTTACGACAGATGATTCTCCATATAATTCCTTGTTGATCATAGGTAACATCTGCTGGGCGATCTGACGCCCAATCTGTGTACCGGCCATATATGTGTTCTTCTCTGGGTCTTTCACCTGACTGATACCATCTTTCACACCTTTGATAAACAGATCCATGAAGGCAAAATTCACATTCTGACTATCTATCAGGTAATCTGTCAATCCCTTGCACTGAGCCATTCCGATCTGATAGGCCATCTCGTCTGCATCTACGGGCTCTTTCTCTGGAACTTGTGCACTAATAGTGTTTGCCTGTAAAAGCATCATTACCGTAATCCCAATTTTAAAAATACTCTTTTTCATTGTGCCTAAATGTTTAATGTTATTCGACTGCAAATGTACATATTTCCTTTAATGCAGCCAAATTATTCTCATATTTTTATGTCTTTTCATAAACCTAACCTTATTCCTACCTTTGCCTCAAAAAAGATATGAACCAAAACCTTTGCTTTAATTCCGTAGAAGTGATCCCTGATTTGAAAGCCAGTGCTGCCTTCACTGTCAACTCATCCGAAGTGTTCCGTGAACAAACGGATATGAACCCACTCAAAATCGATGAGGGCTACGAGTACATGCCCTGGGGCGCTGACAACGAAATGCCCTACAAAATCATGGAGCTGATCGATTCTGACGAAACGCTTTCCACCTGCCAGCTCTTCAATGCCGAGGTCTGCTATGGTTCCGGCTTAGTCTATGACACGACGGAAGCCAAGCGGAATGTTCAGCTAGAGGTAGAAGAATACCTGATGGATAATGACATGGCCAGCTATTTTCTCGGCGTATGCCAGGACTTCAAGTATTTTGCTTTTGCCGTGTCTGTCATCATCCTGAACGGTGACGGTTCCCGCATCGTTCGGATCTTCAGGAAGGATGCTTGCTATTGCCGTTTCGCTCCTGCAGAGAAGGACGGGCGTATTCCGTACATTCTCTATGCCAACTGGCGTAAGAGCATATTGTCAAAGAACGATGTGGAGAAAATCGAGCTCCTCGATGTTCACTCTCCATGGTCCGACCTGCAGGAGCGCATGCAGGCCTGCAAGGGTAAGAAGCCCAAGACATCAACACGTAAATTCGCCATTGTCAGCCGAGTACCAACACCTGATAATACCTACTACCCAATCCCATACTACGGCTCTTTGTTCAAAGGCAACTGGTACAATATAAAGAAACTCATTGGTATGGCTAAAGAAGCCAAGCTGAAGAATTCCGCGCCCATCAAGTATCACATCGAGATTGCCAACCGATTCTGGGACGGCATCTTTAAGGCTGAAGGCATCACCGACCGCAAGAAGCAGATGGAGCGCGTCGTAGAAGAAAAGGAAAAGATCATCAACTTCCTAACAGGCATGGAGAACTCCGGAAAGGTACTCTTTTCGACGTTCTATGTCAATCCCAACGGTGACGAGCAGCACGACGTGGTAATCAATAAAGTTGAGACCGATAAGGAAGGAGGCGACTGGTCAACGGACATTATCGAGGCAGTCAATATGATGTGCTTCACCATGCGCGTACACTCAAACCTCGTGGGCTCAGTACCAGGTAAAACGCAGACTAACAACTCCGGTTCTGACAAGCGTGAGCTATATACAATCGCCCAGGCTTTGCAGAAACCATATCACGATTTGCTGTTTACCGTACATCATATTATAATAAGGTATAACAATTGGGAAGGTGTTAAGCCTGATTGCCCCTTCATCATGCTTTCCACTTTGGACGAGAACCGAGATGCCAAATTAGTAACAACCAATAAAACGCCAGAAGAATGAAACTCATAACAACTGACGAGCAGCTTCGTTTGCTCATCCCCAATGTCCTGGCCACCGCCGAGGGAGAACCAACTTTGATTGAAAAGCTGTATCCATTCCTCGAAACTGCCGAGCAATGGGCAATTGATAACTTTATTCCTGAAGTCATATTTGAGGAGATTGCTGAAGATGACGGCTTCGGACCCAACGAGCGTTTCCGTTATCCACTGGAAAAACTCGTAGCCTGCCAAGCTTATATGACTGCCATCCCGTCGTTGGATCTGGTGCTCACACCCAACGGCTTCGGAATCGTATCTAACCAAAACATCGTTCCGGCTTCTCGGGAGCGTGTCGATGCGCTGATGAACTCGCTCGAGTCTCAGCGTGACAGCGCCATCGAAGCCCTGATTCTCCGTCTCTCCAGTAGAACGGACTGGCAACAAAGTGCCCAAG
>CACZVX010000138.1 GCA_902784755.1 uncultured Prevotellaceae bacterium
GGCATCACCTTTGGCATGTGTCTTGGGCAGCTGACCTTTTACTACAACTTCGCTGAGCAGTTGCGTGTCCTCCTTCATCTGGATAGTCAAGTCCTGACCAGCCTTTATATATAAGGTTTGATAGCCCACGCTAGTCACCTTAAACAGGCCCTCGTTAACATCCGTCACAATCTTAAACACACCGTCAATGTTCGTCATGCTTCCCTGAACAAAAGCAGAGTCAGGCAGCGACAGAAGTACCACGTTTACAAAGGGCATCGGCTCGCCCTTCTCGTCAATCACTCGTCCGCCAAAGTCTTGAGTGTTGAGCACTGCTCGACCTCTGTCGCGACTCGACATAGCCGATGCAAGCATCGCTCTGTTCTCGCTGCTCCATCGGTTGGCGAAGCTCATCATTGTCATCATTATTGCAGCCATCAGAACTGCCAGTCTTACGTTAATTCTTTTCATCTTTTCGAATTTTATATTTTTCTAATTTTACAATTCTTTATATCCACGCCGCCCATGAAGCACCGAGTTTCGCGGTTTTCGACCGCAAAAGATATGACATACTATTTGATTCTCCTGTCCCTGTGGCATACAGTTCCTCGCACAAAGGACCAAATGCTTTGCGTTGCAAGTCGAGCAGAGCTGGAACATCCTGTATTGTTGCAAGTTCAATTTTCATACCATTTTTTATAATGAATAGAACATGAGATATTTCTCAAGATTGTCCTTGATGTATTGAACCGTGTGATGTCCTTTGTTCAGATGGTTATCTACTTGAACACCTCATCCTCATCACCAGCATCCAGATAGAATGCTGTTCCTGCGGGCAGCGAACATTGACGGGCAAGGACAAGAGGGTTGTTGGCTTCCCAAACATCACGTGTACCGAAGTAATGCAGGTCTTCATCGTCCAAGTGTTCATCAATGGCAGGCATGTGACCACCTACACGGACAAACATCTCTATATGGCGAAGTGCATAATTGAGTGCAATATAGCCGCCTGCCGAACAACCACCGATATAGCGTGTCGAGGTTTTATATCGTTGCTCAATAAGGGGCATCACCTCGTTGAAGAAATAACCCTCGTATGCATTCAGTCCTAACGCATCCCCCATTCGTGGACACACTATCAGCATCGGGCGCATCCGTCCCTCACCAGTCATCTTGTCGGCCACAGTTTGAATGTCGAGAGCATGAATGATGTTTTCGTCACCACTGCGGCCATGCATGAAATATAATACTGGCAGGCCGTCTGTAAAGTCGGCAGGCACATAAACCGTAATTGCCATCTTTTGGCCAAGCGCCTTACTTTGTATTTCTATTCTATCTATCTTTGAGTTCATTGAATGGCATTCTTATTTAATATCATCTAAAGTAAGCACTTCGCAACCTTGCTTGGCGTAATATGCAAACATCTCTGGCAACTTACTTCTTCAGGTCGTAGCTGGTGACACAGTCAGAGAGAACATGCACCGTGTAGCCAGCTTTCCGCATGTTGAAACAGGTGGACTTCACGCAGCCGGTAGCATCGGCACCAGTAATATAGAACTCTGTGATACCATTTGTCTCAATGAATGTGGTAAATGCCTCACTCGTCAATGCGTTACTCTTTGTCTTCACAAAGATATTTTCCGAAACCACTTTCAGTTCTGGTGCCAACTCTTCGCCACGAGTACCTGGCTTGAAGGTACGTGTAGCTGCGGTGATGTTGTTGTGCTTGATATAGACAACTTGCATCCCTTTGGATACTGCCCAATCAATAGCAGCATTGATATTGTCAACAATATCGCGGTAGTGCTTGGTAATATCGTTCTGGATGTCGATAACGACTAATGCTTTTGTTTGCATACTCTATAGGACAAAGCTACGTGGATAAAAGTCGCTGTAGAAACGGCCATCGGTGGCGGTGAATTTCAGTACACAGTAATTAGGATCGGTCACGCCGCCAGGATAGTACTGCTCGTCGCCTTCGCACCAAATCATCTCCTTGCTCTTGGCATCAGTCAGCACCTCCATTGTGCACTCCTGCAGGAATTTTCCGTCCCTGTAGCAGTACATGCAATAATCCTCATTCTTACTGCCGTCGGCATTAGTGCCGAGGACATCTTCTGTTAGCGGCATACCGCAACTCTGACAAAATTTCATTTCTTTATTCATTTTTTGATATGGAGTCCGATGGTAGTTACATATTCTACTTCTGTAGCCTCGACGCCGAGACCTTCCAAAAAAGTTTTGGTAAGCTTGAGTGTCGTACTACTATTTCTAATTTGCGATTTTCGACCGCAAAAGTATAGAGAATTGTTCTTTCAGCCAAATTTCTGGGATATTCTGCACGAAAATGTGATGAATGGACTATTGTGCCATAGGGACTCAAAGGCAGCGATGTCAGTCACCTGTCCCTGTGGCATATTATAAAAAAGGTCCCGCTGGAGAAATCCAACGGGGCTTTTTCAATTTGCACACAGGAATCAATCCTTTTTTGAACCCAGCGGAATTGCTCTCCAGCTGGGCTCTTGCATGACGCCCTTGTTGCCGTCAATGCCTTTAAAGGAATCAATGTCAATGTTGTATTTTTTCGGCACCATCACGATGCGATACTTCTTTTTGGAGATCTTGAGCTTTACTGTCTCCATGCCGATATAACGGACGCGAATCTTATGTTTTTTATTCGTGACGCCAAGTGTGAAGTGTCCATTGACATCGGTAACTGTTCTTTCTACAGGACGATTATTCTCGTCAACCTCCTCGATGCCGGCACCTATCAGCGGACCGTTAGCATCGCTCACCGTACCACGGATTGTCATCACGGGTTTCTCTCCCTTCACCACTTTCAGGGCTTGAGGCGCCTTCTTCGGCTTAGCGGTAACAACCGGCTTCAGTTCCTCAATGCCACCCTTTCCATTTATGATAGCTTTAGGAAAAGACTTCCTGATGGCATCTTCCATCATTTCATTGATTTCACCATTGAGGGTCAAATTATCAATCTGCAGATCGTAGAACCATTCGGGCAATGTCACTTCTGAAGTAAAGTGGAGGGTCAACTTCTTGATATGGTGCAATTCAGAAAGGTGCTTAGGCACTTTGTTCACGCGCAACTCGATGCCAGAGAAAAAATCATCACCGCTGTCCATCTTCTGGAGTCTCTTCACGATACTATCGCTGCCTTCCATCTGTCGCACCACCCAGCCCATCTTGGGTGTGAGGGCATGCGTCAGGGTGTCCACTTCAGTGCCGATGAAACCAGCCACGAGCTGCAGCGGAGTCTCTGAGAGAACAGTGCCGTCAGCAGGATTGATAATCTGGTATTTAAAGTCCACATACACCCGTTCCGACGGCATCTTGTGCGTGTTTGGCACTTGGTCGAGCGTCTTCCCGTTCTCGTCAGGGAAGAACTTGAGAATCCAGCCGTCCAGCTTCGTAGGTTGACTGGGGAGGCATCCACCGCCCCCCAACTTATCAACACGATGCTTCTTCACCATCTTCTGCCAGAAGGCTTGGTTGGGCTTGCCCTCAGAGGCATTGACAAACTCCGTGAGGATGGGGATGAGATTCTTTGTCCATTTGCCCACGCCATATTTCTCCAGCTGCTGCGTCTTTTCCACCACCTTTTGCCAGTCCTGGGGAGTACCTGTAAGCGTGACGCTCGGAATGCCGCAACCAATGTAATGCACCACATAGTCGAAATAGCTCTTCATGGTCTCCATCAGCGTAATCTGCGAGGTGATGCGCTCTGTGGTGCCCGTCGTGGAGAAGTCGGCAGTGATGGTCTGGGCAATGTCGCCCTTGGTATTATCGTTGATCTGCGCTGTGAAGTCGCTCATCAGCTTCTCCCAGTCGGCATCCTCAGAGAGCAAGTCCTTCTCCGACTGCACCACGAGATCCATCTTGCCATCGTGGCTCACCAGCAGATGGCGCATCTGCTCAGAATGGGCATTGACATAGCGGGCGAAGCCCTGACTGACGAGCACCCACATCATGTCGGGCGAGAGCACCAGCGGACGATGCT
>CACZVX010000139.1 GCA_902784755.1 uncultured Prevotellaceae bacterium
CTTGCTGAAGAACATCGGCGGCGACAGCAAGATCTATCGTGAGATCGTGCCTCAGAAACTCGTGATCCGTGAGTCCTCAGCCCGCCGCTGAACAGATACAGTCAAATGAAGAAACTGGTTTACAGCATCCTCTGCCTTTGGATCATCGGCCTGTCGATTGGCTGTAGCGGCGACAAGGCGCAGATGCTGCAGCAGTTAGAGCAGTTGGAACAGCGGAACCGCAGTGGCGTGGCGATGCTGAACGACTCGCTGGCAGAGTCGTTGGTGAATTACTTCGACCGTCACGGCGATGCCAACGAACGGATGCGTTCTCGCTATATCCTTGGCCGCACCTACTATTGCCTCGACGAACTCCCCCGTGCCTTGGAGATGTATAACGAGGCTGCCGACTGCGCTGATACCACGTCAGCGGATTGTGACTTTGCCAAACTGAGCCGAGTCTATGCACAAAGTGCAGAAATATACTATAATCAAGTGCAGCCTCGAACACAATTAGAAAATTTGCGCAGAGCTCAGTGGTATGCCCAAAAGGGTAAAGATACCTTGATGTCAATAGAATGTTTTGCGCGTCAAGCAAATGCATATGAGTTCCTAAATGAGTGGGACTCTGTAGTGTATGTTACTGATATGGCGTCGGATATGTTTAATCGTATTGACAGAAAAGACCGCTCCGTGCAGGTACTATACAATGAATTATTAGCATTAATCCACCTTGACAACTATGACAAAGCCGGAAAGATATTTTACATATATGAGAAGTCTTCGGGCTTCTTTGACGAAACAAATAATATAGATAAAAGGTATGATATCTATTATTATATAAAAGGTTTATATTATCTGGGTGTCAACAAATTGGACTCTGCAGAATCTTTGTTTCGGAAAGAGTTGAGCCAAGCCACAGATTTGAATAATCGCATAGCAGGTTGTAAAGGTCTTCAAGAAGTTTATAGCCGAAAAGGAATCGTTGATTCCATCGCCAAATATGCTAATCTCGGCTATATCCTTAATGATTCTGCCTATTCCCTGTCTGAAATGCAGAACATTCAGAAATTTCAGGCCTCTTACAATTATAACCATCAAAAGCAATTGGCAGAAGAAAAAGCCATCGATGCCCGCAATGCTTATATTGCCATTGGAATCATCATGGTCTTATTCCTATTTATTGCTGTGATTGCCTGGTTATGGTTCCGCCATCATAGGATGGAGCAGCAGCTGAAAGAGACCCAGTATCAGCAGACGCAAAACCTGCTGGAGCAAGCCCAGTCTGACTTGATGGAACTGCAGGAGAAGAATGAGAATGCCTCAGACCTGCAGTCCGTCAAGGACCACGCAAACTTGGAGGATCTTCTGGACAATGCTCCCATCACCAGAGATTTGGCAGAACTGTTGAAAGCTAATCCTGTGCAGTCTGCCACTCAGGGGCAGCTCAGGGAATTGCGGAAACTGATCAATGAGTTCATTCCAAACTTCTACGAGGCGCTTAACCATCCTCAGGCATTGCGTCCCGTTGAATACGAAGTCTGCCTGTTGACACGTTGTCATTTCAAGCCTGCAGCCATCAGCAAACTGCTGGACAGGGATGATGCATACATCTCTAACCTTCGGAAAGGCATTCTCCTGAAAGTCTATGGCATTAAGGGAAGTCCGAAGGAGTTAGACGAGCAAATCATGCAAATCGTCTGACCTTTAATTACCTGTAATTGCATTTTCACAACTTTTTAAAGGTGTTTTCGGCTTCGGAAACACCCTTAGTATCGTTGTTATTCCCGAACTTTGCAGCCGAGAAGCTCTCAGATTAGAGCGGATAATGATTAATCCATTTAAAATTAAAGTAGTTATGAAAAAGAAATTGTTATTTATGATGAGTGCTATGCTATTAATGATGGCAGGCACAGTGATGACAGCATGTAGTAGTGATGACGATGGCCCAAATACGCCTGAGGCTCCTACAGAGGAAGGAACCAGGAATAATGACGGCAAGGTCATTCCTGTCTTAGGAGATAAGAGCAATTTTGAGGCTCTTTATGATTTCTTTGATAAGGAATTGCCACTTCTATCGATATCTGAGCAAAATAATCCATTCCTCCTTGACGGCCATTCTGAAATCTGTTATTTCGTGAACAGCTATGACGAATTTCGTTCCATCTATACAGGAAAGGAACAATTGCCCGTGATAGATTTTGATTCTTACACGTTGATTATTGGACAGACATGTTCTAACAACATTTATGGCGAGATAGATAAACAAGAATTCTATGAGAAAGACGGGAAGTATAATTTTGATTTATTCTTCTACTGTGATTTTGTTCAACCAATGATTGTGTATTACAACTATTGGGGCCTCTATCCGAAATTAAGCAAGAAAGAGTTGAACGTTAATTTGAATGTAGTTATGGATTCCAAATAATTGTGTTATCTCTGCAGGTACACATGGGGACAGGAACGCTGCGTAGCACAACGTTCCTGGCACCGTGTATAAAAGAATATGATTGCAGAAAGTGGGAAAATGGTCACGGTCACACGTGTCTTGCCCTGAAAATGGTTACGGTTACAATTGTAACCATGTAACCTCTGAATCTAAACTGGTGCGATTTTGTCAACAAAATTCAATACAATGCTATTAATTCTGCTACCTTTGTATCTCGCTGATATTCAAATAGTTGCAATACTCAGATTTTAGTCTAAGGAAAACCGGACTTTCCTTAGGGTAAACTCGGACTTTACCCTAACTAAAGTCCCATTTTACTCTGACTAAAGTCCGTTCTTTCTCTAGGCGTTTTTTTTGATTTGTAAAATAATTTCCTTCGGCTTTCAAGAAAAAGGTTACATGGTTACAATTGTAACCGTAACCGTTTTTATTACGTTCAAGAATGCAAATATATTTGTATTCTCTTCGCTAAATCGAAATTTTGCACTATCTTTGTGGCGTGAAATGAAGATGATGAACGAAGCGACGAGGGCGTTTGTACGAGAGCATCGGGATGATGATGTGAGACAGCTGGCACTTCGGGGGACGAAAGACCCTGAGGTGGATTTGGCGTTTGCCCTTCAGCAGATTGACGGGCGAAAGCGGGCGCAGGAGAAGTTGCCATCGTGGGCAGCGGTGGAGGGAATTGTTTGGCCACCACATCTTTCGATGGAACAATGTTCGAGTGAGCAGACGGCAAGATATAAGGCGGAAGTGGCTAGAAGTGGGGGAGTGTTTGTAGATCTGACGGCTGGCTTTGGCGTTGATGCGGCTTTCATTGCTCAGGGGTTCCAGAAGGTTGTCGCTGTGGAACTGCAAGCGGAGTTATGTGCCATTTCATCGGAGAATTTTAGGCTTTTGGGGCTTCATCAGATAGAGGTGGTGAATGGCAATGGTGTAGACTATCTGCATAGGATGGCTCCTGCTGATTTGGTTTTTATCGATCCTGCAAGACGTGATGAACATGGGGGACGGACATACGGCATCGCCGACTGCACACCCAACGTGCTTGGGGCAGGAGATCACGGGTCATTGATTACATGATAACATGATCACGGGGACCATGATCACGGGGACGGCACAGATCACAGATGACACAGATGACACAGATGACACAGATGATTTATAAGACTCCTTGCGTACCGCGCACACCTATACGGTCATCTGTTACCAAAAAGGAACAGATGCTTTCTGCGGATGTCGTAACTTTGCACTGTGAATCAAAGGAACGCCATCTACGACTCGTCCAGACGTCATCTACGCCCCATGGAAGCCATCTCCATACAGGTATGCAAGGCATCGGAACAACTCACGCAAGGCATCGGAACGGTCAGGACAAGGGATTGTTTCAGAGATTCTAGCGGCGGTTCTTGCGTCCCGCTGGTAGCAAGCGTCCTTCGGCCGAGTGCAGACCACCCCTAACCCCTCCTCGCTCGGCTTTGCCGCTTGCTAAAGAAGGGACGCAAGAACTTAGGAGGGGAAGCCGAGCGCGGAAGCCAGTTGCACTTCGGCCACCCCGAAGAGATGGTCAGCGCCAGAACACACGTTTCCTGGAACGTTGTGCATTTAAGTATTCATTTAAATTAGGAAGATGATATAAGAAACTATTCCATAAGCGTTAAAGTATCTTAAAAGATAGCAAAATCCCGTCAACCTTTTAGGTTTTCTCAGTTATATCTATGTAGAAAGTCTACAAACGAAGGTGTTTAATCATTTTAAAAGTTAAGTAGTTATGAAAAAGGATTTTATATTCGTGATGAGCGCCGTGCTGCTGATGACGGCCGGCATGGTAACGGCGGCTTGCAGTAGTGACGATGACAATGTTATCACCACAAAGACTCCCGAGCCCTCCGAAACTCCCGAGTCCTCCGAAACTCCCGAGCCCTCCGAAACTTCCGAGACGGCCCGGACATCTCCCCAACAGCCTTTGGAGGCCGGCATCGTCACGGTCATCTCTGACACGGGTACCATGTGTTACGATGCCTCAGAAGATTTCTGGTATGTCCTCACACCGCTGAAGATTCCCGGGGAACAGTTAATCGACGGCGGAAAGGCTTATTATCTGTACAACCTGCCAGACGAGTATAAGGTCGAGGGTCTGAAGGTGAAGTTCACTGGCGTCGCATACAAGTTTTACGAAGACAAGAACGGCGATGGAGTAGCCGTATACATCGGCGGTATGAAATATCTCGACATATTGGTCAATCAGATTGAGATTGTGGAATAGCGTATGGTAAGATAATCACGAAAACGATTTCTATTTCTCTCTTTAAATTGTTGCCTGTTGGATTATGTGATGAA
>CACZVX010000140.1 GCA_902784755.1 uncultured Prevotellaceae bacterium
CGGACTTCATAGTTGTCGGGCCTTGGACTTACGTTGAAGGCTGCCTGCGGAATGGTCACTTCGGGGTAAATCAGTTCGAAAGTCTCACCGTCGGCGAACTTCCATTTACCATTACCGGCAGAGGCAATCTCGTCGGTCTCCATCTCAGTGACCGTTTTCCAGTCAATCTTGATCTGGTTTTCGTCGATAGGTGCCTTGAAGGGTGACATGGCAGCCGTCTGTGGCATTCCTGTGACATGTGAGATGTACGAGTTGGCATTGTATTTGACGGTCTCGCCCTTCACATTGAGTTCCGTGCCTGATGTCGGATGATAAATCACGAGCAGGTAACCGTTGCCAATCGTGTTGGTGCGATACTCCGTCTGTCGCTTACCATGACCGTAAGAGGGATGGCAGGCAATACAGCTGTTACGCAGCCATGCAGGACCAAGCCCTCTGCGGGGATTCTGTTCAAAGGTGTAGAGGTGTTCAAAGAAGTCTTCGCCAGTGATGAAGTCGGACACACCATTTCCCCCGGGAATAAGGTCCACGGCAGGTGCATCGGCTGAATAACTGGCCTTCTCGGTCGTTCCCAATTGTCCGCCGGGATACCATTCTTCGGCAGAGAATACATCGTTGGCTTTTCCGAAGACATCTTCGGCAGGAGTCAACTCTCCCAATCCTTGGTTTTCATCGCTGTCGGAACAGGCCGTCAGCAACGGGAATGCCATAGCTGAGGCAACAGACAGCATCAGTAGTCTTCTAAAATTCGTCATATTTGTAATGTTTTTGTTATTGTTTTACCATATTCTTTATGAAGCGGCCAAAGCGTCTCACCCTTTTTCAAGGAGAGGCGCTTGGTTATGTCGAACCTTGTAGAGGCGAATTGTTTTCAATTAATCCCAATCCTCATCATCTTCGAAGGCGATGTTCCAGATGGTGCAGCAATATTTCACGAAAGGTGAAGGCATATTGCTGATGGCTTCGATGGCTTTCACATAACCGTTCTCTATCGAAGAGTTGACACTTGCCTTATTCACGCTTGCAAAGAAGGTATGGAAACTGTATGTGTTTGCCGTCTTATCCGTAGAACCAAGCCAGATGTTACGAATAGAACGGATGTTGTCACGGAAGTCCGCGATAGAGTTATAGCTGTAGGGAGACTCCACATACGAAACGTCACCATTGGCGAATGGGTTGGCAATCTTTGCCGTACCAACCTCGTTGCAGATACCTACACATGAACCTTCATCGTCAGAGAGAACCTGTGCAATGGCTGACTTCAGGGTAGCGAAGGTGCTCTTGCTTCCGCTCACACCGGCCTTCTTCAAATTGTCACCGAAGGAAAGACCGTTTGAGGTGGTGTATTTGAGACCTGCAGCTTTCACCACAGCCAGACGACTGGCGTTGGCACCGCCATCCCATGCCACTTGTAACTGGAAAGTGCGGTTCTTCAGGAGTGTGCAGATGGTCTGTGCATAGGTCAGTTCCTGTGCACCGGTGATGTTCTCGAAGTTCTTATAAGTGTCGTTGCCCTGGAACTCAGCGACCTTACGGGGCTGGCCATTGCGGAAGAGGATGAACTCCAAAGCATGGAAACCGAGAATGGTGGCATCGTCAAGCATGTCATCATTCATTCCATTCTTGAAATAGTTTACCAGCAGTGTACGGTTGAGAGGCCAAGAGTCGATGGTTGGGTCAACATCGAAGTCGGAAGCGGCACCCATCAGGAAAGCCTCAGAGCGCTCCCAGTATTGGCGGGCTGCCTTGAACTCCTCGCAGGCTGAATTAATCTGTGCCTGGGTGATAGTGCTGGGAGTCAGGCCGTTGAGGGTTTTCTCCAGTGCCTCGGTATTGTCGGCCAGACTGGTATAGGTGGGAACAATCACCTTGTCCACGATGTTCTCGAGCACCTTATAAAGATAAGCTTCCTGCTCTGAGGAAAGTGTGGATGAGGCAATGGCATGATTGGCAGCAACCAGTTCGTTGACGAGCGTAGCACAGTTGTCGATGGCTGTCTGGCCAAAGGACTTATCTTGGTAGCTTCCTGTATTGGAGGAATAATTGTCCTGGTCAACAACCGGTGTGGTGGTCACAATGCTGAAACCGTTGTCATCCTTTTTGTCATCATCATCACTGCTACAAGCAGTAAAACTCATGCTCAGTGTGCCGGCGGCAGCGAAGAGCATTGCATACTTTAATAGATTCTTCATTTTTGTGTAATATTTTTAAATTGTTGATGTATATGCTTTTTTTACATGGACTTCTTCAGGTCGTTGAGTTGGCGCTGGAGGTCGTTGATGCGCTGATTCAGACGGTTG
>CACZVX010000141.1 GCA_902784755.1 uncultured Prevotellaceae bacterium
TCGGGGCCCAAACAACTTCCGCCTGTTATCAAGAATATCGCAATGAGCTCATGCATACAAATAGTATTCATTTAAAAACAAGAAAGATATGATCAAGCGTATCATAACCCTTAGCCTCACGGCTATTGCCTGCCTCACGATGCAGGCACAAACAAAGAATGATGTGGTAACTCTGGCTAAAAGCAGTGGTTACTGGGTGGCCAAGCCTTCGGTTGCCATCGACAAAAAGAAGAAGTCGGTTGCCCGTTGGAACAGGACCGAAAAGGACGACTGGTTTGAGCCTTCTGGTCTGATGGTAGAGAACGTCCCTACCGTCGATAATCTAAACGACGATCTGTTTGCCGATTTTGTCAATGCTTCAAAAGATGCCCCCTACACGCCCATGCCTTGGAAGTTGACCGAAGAGAATGGCGAGACCGTGCTGCATTGTTATTTCCCCATGCCAGCCGACATCGTGGATAACTTCTGGCTCACCGACGAAGAGGGATGTATTCTCGACAATGAGACCGGCATCAGTTACAGGGCACGGCGTACAGCGCCCGATTGCTACTACAAACGCTTTGGAATCAAGGGCAAGAAGGGAACGGTGCTCGACTTCAAGATATTCTTCCCCAAACTGCCTGAGACCACTACAGACATCGCCATCTATGGCGTACCCAACTGGCAGCTGAGAGGCATGAACGTGAAACTGAACCGTCAGCCGTCAGGCCAAGTGTTTTACGGCGTGGCAAACTACTACGATCAGGTTCCTGAGTTCCATCATCCTACGCTCGTTACCGAGGCAAAGAACTTCGACAAGGACAACTTCTTCACATGGTCAGAATACAAGGACGCCCATCTTATCAAGCCCATTCCAGAGGGTACGATGGCCATGTGGCTGACTCCTGAAGCTACCTACGTTGCCATTTCCACCGAGATGAACTGGCGCAGGGAATATTTCGGCCGTGGTGGCAACACCATCCTCATCGACAAGTCGGGCCATCAGTATAAGTGCAAGGACGTGATGGACTATCCCAACGACAAGTTGTTCTGGGTGCAGGGCTATTCAGGCGACTACTTTGCCATCGTGCTCATCTTCGAGCCCCTGCCGCTTAACCTCGAAACCATCACCTATATCGTTCCTGAGGGCGAGCCATTCAAGGCTAATTTTGCTAACTGGAGCGGTGAAGTAAAGTCCGACCTCAGCATTAAGGAACTCCGCGACAACCAGAAGCTGTTCAAGTATTTCCCAAGGAAAATGGTGGAATAATGTGAGTTAAGAGTTAAGAATTTAGAATTAAGATGTATCGCTGCGCGAGTAAGAGTTAAGAATTATGCTTTTATCTAACAAGCAAACAATTACCACCGCTCTGCTCACCCTCGTCATAATGACGGGCTGGGCGCAGACGAAGACAGCAACTGTCACAGGTTATTCACCCGCTCTGAAAGACGGCACGCTGGTGCTTGCTGGTGTGGGAGGGTCGGGAACGGTTGTTGATACCGTGCAGGCCGGACGATTCGCTTACACTCTGCCCGTTGAGGAATTCACCGAGAGCTCCCTCTCTTTCTTTGGCGAAGGCTGCCCCAGATCTTACACTCTAATCTTCCTGCGTCCCGATGTGACTGTGAAAGTGACGGGCAATGACTGCCTTAACCCCTTATGGAAGGTGGAGAGCCCGATACCTGAACAGCAGACCCAGAACCGTCTGACAGAGCATTGCCGCGATGTGCTGACAGAAAGAATGCAGATGGACTTAACTAATGCGCCTCGGGAAAAAGACGACTCCATTACGATGATATGGATGAAGCAACAAATGGATATCCTGCCATCACTGCCTGTGGATGCAGCCACAATCCGTGCTCTATTGGGCATATCCGAAACGGCCATGATAAGGAAAGACTTTCCGTACATGGAACAGTTGAAAGAAGTGGAGAAGACCATCGCCGCCCGTGCGCCAAAAGGATTCGAAGAGGAATTAGCAGAGATTCATTCCTATGTCTATGCGAAGAACGAGCAGCAGATAGCCGAGGAATTAGCCGGCAATGAGAGCGTGTTTTTCAAGAAATACGACGACGTGGCTCCTGAGGACATCCTCCAGACCATCCTCGACAACTATAAGGGCAAGGCCGTGCTCATCGACATGTGGGCTACATGGTGCGGTCCCTGTCGTGCTGGTCATAAAACGATGGCGCCTCTTAAAGAAGAGTTGAAGGGACGCAATATCAAATTCATATACATCACCCCGCCCTCGTCCCAGGCAATGATGTTATCCGCAAGGAATTGGAAAAAGCAAGCAAGTAAAATGAATACATTCAAGGATACCGACCTCCGCGAAGCTCTGCGGCGCAAATACGCAAATACGCTGACATTGCTCGCAAACCTCAAAGAGAGCATCTTGGAAAGACTTGCGAGCTATTTCTGATGAATCGTCGTATAACTAATAAAAGGTATAATAAAAACAAATCGATTATGAATAAGAAAAGTATTATGACGATGATGCTCGCCCTCGTTGTAATGACGGGCTGGGCACAGACAACAAATACTGTAACCATAACAGGCAGTTCACCCGCATTGAAAGACAGCACGCTGGTGGTTGCCGGAACTGGTTTGTCGTTATCTGTTGTAGATACCGTTCAAAGCGGGCGTTTTGCCTTCACGCTACCCATTGAGGAACTCACAGCGGGCTATCTCTTATTGGTGGGCGAAGGCTGTCCCAATTACTCTTTCTCCCTTATGATGAAGCCTGATGTGACAATAAAACTGACGGGTACAGACTGCCTTTACCCGCTATGGAAGGTGGAAAGCCCGATTCCTGAGCAACAGACAATGAACCGTATCACCGAGCATTGTCGTGACGCGATAAAGGAGTTTATCCAAATCGAACAGAAGAAAGATTGGAATAAGTTAGATTCTATCAACACGGTGTTAGTGAAACAGCATATGGACATCCTGCCCTCACTACCTGTGGATGCAGCATCTTTAAATGACCTGTGGAGCATATCCAGGCCGCTGAAGAACATGAAAGACTTCCCATACATGGAAGAGTTGAAGAATCTGGAGAAGTCTTTCGCTGCCCGAGCACCAAAAGGGTTTGAAGACCAGTTGGCAGAAAAGGGTTTGAAGACCAGTTGGCAGAAATTCACACCTATATTTATCCGCCGCATGTTCTCCAGATAGGCGAAGAGGCCGTTGATGCCGAACTCTTCGACATGCAGGGCAACAAGCATCATCTCCTTGAAGGCCTGTTGGATGGCCGATACCTGCTGCTCGATATATGGGGCATCGGCTGCGGTCCGTGCCGGATGGCTGAACCGGAGATGCGCGAGGTCTATGGGCGAATGAAGGATAAGCTGGAAATCGTCGGAATCTGTCAGGATGATCTCTCCACTTGGAAAACCAACGACTTCAGTAAAAGCATTGTATGGAAAAACTGGAACGACGGCAAGAAGGGAAGCAGCATCGCCAGCAGATATTGCGACGAAGGCGCCATACCTTATTATATATTGATTTCGCCCGACAAGCGCATCGTGACGAAGGCCGTGGGCTATTATCCAGGAATGTTCTTAGGGTTGGCAGATGCCGTCAACGGGCTTATCGTCAAGCAAGACAACAGCGCCAACTACCAGTTGTCCATTCGGAAAGTTGAAGCCAATGCCAACGGCACCACCATCGGTTTCCGCTATTATAGTCATAAGGAGTATTGGTTCCGCATCGTCAAGGATTCCTACCTTGAGGCCAACGGCAAGAAGTATAAGCTGACAGCAGCCGACGGAATCAAGCTTGACGATAACAACTTTACCACCGTGAAAGCAACGGATGCCACCGAAGACTTCGTGAGTAACCTGAGCTATTCAGACTTCACGCTCACCTTCGAGCCGTTCGATACCATTCCCGACACCTTCGACTTCAAAGAAGGTGACGGAGAGCGTGCCTTCGTCATCCGCAATGTTTCTTTGAAATAACAACGACGCCTAAGGGTAGAAGTTGAACAACTAATTCTCAACTAATAACACGAAAAAACATTTTATAGGTTCAAAAATGTGATTAAGCGAGTGCCATGCAAACTTGTTTGCGGATGGCCGAGCGTGAACATTTTATTTAAAAATGTGATTAAGCGAGTGCCATGCAAACTTGTTTGCGGATGGCCGAGCGTGAACATTTTATTCAATTATGGTTATGGCATGGGTCGCAGCGATGCGGCTCATGTCTTGTTTTTGCTTGCCAACGAAAAAAGTTCCGAAATTGTGCAATGTTTTTCCGTTTTGCGTGTATATATGAGTAGAAGAGCTTTAACATGGAACTAGAGACAGAACTGTTCATAGAGCAACTGCGAAAGGGAGACCGCGCTGCCTGCCAACGGCTGGTGGGCGACTATGGACCCACTGTGTTCCAGATGGTGCGCCGCATCGTGGAGCGGCAAGAGGATGTCGAAGAGGTCTGGCAGGATGTGTTTGTGAAGGCATTGCGGGGCATCGGCGGCTACGACAGCCGAAAGGCATCGCTCTCGACCTGGCTCTGCCGGATTGC
>CACZVX010000142.1 GCA_902784755.1 uncultured Prevotellaceae bacterium
ATATGCCTTCGCTTCCTCTCGTCCATTGAGACCATAAAAGTCTGTTAGCTGACTGGTTCCAGATCTTTTCAGCTGAGGATATACATATCGAACCCAACACTCAAAAGAGGGCTTTCCTTCTTGAATTTCTCTAAGAGCCAGTTCATACAGGGTGTTATCACCCCTCTTGCCATCTTGTGCCGTTATGAATCTTTGTAAATCTCCCATTGTCCCTCAGTCTTTCAATCCCAGTTTCTTCATCTTATCATCATTGAGATTCAAAGGCTTGATCCACATATAATCGGGATACTGGCCCAGCACGAAGAGGGTTACAGGACACAACCAGATAAAGGCTCCAAAGGAATTGGCAGCCACGAGGTCTACTTGATAGTGGGCACCTCCTGTAATGCTGGAATCTTGTTTCTCAATGCGGAACCAGCCTTTGGGCATTTTATCAGAGACAATGTTTACACATACCTTGATTTTTGTATGTGTCCCATCGTAAGAAAGAAGCTCGCACAGATCATCGGCTCCTTCTACCATCATCAGGTTATGATGATCAAAAGGCCAATCGGGATAGTCCACGTACCAGCAACCATCATCTTCTTTGGTGAAGGAGATGGTGTACTCGTCTTTCTTGCCAAAATACTTCTTCGACATCATCGAAGCTGCTTTCATCAAATCTGTAATTGAATAGTCCATTAATTGTTTATTAAGTTAAACCTCACATTATATAATGCCAAAAACTCTGAAAAGGTAAACAACTATATGTTAGAATTCCAAGCGGAAGCCTTTTTCTTTCATTTCGTTATAGCTCTCAGGGTTGAACTTGTAGAGGAATGCCACCTTCTTATTGGGCATAGGTAGCGTTTCATCGAGCTGGGTCAGAATACCCAGTTTCAGCATCTTGTTGCAGAAGTTGCGCCTATCGAACTTCACGCTGAGGATGGCCTCATAGAGGTGCTGCAGCTGAGTCATCGTAAACTTCTCAGGCAACAGTTCGAAGCCGATGGGCTCAAAGTGAATCTGACGGCGCAGTTCATTGGTAGCCTCACGAAGAATCAGATCGTGGTCGAAAGCCAGCGAAGGGACTTTGTCGAGCGGGAACCACTGGGCTTTGGCTGCATCATCGCCAGCCTTTACTTCGCTGATACGCACCAAAGCAAAGTAAGCAATGGTGATGACTCGTTCACGGGGGTCACGGTCAACTCCTGAGAAGGCATGGAACTGATGGATATAGGCATCATTCAGGCCAGTCTCTTCAAACAGTTCGCGCTTCGCACCCTGCAGAGCTGTCTCATCCATTTTAAGGAATCCGCCAGGGAAGGCCCAACGTCCCTTAAACGGTTCTATCCCGCGCTCTATCAGCAGTACATTGAGTTTTGTTCCGTCGAATCCGAAAATCACGCAATCCGTGGTGACACACGGATGCGGATATTTGTAATGATACTTTAGTTCTTCCATTGTATTTACTATTTATTATTGATTACAAACATCATTGAACCGGTCAATCACATCAACCAACGGAGGTTCAAGTCTGTCAAGGCATTCGCTAAGAATCTCATCAGGTACTTCACAGACAGCTGCTGCAATACCACCGGCAATAGCCCCTTGGGTATCGGCATCACCCCCCAGAGATACGGCTTCCCTAATAGTCCTTTCGTACCCCTTAGGCGAAGAGATATTCTTCATTGCACAATAAATTGCCTCTGGAACCGAACCTTGACATGTTACGTCAAAATCGTAGTCCCGCTGTATGGTCTCCCAATTCTCGCTTATTTTTTCAAGGTCATAGAAGCAATGATTCTTCAAGAATGCCTTTCCTTTTTCAGAGTACTCCCCACTTCGTAACAAATATATCATGGCTGCAACTGCTTGTGCTCCTATGATTCCTTCAGGGTGACTGTGAGTAACTTCTGCTGAGATTTGAGCCAATTGAAGTGCTTCTTCAAACGATTTGGCATAATAACCACAGGGACTCACACGCATGGCAGAACCGTTTCCAAAAGAATTGTATGGCTCCGTCCATTTGTTTTCCAACCACCTTCTGAACATGCCACCATATCCGGCATGAGGATATTCCTCGCCATAACGATGCATGATTTTAACCAGTTCTTCATGTGAGTGTGTGGGATCCTCCACTAACCACTCTGCTACTGCACAGGTCATCACAGTGTCATCAGTAAATTTTGACCGTGGAGTGAACAACTTGAAATTCATGTCCTTTGTCTTGTGAAACTCATA
>CACZVX010000143.1 GCA_902784755.1 uncultured Prevotellaceae bacterium
GTTCTTGCTGACTCCGTTTTTTGTTTCTGTTGTTGTTTCTGTTGTTGTTTCTGTTGTTGTTTCCTTCGATGGTTGTATCTTAATAAAAAAGGGGGCATGCTTTAATTCCGCGAATTCCGCCGCGGTGGAAATGAAATAGTTCAGAGGATTTCCACGGGTTGGAAAAATGCCGTCTATTTATTCGTCTGTTTCATGTTTGCCCAAAATGGCCCGAAAATCCTATTAGAACCGTACCTGGTTGGCTCAGGAAGCTCTTTCAGCAACAGTTTGCCGAAATCCTTGCGCTGCTCGTTAGGCAGATAGAATACATAGCGGTCGATACCGTCGTTGCAGTATGACAGACTGCTATGATCCAATTTCAGTTCGGGTTTGCCGCGTTGGCGAGTGCGGCGCGCAAAATCGAACGTGCCGTTGCTCAGCATCTGACCGTAGCCCATACCATGGAACGGTGTTAGCAGTCCTACTCTCGGATTGTCGGGCATCACCTGAACATAATCCATACCACTCTCTGTCTTGCTGACGGCCACCTGGGCACTCAGCGTTGTTGTCTTCTTGCTCATTGTATATTTCTCAAACTCTAAACTTTAAACTTTCAACTTTCAACTCTCAAATCACCATTCCTGATCAAATGGACGCACGGCAGGCTCTTCGGCTGATGGCGATGTGAATACACCTATCTTCCGCCAGAGAAATATCCAGTGCTCGTGCATCTCAGGCGTATACTGGGCTTCGTCAACCTCTTCGCAGAAGAGTCGGAAGTGCCATTGAGCAGCACCGTTCTTGAACCGGCTCTTCTTTCCTTCAATCACATAGCGAAGCATGGCGTAGTACATCTCCTGCCGACCTTCCGGATAGTAGTACTTCATGTAGCGCAATACATGCTGTTGCGTCTCTTCCGGCAGCCATTCAAACAGCAGTTTCCTCATCAGCTGTTCCGCTTGTGCGATGATGAGTTCTTGTTTGGCAATCTGCTTCTCCATTTGTTTCATCTTGATGGTTGTCTCGATGCTCACTTCATTCGTCGGTTTTGTCTTCTTTGTTGTTTTCATTGTCGTAAAAATTTAATTTGTAAATGATGTTGGAACTGATTTCCGACGGCAAAGGTAGATGAGCTGAAAATCCATGCAAATCTGAACGGAATTTGCACGGTTAAATAATGTAAACGAAATGGAAGTGCCTAGAATTCAACAAAATAAGAAACTGCCAAACCTCAAATTAAGCCTATTGAGATTTGGCAGAATAGCGATTCAGATTTATTCAGATTATCTGAGATTACACATCATGGGGCAGATAGCGGTCGAGCAACGGAACGACCGATTTAAACTCGCCCAGCACCCCACTCTTCCCCGGGCGGCCTTTGTCAATATTGCTGTATCCGTCTGCAGAACCGAAAAACAGCTTGCAGAGCGAGGGCGAACCCTGATGCTTATGAAACAGTCTGTGCTCGTCCCAATAACCAATCAGATTCTGGAACGTGATGCGCAAGGCATCGCCTCCGCGACGATGTTCCAACAGGCTCCACAGCGTGTCGGACAGTTCCATTTCCGTAACCGTCAACCCACGTTCCCCTACTCCCAATACCTGTCGCATCGACTGCTTCATATTCTGCTCAGTAGCGGGCAGTTTCCAATCGCCTTTCGCTATGAGCAGGTCAATCTGCTTCAGAATGGCTCTCCGTTCGGCAGTCAGCTCTCGTTTTTGTGTTGGCTGGTCACCATCATCAACCACAACAGCCTCCTCGTCAAAGTCGGCAAACTCCTTCTCCAGTTCCTCGGCCTCCTTTTCTTCCTGCTGCTTCCAGTCAACCTTCTGCCCAGGCACGTTATATTGTGCGAACTTAATCATCACGCTCCCAGCCTGGTGCACATGCTTATCGCCCTTGATATATTCTTTCGTCTCGCCCACTGTTGTCCAGCTATCTGCATGGCTATCTCAGCAGGATTAGCGTCTGCAGGAAGAGCCAGTTTCAGCATCTTCGAATCCTCCGTAAACTCATTCTTGTCGCCATAGATGTTCTGTGTTGTTGGGCGTCCTGCCACCTTCTCCATGGCATCAGCCAGACGTTGATCCTGAGGAGCCTCCAACATCGTCAGCTCGTCCACCCTTTTCACAAAATTCATATTGATGCCATCAGGCAGGGTATGATGGATAAAATGGCCTGCGCTCATGCGTCCGTTAGAGTCGAGTTTAGTCACATAATCCACCGTCTTCGGCCACGACAGAACGTAGTAGAAATTATTTACCATCACCACAGGTCCCTGGGCACAGGTATCAGAATCCCCAGACGGTATCTCGCACATCAGCTTCGCCTCCAGCTCCTCAATCCTGTGGTCTTTCTCTTCACACTCCTTAGCTTTCTCTGCCAAGTCGTTTCTCAATTTCTTAATCTCATTCTTCTGTCGCTTTATCTCATTCTCCAGTTGCGCAATCTTGTCCAGCAGCATCTCGTTCTGAGCCTGCATCTTACCGCCATTGGCAGCCATATCGAGAATCATCTTCAGTTCCTCTATGTCTTTAGCCATGTATTCTTCCTTTCTAATTATTGATTGTTTTTAGTTATTTGTTTCCCCACTCCGCCATCGAGTGAAAAACGGTTGCGAAGGTACAAAAAAATAATGGCCCGGCAAAATGCCAAGCCACTAACTTTTATATAAAAATCGTTAAACCCTTATAGTGTTCGCACACGGGGCATCAGCCATCAGAACACACCGACCCAGCCAAACCTGCGAACTATCTCACGTAGCAGATTGCGATCGCCAACAGGAATAGTGATAGCTATAGTTTCCTTCTCCATATTGTCACTTGTAGGATTGGCTGATTCCAACTCATACTGAGCCTGTGCAGCCAACAGCACTTTTGCAGGAAGACCTATGGCCGACTCTATCTTTACGGCCAAGTCTGTAGTAAGCGCACGCTTTCCGTTCAGAACCTCACTCAGATGCGAAGCCTGAATGCCAACCATCTTGGCGAAGTCCTTCTGACTGATTCTGCGTTCCTCTAATTCTGGTTTAATCATCATACCAGGATGCACTGCCATGAAAGGTGCAGGGTTCTCATTTCTTGTTGCCATAATGCGTATCGTCATTTGCTATTACGCCCCGTCGTGATCAGTTCTTCCAAGTCCGTGTCTTCAAAGACTATTTTCATTTTAATGTTTCAATTTTACTGCAAATATAAGTCAAAATTCCCAAAAATGGGAATAATTCACCATATAATTATCACTTTTTAACTAAGAATATCATCCATCTCAACCCTCAACTGTCTCTAAACTCTAAACTTTATCGTCCTCATCCATCATACATCACACTTTCGCACTCTTCTTTTTACGCAATTCTTCTCTTGCCGCACGAATCTCCGCATTGATTTCATCCAGCGAAAGTTCCTGTTCTTTGCTTGACTCCGTAACACTTCTCTGTTGCATAAACAAATCCATTGCACTAGGTGATCCTTTAATAGTGAAAGGGATACTGCGACTTCTTATAACCGCTTTTACAAAGATGTTAAATGCAGTATTAGCACTCATGCCAAACTGTTCGCAGAGCGCATCAAACTGTGATTTCAACTCGGAATCCAACCTTACTGTAACTGCCGATTGTGCCATAATCTCTTACCAATATTAATTTCAACATGACAGCAATATGCTATCATTTCGACAGCAAAATTACGAATTAATCTGCAAAAAACCAAATTTTGGAGCAGCAAATTCAAAGAAAAGAGCAATTTCCTTTGATGAGTCGTGATCACTCAGCATTTTGTGACGCTTTATTCGAGCATGGCGAGTCTTAAGAAAATTCGTCAAGAAATCAAATCTTTTTGCACCTTCTTCCATCTTAACCCTTAACCATTAACCCTTAACCGTTATATGCCATCAGCCATCATCCCTCAACCCTTAACCATTAACCCTTAACCCTTAACCGTTATATGCCATCAGCCTTCTTCAGTCCCATCCTCTTTCATC
>CACZVX010000144.1 GCA_902784755.1 uncultured Prevotellaceae bacterium
ACTACCGCCTGACCAAACAAATAGACGGCCGCACTCTCTCCGACGACTTCTACATCCCCAGCAACATCACCTTCCCCACACCTGTCTATAGGTAAGAAGATAATACGACCTATTTCTATAGGTAGTAGAAGGATAACACGAAAAACCCGTGTCTTTCCGTAGTAACTACGGCGAGACACGGGCTTTCGTTGAAATACAGTAATAGAGGCATAAAGCAATATAATAATAAATATGCACATAAATATGGAAATACGCCAATACAATGATATTGCTATATGCAACTATAATATATATATGTATTAATAGGAAATAGTTACTGAACATTTGAATAGTTTGAATTTTAGTTTTAAATTATCTTAATTTCAGACCAGTTATTGTTCGATATTTCAAAATATTCTATATCTTTGCATACAAAAATATGGAAATATTGCAATAAGATAATAAGTATTCAAATATTTAAGGTATGAAAACAAAGATTATTTCGGTCGCCAACCACAAGGGAGGCGTAGGTAAAACAACAACGGTTGCAAGTGTCGGTTCCATCCTTGCTGCTAAGGGACACAGTGTGTTGCTTGTGGATTTGGATGCCCAGTCGAACCTGACCAGTAGCCTAATGAAAGGGGAGACCGACACTTCCATCTATTCGGCACTGTTGGGTAAGAGTGAGATGCCCATTATTCCGTTGAGTGAAAATCTGTTCTTGGTTCCAGCTACGCTTCAGTTGGCAATGGCCGACTTGGAACTGGCCTCGGCTATGGCCAGGGAGCGATTGTTGGCTGAGTTGCTGGAGAAGGTGTCTGGCAAGTTTGAGTATATTCTGATAGACTGTCCGCCATCGTTGGGACTGCTGACGCTGAATGCCTTTACGGCCAGTACTGACATCATCATCCCACTGGTGGCCGAAGTACTGCCGTTCAAAGGGCTGGCCATGATCAACAACTTCATTGTGATGGTGCGCCGTCGGCTGAATCCGAATGCGCATATCTCTGGTATACTGATAACGCGATGGGAGTCAACAAAGCTTGGTAGGGGCGTGGAAAAGCAACTGCGCGACTCGCTGGGAAAGACGGTGTATCAGACGAAGATCCGCAAGAATGTGAGTCTGGCAGAGGCACCTTACGAGGCCCAGGACATCGTGACCTATGCACCCAAAAGCAATGGGGCGCAGGACTATCTGGCATTTGCCGAGGAACTGATTGAGAGTATGAACCATTAAAACGATAAGTAGGATGAAGAAAGAGTTTGATATGAGCGACCTCGTGGAGAACCTGACGAGTGAGCTGGAGGTGGAAACGGGACGTAGAGTGAGAACAGGCTCCAAGGCAAAGAAGCAGATGGAGCATGTGTGTACGCTGATTGAGTCGGGCCAGATGGCGAAGGTGAGGGCGATTGCCGAGCGTGAGGGTATTGCGCTGAAAGACATCTTCGCTGCAGGGCTGAACATGGCCATCAGCAACTACGAGCAGAAGAACGGTGAGATCAGAGTGAAAAAAGCCAAACGGGGTAATGCCAATGCGGTGTTCGGAATGGAGGACGAGGCATGAGCAGAAAGGAACTGGCGGTCATCCCGACGAAGAACAAGGACATCGTGACCTCGTTTGTCTATACCTGGGCGCGGCAAAAGGAAATGTCGATTCTGGAGCAGCGCGTGGTGTTGCGTATCATGGAGTATGCCTCGAATCATCTGAAGGGTATCAAGTTGAAAGACCATCTGCACAAGATTGACTTACCGCTATACGGTGTGCGGATTCATCAACAATGCGACGTATGTGTATCGGTCGGGGATGATTACGGTGGAAGTGGATAACCGTATCTGGGATGTGCTGTCGGACTTCTCGCTTGGCTTCAAGCGTTTTGAGTTGAACAAGGCGTTGGCACTGCCTACATCGTCGGCTCTGCAGTTCTACATGATTATGAGCGGACAGGAAAGGCCGTTTCGCCTTAGTATCGCGGAACTGAAGAGCTGGCTGGGCATACCTGCAGAGAAGTATCGGAAGGACGGGAAAGACCGAATAGACCATCTGGAAGAGAGGGTTCTGAGGCCTGTGAAGCGGATGCTCGACGAGACGTGTCCCTATACGTTCACCTACGAGAAACTGCGCGAGAATCCGAACAATTGCAAGAGTCCTGTAGTGGGATTTGAGCTGATGCCCGTCTATCAAGAGAAGTTCAGAGACCAAGAATTGGAGAGGGTACATCTGACAGCAAAGGTCTCGTTGGGCTTCATATCTCCACAGGTGACGAACTACATGAAGCAGCAGATGGGTTTCGACAGAAACAGTTTGAGTCCACACAAAGAACTGCTGATAAAGGCAGTAAAGCTGTTGCCTGACGTATTGGGGACTTTGGAAGACATTCAGGGTCGCAGAAGGAAAAAGAGCGGCGAGGTGATGGGCATCGGATGGGTGATTCAAGCCATTAGAGGTGAGGTGGAAAAGGCTGAAAAGGATAGCAAGAAATCGGCCAAGAAAGATGAATAATCATTACTCTCTAACTGAGAATCAATAAGTTAGCGGCTCGTCCGGCTTAGGTGCCTGGCGGGCTACTTTCGTTTTGAGGTCATACCAAAGGTATGAAGAATCCCCACACATTAAAACTTGTTCGCGGGCGCGAATCCCCACACTTTAAAACTTACTTTCTGCGGGGGCGCGAGGGGCTGAAAAAGGCGTTGAATCAGGCCGTTTGTGATACTGAATCCCCACACTTTAAAACCGAATCCCCACACTTTGAAACCGTCAGAAGAGTGGCATATCCCACAGGTTAAAACCGAATCCCCACACTTTAAAACTTGGTGCAGGAACTCGGTAAACGTCTGTGATTGAGTCATTTCTTCTTGGATTTAGTGGCCTTACCCTTAGTTTCGGCAGTTTCCTCCTTGGCTTCGTGCTTACGAGGAATGGCCTTTGCCTTGAGATCCATCGCAGTAGGCTCCAGATCGAATACGCGGTCAATCAGTTTGTAGTTGTTCTCGTTGATAATCGAGAAGTCCTTGGTAATATACACATCGGCAATGTCGTAACTGCCCACATGGTTGAGGGCTTCATCGACATCACTCTTGCTGAACTTCATCATGTTTCGGGATAGGGTGGCGAAGGTGTGGCGGGCCTGATAAAATTGCAGCCCTGGCATGTGCAGATCATCGCCAATAGCTTTCAAGCCGATATTGAGAGAACGGTTGAAGTCCTCTGGATGCTTGAAACGGCTGTGGAAGTTGAACACATAACCACCAGTGCCTTTCCATTTGGCCATGAGGCTCTTGATGAACGGATGAACCCGGACTTCTATATACGCATCATCACTTCGGCGGTCTTTGGTCTTAGTGCGATTGTACTTCATGATGCCATGCTCCAGTTTCTTCACGTTGTAGAGGTCAACCGAGTTCATGCCCATCAGGCAGAACGAAAGAATAAAGCAGTCGTGCGCCAGCAGTTTGCGCCCTGCTCCCTCTGGCTTATAGTTCACAACCTTCATGAAATCCTCCAGACTCAAAGCCCTCACACCTTTCTTCAGCACCTGTCTTGGAGCCTTGTAACGCTGAAAGGGGTCGGTTTTGATAACCGTCTCGTCATCGGTATTGTACTCAATCATCGCCTCGCGGAAGAGATGACGAATGAGGCCAATATACATCGACTTGGCTCTGGGACGGTCTTTGAGATAGACCTCAAAATCTTTGAGGAAGCGAACATTGATGTCTTGAAAGAGGAGTTTTCGCCTACAATTGAACGCTTCAAGCGTATTCAACATACACCTGTAGTTCTTCGCGCTTTTAATGGTTGATCGATTCAGCCATTCCTCAGTGAAAGTAAAGAAGTCCAGCGTCTTGACTTCGTGCTTCTTGATAATCTGACTTGTGATGAAATCACCGTCTGTTGTTTCTGCATTCACGGAGGCTTGTTCAACAGCCTCCAGATTGTCCTCAAACTCATTTTTGAGCTTTTCGACAATTCTTGCTTTTGTGGGGGACTTAATTCTGCCCGTCTTTTCTGAGTACTCGGTCTCAGCCAGCTTTACGCCGGTCTTGACTCTGCGTCTAGATTTTCCCTGTCTAACCAGGAGATAAACCTCTCTTGTGTTCTTGGAAGATACCTTCCCTAATTCAATTGCAATAGTGGCCATAACTTTAACTTTTTAATTGTTATTATCATGTACCGTCCTTGCGTATTTTCAATCCTGACACCGCTGTGTCATATTACATTTTTTGTTTTGCGTCACTCGAACTCTTACTGCGTCAATTTTGTAAGAATTTCGAAAAATACCGTTCCTTACGTACCCCCTGAAATTTTTGCGGCTATTTTGCGGCTATTTTCAGATTTTTGAGCCATTTTGCGGCTATTTTGCGGCTATTTTCGGCTCAAATTTGGCTCTCATTTCCAAAAATGGAAACCAACTTTCTGGGCATAAAAAATCGGGAACTCCGTTTATTTACTGGAGATTCCCGCTTTTTGAAGGGAGGGTGCCCGGTGGGACTCGAACCCACGACATTCAGAACCACAATCTGACGCTCTAACCAACTGAACTACGGGCACCATGCTGGTTTTGCGGGTGCAAAGGTACGCATTTTCTTCCGAATAGCCA
>CACZVX010000145.1 GCA_902784755.1 uncultured Prevotellaceae bacterium
AATGGTATCGACCAACTGAAATTGTGGGGTGGCAACAACTATACCAACGAGGCCGGTTATGTGAACGAGCAGGCCGTAACTGATGGTCGTATCGTTACTGCCAATGGCTCGGGATATCTTGAGTTTACACGCGAGTTGCTGAAACTGCTTGAGAACGATACGCCAGAAATGATAAATGGCTGGTACACGTTTATGAGCGTCGGACTGGTAAAGTTGTACTCGCCACGTCCTCGATTCAAATTCAACACCATTGGCCTTTTTACCAGCAACAATAAGGCTACTGTTGATTTCTACACGAAAAACTTTGGTTTTACCACCGATTGGGATGGCATTCAACCTAACGTGGAGATGATGCTGGGTGACATGCGTATTATTCTCTATCCTCGTAGTGATTTCGAACAGATGGTATCTTACAAATTTCAATATCCAATGGGGTTCAACGGCTCTGTTGAATTAGCATTCGATGTTCCTTCGTATGCCGATGTTGACAAGGAATATCAGCATGCCCTCTACCATGGAGCGATACCTGTTCTTCCTCCCACCACAGAACCTTGGGGCCAGCGCACCTGCTATGTGGCCGACCCAGACGGAAATCTGATAGAGATTGGTTCGTTTTCGAAATAGTTCATAAAAACAGATACAATGAAAATGGGCGTCATCCATGCCACAGCTACTCCAGAGCAACGGTCGGTCTTCTTTTCGGAATGCGGAAGGAACTGTGTGAATGGCGGTACGCTGTCTGTTTACCAACAGCTCCATGATCGTGCCCAAGGCGACATGGACACCTTCTTTCAGATGGCTAATGAACTGCAAGGTGTAAGAGGAGGGGTCGTTGAGAAAGGACGAGTTTATCGCCTTGTTTTCTTGGAATGCACCTGTAAGTTGTGCAAAAAAGGATATGTCACCACTCCATTGCTCTGCGAGTGTTCACGCCAAAGCGTGATTTATTCGCTGCAATGTCTATGGAAAGAGAAACACTTCACAGTGACGCTTTGCCATTCCATCTTGCGTGGCGGAACAGATTGCGAAATGAGAATCGAGGTTGGAAAATAAACTCAAAAAGATGAAAACTGAGATACAGCCACACGAAAGCATCCGTGCTGAAGCATTCCGTATGTGGATGGCATCGCCCATGCCGATGGTGACATTGGTGAAGACGTTGGATGTTTGCCGCTTGGTAAAGGTCAGCAAAAGGAACGGCATGAAGTTCACCATGATGATGTGCTGGTGCATAGGCAAGACGGCAAGCCAGGTGGAGGAGTTCTTTACGCTGCCTGTAGATGGAAAGTTATACCGCTACGACAAGCTTGCCGTCAACGTTATTGTAGAGAATAGTGAGGGAGGCATCAGCTCATGCGATATTCCTTTCACCGATGACATACAGCAATTCAATCGCGATTACTTGTCATTGACAGCACAAGCAGCGAATGAATGTAAGAGTTCCTTCCTTAACGACTACATGGTTATCGGCACATCTGCCATGATACAGACGGAACTCGACTGCATTGTCAACCAATACACCGACCAGTTCTGCAATCCAATGGTGATGTGGGGTAAGTACCGAAAGGGGATGTTCAAGACAACAATGCCAGTATCATTCCAATTCCACCACGTTCAGATGGATGGCGGCCATGCTTCACGTTTCTTGGACATATTACAGAAGGAAATACTCTTTTTGTGTTAATGACTTTTTTAATGTCAATGACAAATGAAAACATTAGTATTAAACACATTAGGTAATGACTATACAGAGCAGATAAAGGCTCTGATTAAAGATAAAGAGATTGAGATCGTCGATACCTCGGGCATGAAGATTGCGCATTGCATGGGCTGTAACCAGTGCTGGCTGAAAACGCCTGGCATCTGTGCCATAAAAGACGATTACGAAGAGATTATAAAAAAACTGGTAGAGACTGAAAACCTGTGGATCGTATCCGATACGCGTTTCGGATTTCTGGATTATAAAGGCAAGCGGCTGATGGATCGTATTATGCCCATGCTGAACATGACAATAGGTTTTCGCGATGGCTGGATGCGTCATGAGGTGCGTTACCATCCACTCAACATCGGACTCCTATACAAAGGCGATGCCGATCAGGCGATAATGGAAGATTGGTGCAAGCGTACGGCAGCAAACATAGGTGGACATTCACTTGGCGCTAAAGCTCTCGGCATTAATGCGAAACAATCCGTTGGTGAAAGGGAAGCAATGCCTGCCATTACTAGCCGAGCAAAGGATGTCTTCATCATCAACGGCAGTCCACGTGTGGCAAAGTTCAGCAATACGGACAAGATTATTCATTCGTTTGTCAAAGGGTTGGAAGAAGCAGGCATCACTTGGAAACTTCACAATCTCTCCAGCCGCAAGGAATGGGAAGCAGCACGTGAAGCCTTTCTTACACACGAACGCATCCTCATTGCTTTCCCGCTCTATGTAGAGTGCATGCCCAGTGTGATGCTGGAATTTCTTGAAACGTTGCCATCAGAGCGTAAGCAGCCTGCCCAGTTGTCTTTCCTCCTTCACGGAGGCATGGACTCCGTTTCTGTGAGCGTATCTTGCAAGGGCTGCCCGCACAACTCGGTTGTAGCTTTGGCGGCACGCTGATTCATGGCGGAAGTTTTGGCATCCGAACCAGAGAGGATGCTGTAAAAGCCAAGATTGTTGCTCCTTACGAAAAGATGGGACGGCTGTTTGCGCAGAACGGCAACTTCCTCACCCCAGAAGCAAAGAAGTTCACTGGCCCAGAGCAATATCCCTGGCTGGTGCGTAAGATAGTGAGCCTGTTATTCCTGAAGAAGGTCAACAAGGGCTTTGAAGATTTTGCCAAAAGTTGGGGCTGCACTCGCCCGCTGGATGATAAACCGTATAGTTAAAATGAACGCAGTAATATACATACACGGCAAAGGCGGTAGTGCAGCAGAATGCGAGCACTACAAGTCGCTGTTTCCTGACTGCGAAGTGATAGGAAACAGGCAAGGAGATACACATAGCCGTAGAGGAACTGAAAAGCAAATACGAGAATGTCATCCTGATTGCCAACAGCATCGGGGCTTTCTTCAGCATGAATGCTGGCATTGATGACATGATTCAGAAAGCCTACTTTATCTCTCCTATCGTGGATATGGAGAAACTGATCACCAATATGATGCAGTGGGCCAATGTTACAGAGCAGGAACTGGAATCAGAAGGTGTAATTCACACTGACTTTGGTGAAGATTTGTCGTGGGAGTATCTGAGTTATGTTAGAAGTTATCTTATTACGTGGCATGCGCCAACGCAGATTCTGTACGGCAGCAACGACCTTCTGACATCACTTGAGACCATCTCTGACTTTGCCAACAAACATCAAGCCACTCTAACTGTCATGGAAGGCGGTGAACATTGGTTTCACACAGAAGATCAGATGCAGTTCTTGGATAGATGGATTAAGAAATTGATATAATGGCAATAACCGAAGACAGACTCAGACAGACGTTCAGCGAGGGCGGTGCTCAGGAAATCTACCAGGATGTGAAGGCAAATGGTGATTTCCTGGGTTTTGCGCGTCAGTATGCATTCAGTGAGGATTATCTCGTAGCTAGGAGCGCTTTATGGGGACTGACCAAAGCCAGCAAAGAAGACTTGTCCCAGCTGCAGGTGATACAGAACGAGCTTATCGATCAGGCAATGAAGACAAAAAACTCATCCGTCAGGCGACTGTCCTTGAACATCGTTGAACGATTGGATATGTCAGAAGATGACCTGCGGACGGACTTCCTCGATTTCTGCTTCGAGCACATGATAGATGTCGAGGAGTTCCCTGGCATTCAGTCCGTCTGCATGAAACTTGCCTTCCGTATGTGCAAGTTCTATCCAGAACTGATGGATGAACTGAAGCGAACCCTCGAAGCAATGGAGATTGACTATTACAAACCTGCCGTAAAATGCGCCCGTAGCAGAATTCTAAGTGGTAAGCTCAAATGAAAAGAGGACTATGCCGCTTGCAAAGCAAGAACTTTTACAATGGTAAGCGCATCTCGGTCAAGAAAAAAAGTATTTCTCTAACGTTCCTTGCCATCAATCTCAACAAGCAGATGGTAGTTACCTTTGTATGCCTGTTCCATGCGGATGTTGGAAACCGAATGACCGTTCATTGAGAACTCAGGCAATTCGGATTCATCCCATTCTCCCCATGCTTTCAGGTGACCGATAATGGTTGTCTCCACCCTACCCGTCCATTCATCAGACACACCGTATTTCGTGGCGATAGAACGGAACTGCTTCAGTGATGCAGCCACATCACGGATGATGGCATCAGGCCGGCGTATGCCGTTGTCACGGGCAAACAGAATGGCATCGTCACGAGTGATGCCACGAAGCTTGGCCCTGATATAGAGGCAATGATCCTCGTTAGGCAGGAAGCCACCATTATCAATAATGTAGGTGATATCATAGGCTGGTGACAGTCGCCAACTGCCATCCTCATCCATGATGAACGAGAAGTTCTTATTGTGGTCATCGGTGTTGTTGGCCAGAATATTG
>CACZVX010000146.1 GCA_902784755.1 uncultured Prevotellaceae bacterium
CCACAAGACCGACCGCCATCTGACGGGTACCATCATCGACGAGAACCGCCAGCCCGTGCCCTACGCCAATGTTTACCTGCTTCATCCATCAGACTCAACCGTCATCGGTGGAGGCGTGAGCAACGAGGCTGGTGTTTTTGTCATCCCATACGAGCAGCCTACCGTTCTTGCCCGTATCTCATACGTCGGCTACAAGACCGTCTATCACCTATGTAATAACGAGCAAGTGGGTACCATTCAAATGAAACCCGAAACGATGACCATCAAAGGCGTCGTCGTAACTGGCGAGCGTCCAAAGGTTCAGTTACAGGGCAATTCTTTGGTAATGAATGTGGAGGGAACAGTGATGGAACGGATGGGTACTGCAGAGGATGTGCTTTCCCGTGTACCGACCATTTCAAAGAAAGGAGATGTATTTGAAATCCTGGGAAAAGGCGTGCCATTGATTTACCTGAACAACCGTAAGTTGACCGACTTACAGGAGCTGAAGAATATCCAGTCGGACAACATTAAGACCGTAGAGGTAATACAGAATCCTGGTGCCCACTACGATGCGACGGTCAATGCCGTTATCATCATCCACACCAAACGCACAGCAGGCGAAGGTCTCGGCGTAGAACTGACCTCATGGAGTCGTAAGGGACATGGCTTTGCGAACAATGAGCGTATCAACCTAACCTACCGCACAGGAAAGTTGGAACTGTTTGCAAATCTCTTTGGAGCTTACAATAAACGGAGGGAGAAAGGCGAGTTCGAACAGACCGTCTTCGCTGACACACTGTGGGTAATTACCAATAAGCAGAAGAATAAGGTTCATAATCCTTTCCTAGAAGGCCGCTTTGGCTTCAACTACCAATTGGACGATAATAACTCTTTTGGCGGATTCTACCAAAACACCTATGACTACGTAAAGACTTGGAGTGACTATGACGATGACTTGCAAGCCAACGGCACTATGTATGACCACCTGCAGAACAATAGTATCAGCAGAGCTGAAGGTGTGCCCAAACACCAAGGGAATTTATATTACACGGGTAAGATAGGGCAGCTTAGCATCGACTTCAATGCCGACTACACCTATCGTGACCAGCGCAACCGCAACCAGCAACAGGAACTGAGCGACGAGTATGATGACCGCGATGTGAACACCTACACCCTGACGCGCAGCCGACTGATGGCAGAGAAACTCTTCGTGACGCATCCGATAGGGAATGGACAGATTGAGGTTGGCGAGGAGTACACCAATACCCGATGGAACAGCAGTTTTGAGAACACGGAGGGCTACATCGCCAACAGCAACAATGAGCAGCATGAGCAATCTATCGCCCCCTTTATAGAGCTACGCCAACAGATTGGTCGCTTTCAGTTGTCTGCAGGTTTGCGCTATGAGCATGTGGCGTCGGAATACTTCGTTGGTGGCATCCGTCGCGACGATCAAAGTCGTACCTACGATGACTTCTTTCCATCGGTATCACTATCAACGTCTGTGAAGAATCTGCAATTATCCTTCAGCTATGCCAAGCGTACCACGCGCCCGTCCTATTGGCAGTTGAGCAGTGATGTTGTTTATGAGAACCGCCTGAATTTGCAGACGGGCAATCCCTTTCTGAAACCGGTTAAGTACCACAACATAAATACAATGGCTATGTGGAAATGGCTCTATCTCAATGTGAATTTCTCCCATTGCGTAGATCCAATCCTTTACACGGCAGGAAGTTTGGAGAATGATAGCAAGGTGAACCTCGTTACCCATAAGAACTATGACCATGCTGATTGGCTTATTGTCACATTAGGAGCACAGAAGAATATAAAATTGGCTACTCCACAATACAATATCTCATTGATGAAGCCGTGGTTCAAAGCAGAGTTCAGAGGCGAGCAGAAGAGCTTCAACCAACCTATGATGACGTTACAACTGGGCAACATCCTTGCACTACCTCATGACTGGTTACTACAGGGGGACTTCAATATGCACACACATGGCTGTACTGGAGCCAATGCCATATCAGAATGTACAAACCCAATATTCACCCTCAGTGTCAGCAAAGATTTCTGCAAACGTCGCCTTAACATCAAACTCTCAGGCAACGATATCTTCAACGGGGGTATCAGTCGCTTCACGATCTACAGCAATCGCTTCATGTTTACCAAGATGGAGGACAACGATTCCCGTTGCATCCAACTCTCCTTGCGCTACAGATTCAATGTTACCCCGTCGAAGTATAAGGGTACTGGTGCCGGTAATGCTGAGAAGAACAGACTCTGAATCTCATGAGGTGTTCCTATGGCAAAAACTTTACCTGCTTCATCATTACAAGGAAAGGGGATTACCATGGGACACCTCCATATTTACACTCACAGTGGAGAAAAAACTATGTCATTCTCTGGTTTCGACCTTGACACAGTCAAAATAGTCGCTGGGACAGGTACTTGGGTATGACGGCTGCTATGACTCAGGTACCTGTCCCCACGGCTATCTTATCCAATGTCATTTTACTTTTCATTCAAATCTGATCATTTGAGCGAGTTGCAGGAAATAGTCATTTGACCAGATGCCCATTTCCTTGGGATTGCGGATAAATGGCAGGACGTCTGCC
>CACZVX010000147.1 GCA_902784755.1 uncultured Prevotellaceae bacterium
TTGTGGAGATGCTGAACAACTTCGAGTGGATACAGATCCAGACAGAGAATGATACCCTATTCATAAGAACAACCGCCATCCCCGCCAAGGATTGCTAAAGTACCTTTACTATTATGAAAAGAATATCATTCATACTCTTGTTGTGCGCCATTGTGTCTGTTGCAAGCGCACAGAAGATTACGCACACCTTTCAGGATGTCGCCCTTTCCGATGCCCTGAAGTACATTCAAGAACAAACCGCGAATTACAATATCACCTTTATTTACGATGAACTTGAAGACTTCCGCGTAACAACCCATCTGCAAAACAAACCTGTTCCCGATGCCATAGTGCAGCTGGCTGGCTTTTATCCTGTACGTGTGGTCAAGAGTGGAAAACATGAGATTTATGTGGAATGTACCCACAAGACAGATCGCCATCTGACAGGCACCATCATCGACGAGAACTGCCAGCCCGTGCCCTACGCCAATGTTTACCTGCTTCATCCATCAGACTCAACAGTCATTGGTGGAGGCGTGAGTAACGAGGCTGGTGTTTTCGTCATTCCTTACGAGCTGTCTACGGTTCTTGCCCGCATTTCATATGTGGGATATAAGACCACCTATCGTTTATGCAGAAAGGAACAAGCTGGAGTTATTCAGATTAAACCAGAGGCGCAAACCATCAATGGTATTGTGGTGACAGGAGAGCGCCCCAAAGTACAGTTACAAGGCAATTCTCTGGTGATGAATGTTGAGGGTACGGTGATGGAACGAATGGGCACCGCTGAAGATGTACTCTCGCGAGTGCCTACCATTTCAAAGAAAGGGGATGTATTTGAAATTCTGGGTAAGGGTGTGCCGTTGATTTACCTGAACAACCGTAAGTTGACCGACCGGACAACATCAAGAACGTCGAGGTGATTCAGAATCCCGGTGCCCGATATGATGCATCCGTCAATGCCGTCATTATCATTCACACCAAACGCACGGCAGGCGAAGGCCTTGGCGTAGAACTGACCTCATGGAGTCGTAAAGACCGTGGATACGTTAACAACGAACGGGTAAACCTGACTTACCGCACTGGCAGGCTGGAATTATTCGCCAACCTTTTCGGAGCCTATAATAAGAAGTGGAGTCGCAGTGAGTTTGAACAGACCGTCTTTGCACGACTATATGAAAGTGGCGTTTGAGGATGACGATGATCTTCAAGCCAACGGCTCCCCTTATGACCACTTGCAGAACAGTAGCATCAAAAGAACTGAAGGCACCCCCAAACATCAGGTGAATCTCTACTACACAGGTAAAATCGGAAAGCTCAGCATCGACTTCAATGCCGACTATACCTATCGTAACCAGCGCAACCGCAACCAGCAACAGGAGCTTAGCGATGAGTATGATGACCGCGACGCAACCAGCAACAGGAGCTTAGCGATGAGTATGATGACCGCGACGTAAACACCTACGCCCTGACGCGCAGCCGACTGATGGCAGAGAAACTCTTCGTGACACATCCGATAGGGAAAGGGCAGATCGAAGTGGGCGAGGAGTATACCAATACCCGCTGGAACAGCAGTTTTGAAAACAAAGAAGGCTATATTGCTAACAGCAACAATGAACAGCATGAGCAAGCCATAGCCCCCTTCATAGAACTACGCCAACAGATTGGCCGCCTTCAGTTGGCAGCAGGTTTGCGCTATGAGCATGTGACATCGGAATACTTCGTTGGCGGTATCCGTCGCGATGACCAAAGCCGTACCTATAACGACTTCTTTCCATCGGTTTCCTTATCAACTTCTGTGAAGAATGTACAACTGTCGTTCAGCTATGCCAAGCGCACCAGGCGTCCGTCTTACTGGCAGCTGAGCAGTGATGTCATCTATGAGAACCGTCTGAACTTGCAGACGGGTAATCCTTATCTGAAGCCCGTTAAGTATCATAATGTGAATGTTATGATCAGGTGGATGTGGATATATCTGAATACTAATTTCTCCCATTGTGTAGATCCCATTCTCTATACAGCAGAAAGCTTGGAGAACGACAGCAAAGTAAACCTTGTGACCTACAAAAACTACGACCACCTCGACTGGCTTGCCATTACGCTGGGAGCACAGAAAGATATCAAATTGGGACATGAGGTCACATGGACTCCACAATATAATATCTCATTGATGAAGCCGTGGTTCAAAGCAAACTTCCTGGGTGAACAGAAAAGCTTCAGCCAGCCCATGCTGTCGCTACAATTAGGCAACATCGTCACGTTTCCTCACGACTGGCTCGTGCAGGCCGACTTCAATATGCACACCCACGGCAACAGCGGTGCAAATGCCAATTTCGATTGTACTAATCCAATCCTTTCGCTTAGTGTCAGCAAGGACTTCTGCAAACGTCGCCTTAACATCAAACTCTCAGGCAACGACCTTCTCAATGGAGGCATCAATCGCTTCACGCTTTATAGCAATCGCATGATGTTCCGCAAGATGGAGGATAACGATTCCCGTTGCGTTACCCTCTCCCTGCGCTACCGTTTCAACGTCACACCGTCTAAATACAAGGGCACTGGCGCTGGTAATGCAGAAAAGAACCGACTATAAATTCTCTCGTATGGGCAGTTGTCGGCTTAGGACCGACGCTGCCCTTATTTCTTTTTTGCAATGTTTCCTATCGCCTAAACAAAACATCCCTCTCGCCTTGAGAGTGAGAGGGATGGTGTATGGTGTTGGGACAATTATATTATCCATTAATAATAGAAACAAGCC